>CACOMK010000041.1 GCA_902628305.1 uncultured Pelagibacteraceae bacterium | reverse complement strand
AATTTGGTTGGAAAGATACAATTCTTTTAGAAAGAGATCAGCTAACATCAGGAACAACATGGCATGCTGCAGGACTTGTAAGTCAATTAGGACCTTCTGCATCAATAACCAAAATAAGAAAATATACTTTAGATTTGTATAAAGAACTCGAAAAGAAAGTTGATCACTCTGCTGGATTAAGATTAAATGGAGCACTTTCAATTGCTGAGACGAAAGGAAGATGGCAAGAATTATTAAGACAAGCTACAACAGCACAGCTATATAATGTAGATGTAAGAATATTGGATAAAAATCAAATTAAAAAAGATTATCCAATTGTAAATACTGCTGACATAATTGGTGGAATTCTAATGCCAGGTGATGGTTCCGCTGACCCTTCAGGTGTAACATATATGCTGGCAAAAGCAGCAAGACAAGAAGGAGTAAAAATATTTGAAAAATCTCCTGTCGAAGAGATAATAACAAAAAAGGGAAAAATATTTGGTGTAAAAGTTAATGGTGAAATAATCAAATGCGAATATATTGTTTTAGCCTCTGGTATGTGGTCAAGACAAATAGGAGAGAAATCAGGAGTAAGTATACCTCTTTATCCTGCAGAACATTTTTATATAATTACTGAACCAATAGAAAAACTTCCTAAAAACTTACCAACCATTAGAGATTTTGATAATAGAACCTATATAAAAGAAGATGCTGGTAAAATATTAGTAGGTATCTTCGAAGGAAATTCTATTCCTGCTTGGGATAATACAAATAAAGTACCAGAAAATTTTTCCTTTGGTGAATTCCAAGAAAATTTCGAACATTTCGAGCCTTATTTAAATTCTGCTTTAAAAAGATTTCCAGTTTTAGAAACCACAGGTATTAGAAAATTTTTCTCTGGTCCTGAATCTTTTACACCAGACACAAATACACTTTTGGGAGAAGTTCCAGAAATAAAAAATTTTTTTGTGTGCTGTGGATTAAATAGCATAGGTATAGGTAGTGGAGGTGGTGTTGGTAAAGTTACAGCAGAATGGTTAATTCAGGGTCATATTAATGAAGATATTTTTAATTACGATATCAAAAGATTTCAAAAATTTCATTCAGAATTAGGTTTTATTAAAAGAAGGATCACAGAGTCACTAGGAGATTTGTATGGTATGCATTGGCCATTTAAACAACACAAAACTTCTAGAAATATTAAAACTCTTCCTTATCACGATAATTTAAAAAGTTTTGGTGCGTGTTTTGGTGTTTCTGGTGGATACGAAAGACCTATGTGGTTTGCTTTAGATGGAGAAAAAGCTGAGTATGAATACAGCTACAATTATCAAAACTGGTATCCTTCAGCTGAATACGAGACAAGTAATACTGTCAAAAATGTCGGTTTATTTGATTTAACTCCTTTTTCTAAGTTCGAAATAAAGTCTGAGAAAGCTCATGAGGATTTACAAAGAATTTGTACTGCTAATATAAAACATGATTTAGGAAAGTGCACTTATACACAAATGTTAAATAAAGATGGTGGTATAGAAGCTGATTTAACCGTGGTTTGTATTGATAAAAATTATTTTAGAATAATAAGTTCTGCCGCGACTAGAGAAAGAGATAAATTTCACATTAAAAAACACTTATCTAAAGGTGTAGAACTTAAAGACGTTACTGATGATTACTGTGTTTTTGGAATCTTTGGTCCAAAGAGTAGGGCTTTAATGCAAAAATTAAGTACAGAAGATTTTAGTAAAGAAAATTTTAAATTTGCATCCTCTAAATATATTGAAATTGAAAGTAAGAAAATTTGGATACAAAGATTATCTTATGTTGGTGAGTTAGGTTATGAGTTATATGTTAATACATCAGATGCAAAAGGTATTTACGAAAAAATAATAGAGGAAGGAAAAAACTTTAATATTTCAAATTGTGGTATGCACGCACTAGATATCATGAGAATGGAAAGTGGTTTTTTACATTGGGGACACGACATTTCTCCTGAAGAAAATCAATATCAAGCTGGATTAGATTTTGTTATTAGTTATAAAAAACAAATTAATTTTATTGGCAAGGAAGCTTTAGAAA
>CACOMK010000040.1 GCA_902628305.1 uncultured Pelagibacteraceae bacterium | reverse complement strand
ATTCCTAAATTATTTGTGTTTAATTCTTTAGACAATGGAATTTCATCCCATTTTGTTTTTGCAACACCCATTTCTGTAGAAACCATTTTTTCTCCAACAATATTTGATTTTAATTTGCCAGATAAAGTTGTTAGGACAATTTCTTTTTTGTTATTTTCTTTGCCTAATAAATCAGCAATACATCGTGTACCATTTCCACACGCACCAGATATTCCTCCATCTGAATTGTAAAATTCTAGTGAAGCATCTGAAATATCATTATTTTTAATTAATATTAGTTGGTCACAACCAATAAATTTTCTGTCACAAATCTTTACGATTTGCTCTTTTGTCAAATTTGTAATTGTTTGCCTATTATCTATGATGACAAAATCATTACCTAAACCGTCCATTTTAAAAGCTTTAATATCCATATATAGATATTTAACTTATTTATTGACTTTTTGAACCTCTATTATAGGTTGTTGCCGTTTCCGCAAAAACATTAACTTTGCGGTGTCTTTGGAAACAAAGAGATCGACACTAGTCAGCGAGGGTTCGCCCACTAGTGCGTTATTGCTATGCGTAATAAATATGTTTGAAAATTTAACAAATAAATTTGAAGAAATTTTTTCTTCTCTGAAAAAAGCACCTTCACTTGATGAAGCTCAAGTAGATGAAGGTTTAAGAGGCATTAGGCAAGCCTTACTTGAAGCAGATGTCTCTTTGGATGTTGCAAAAGATTTTATTGAAAAAGTTAAGCCAAAAGCATTAGGCCAAGAGATTATAAGGTCTACTTCGCCTGGGGATATGGTTGTTAAAATTGTTTATGATGAGCTTGTAGACTTATTAGGTGCAACAAATAATGAGATAAACTTAAACGCAGTACCACCTGTGCCAATGATGTTAGTTGGGTTACAAGGTTCTGGAAAAACAACAACAACAGCAAAATTAGCAAAATTTTTAGAAAATAATAAAAAGAAAAAAGTAATGATGGTCAGTCTAGATATTTACAGACCAGCTGCACAAGAACAACTAAGATCTTTAGGAGAACAAAATAACATTTTAACTTTACCTATTATAGAAGGTCAGCAACCTGCTGATATTTGTAGAAGAGCAATAAGTGCCGCTAATTTAAATGGAGCTGAAATAATTTTATTTGATACTGCTGGTAGAACTCAAATCGATTTACAAATGATGAGTGAGATTAAGCAAATTGAAGCTGTCATTAATCCAACAGAAACTTTCTTAGTTGCAGACTCTTTAACAGGTCAAGTTGCAGCCTCGGTGGCAAAAGAATTTAAAAATACAGTTAATTTATCTGGTATTATTTTAACTAGGGCTGATGGTGATGCAAGAGGTGGAGCCGCAGTGAGTATGAAATATGTTTCAAACGTTCCAATTAAATTTTTAGGGATAGGAGAAAAAATAGATAATCTTGAAGTATTCCATCCAGATAGAATTGCAAACAGAATACTTGGAATGGGGGATATCGTATCCCTTGTAGAAAAGGCGGCTCAAGATTTAGGCGAGGAGAATATTAAAAAAGCTGAAGAAAATTTAAAAAAGGGTCAATTTTCAATGGAAGATTATTTATCTCAATTAAGACAAATGAAAAAAATGGGCGGCATTGAGGGAATCATGTCTTTTATGCCAGGAGTTTCTAAAATTAAATCTCAAATGGAATCAGCAGGAATTGATGAAAGTATAATTACTAAAAATGAAGCTATTATTTTATCAATGACAAAAAAAGAAAGAGAGAACCCAAAAATAATTGATGGTTCTAGAAAAAAAAGAATTGCTAATGGTTCTGGCACAGATCCGGCCACTATCAATAAATTGCTTAAGCAATTTAAAATGATGTCTGAAATGATGAAAAAGATGTCAAAAGGAAATCTGAAAGGTATGTCTGATAAAGGTATACCGCCAGAGCTATTTAACCAATTAAAGTAAAAAAGGAGAAGAAATGTTAAAATTAAGATTATCAAGAGGTGGAACAAAAAAACGTCCTGTTTATAAGGTTGTTGTTGCTGACAGTCGTTTTGCAAGAGATGGAAGATTTATAGAAAAGGTTGGTTTCTTTAATCCTCTATTACCTAAAGAGAAAAAAGAAAGAGTGGGCCTAGAA
>CACOMK010000039.1 GCA_902628305.1 uncultured Pelagibacteraceae bacterium | reverse complement strand
GTAATTGGATCTGGTGGTGTAAGTAATGCGGCAGTAGCAAATATAATTACTATTACATACTTTCTTCTTTCTTTTAAAAATTGACTATCAACAACACCTATCCTTGCTAATAAACTTAAGACTATAGGTAGTTGGAAACTTATTCCAAATGCAAAAATTAACTTCATAACCAGTGACAAGTATTCATTTACTTTAGCTTCTAATTGAATTGGTAGACTTGTAGACATCCCTGTACTTTCAAATGATAAAAAGAATTTAATTGCTAGCGGCATTATCAAATAGTAAACAAGCATACCGCCTAAAAAGAAAAGAATAGGTGTTAATACAAGATATGGAACAATAGCAATCTTTTCATGTTTATATAAACCTGGTGCAATAAATTTCCATATTTGCATAAGAATAAATGGACAGGTTACGAAAAAAGCTGTGAAAAAGGATACTTTAATATAAGTCAAAAAAGTTTCTTGTAAGGCTGTAAAAATAAGCCTTCTATCAGATCCATCGTCTTTTACTGCTTGAGCAAATGGATCAACTAAAAAACCGTAAATGTGTTCTGCAAAAATATAACAAATTATAAAAAAGATTATTAGAAATACAAAACTATGTATTAATCTTTTTCTTAGTTCTGTTAGATGGCTAACAAATCCACCTTCATTTTCTTCATTGTTCATCTTTTTTAGATTCTTTTTTTATTTCATTATCAATTTTTTCATCATCAATTTCTAAATTAGAAACTTCATTTTGAATATTACTTACATATCTTTTTGCAGTCCCTATCCAAGACCCAGCCTTCTTTAACATGATTGGAAAATCTTTTGGACCAAGAACAACAATTGCAATACCAACAACAATTAATATCTCAAACCAACCAATAGTAGGCATGTGATTTAGTCTTTGTTTTCTGAGTCTTTATTTTCGTCAGATATATTTTTTGGCTCTGTATCGTCAGTAACATCTGACGCCATTCCTTTTTTGAAACTTTTAATTCCCTTAGCTACATCACCCATCAAACTAGAAATTTTACCTCTTCCAAATAATAAGACTACTAATATAACTACGATTGCTATTTGCCAAATTCCTATGCTCATAGAAAACTTATAACCTTTTTATGATTAATTTAAAAGTTACTTTTTTGTTAATCTTTCTCTTCTGCATCAAGAGTGCTGTTTAGCATCTCATCAATATTGGAATAAATATCCTCTTTTTTTTCTTCCTGTTTTTCTTTGTAGAATTTACCGGTTCCAAAAATTGAATTATCAACACTAGAACTATCAATTAATCCTGCAGCACCTAATTCATCAATTGTTGGTAAATCAGATAATTTTTGAAGATTGAAATGACTTAAAAATTCATCAGTTGTAACATACTGAATTGGTCTACCTGGTACATCTTTACGACTACCTGGTTTCACCCAGTTGAGCTCCATCAATATTTCAAGAGTATTCGTTCCAAATGCAACACCTCTTATCTCCTCAATCTCTGCTCTTGTTACAGGTTGGTGATAAACGATTATAGCTAAAGTCTCAACAGCAGCTCTAGAAAGTTTCTTTTCTACCGTCTTCTCCTGTGACATGATATTAGATAAGTTAGGTGAAGTTCTGAAGGACCACTTTTCTTTAATACAAACTAAATTAATACCTCTTTGAGAGTATTCTTGTTGTAACTTTTCTAAAGACTTCGCAACACTACCCTTTTTAGTGATTTTGCTTTCAATTGTATCAATATCTAATGGTTCTGCAGCAGCAAAAATAACTGCTTCTATTTCTTTTTGTAAATCAGTTAACTTAAATGGAAATTTAACAATATTATCTTTTGTAATTTTTTCTTTTTTAATCATTATTTTCCTTTACATAAATATCATCAAATAATTTGTCTTGTTTCATGGTAAGGTTTCCTTCTTTAACTAGTTCTAATGAACCAGCAAATATTCCTGCTTTACAAGTACGTTTATATTTTGAACTACTTTTAAAATTTTTAGGAATTAAATCATCTAATTTCTTCCAATCAATTAATTTACCAAAAAATTCTCTTATTGTTTTAATTCCATCCTCTGTAGTAAAGACAGGTAATTTCGGAATATTCATTTTTTGATAGTCTTTGGTCATAATAATTGTTGAATATGACTTAAGAAGCTCAAATAAACTTAAATTAT
>CACOMK010000038.1 GCA_902628305.1 uncultured Pelagibacteraceae bacterium | reverse complement strand
AGCTATTTTGCCACCGGGCATGCACCAAGCATTTCTAACTTTTTTATTTTCAATTAAAATATATTCCCAGTCAAAATTTACTGTTGGATCTTTTAAATTTGATCTGTAAAAATACTCACTAATAGAATCTTCCATTTTTTTGCCAATTTCTTTTATTTCATTTAATGTCTTTGTATCATTGCTCATCTTTTCTTTTTCTTTTACTTTTTCATAAATTTGAGCTGCCTGTGCATTTAATTTTGCTTCAGGAATAATTTTCAATTGTTTTCTATCGGTAATAGGGGCCGAAGAACAAGAATGCAAAATTAAGCTTCCACATCCACACCCCACATATGTTAAAAATTTTCTTCTATCCATAACTACTTAAAATTGATATTAATAATTCATAATGAATCTCAATAACAAAATTTTAATTGTATTATTTATCATTGCAATTGTTTTTGTTCTATATGCTAGTTATAGTTAATTTAAAATATGGCAAAAAAAGGCACAAAAAAATCTGTTTCATTAACTTTAAGAAATTATTTTATTACCGGTGTTGTTGTTTTAATACCAATTGGATTTACTTTATATCTTACTAAGATTTTAATAGGTATTTCATCTAATTTAATTCCTAAAAATATAAATCCAAATAGTTATTTGCCTTTCAATATTCCAGGGGTTGAAATTATTATATCAGTTTTGCTAATTACTTTCGTTGGAGGACTTTCTCTCTCTTTTTTTGGAAGAAGAATACTTAAATTAATTGATGATTTATTTAAAAGAATTCCTTTTTTAAGAACTGTTTATTCTGCAATTGTTCAAATGACTGAAACTTTTTCAAAAAAAGATGACGGTAAAAAGAGTGTTGTTTTAATCGAATATCCAAGAAAAGGAGTTTGGGCAGTAGGATTTGCAACAAAAGAAAACAAAGGTGAAATGGCTCATAAAACTGGAAAGAATTTAATTAATGTTTTTGTACCAACTACACCTAACCCTACAAGTGGTTTTTTATTAATGTTCCCTGTTGAAGATGTTATATATTTAAATATGTCTTTTGAGGAAGCTTCTAAATTTATAGTATCAGCAGGTACTTCAACTAAAAAATCTTAAGCAATATCATTTATTATATCAGCTCTGTCATATAATTTAATCAAAGGTTTAAATTTTCCTATCTCTTCATTTGATTTTTCTATTCTTCTCATTTCTTTTTCAGCTAATATAAAAAGATCACTATTATGAATTGGATCAGCTAATTTAAAATTTTTTATTCCACTTTGCTTAAAACCCAAGATATCACCAAAACCCCTTAATTTCATATCCTCCTCGGATATTAAAAAACCATCATTTGAATCTTTTAAAATTTTAATCCTTTTTTTTGCATTATCAGTTAAATTAGATTTAAACATAAGTATACAAGTGGAGTCTTTATCACCACGACCAACTCTACCTCGTAATTGATGAAGCTGAGAAAGTCCAAATTTATTAGCATTCTCTATTACTATTACGTTTGCATTAGGAAAATCAATTCCAACTTCAATAATTGTTGTTGAAACTAAAATTTTAAATTTATTATTTAAAAAATCATTAAGTATTATATTTTTTTCCTCTAAATCTGTTTTTCCATGAAGTAAGGAAACCTGGTTAGGAAATTTACTTTTTAAATATTCAAATTTCATTGTAGCAGACGCATGATCCAACTTCTTAGACTCATCAATTAATGGACATACCCAAAAAATCTGATTGCCTAATTTAATTTGTTTTTCTATGAATTTTAAAACATCATCAATTTTTGAATCTAATTTACTGTAGGTTTTAATTGGTTTTCTATTTTTAGGTTTTTCACGAATTATAGAAACATCCATATCACCATAAATTGTCATTGTTAATGTTCTTGGTATAGGTGTAGCTGTCATTAATAGAACGTCACAATCTATTCCACCTTTATCAGATAATCTCTTTCTCTGATTCACACCAAATTTATGCTGCTCATCTATAATTATTAATCCTAATTTTTTAAATATAACTTTTTTTTGAAAAATCGCATGTGTTCCAAAAATAATATCTATTTTATTATTTTCTAATTTTTTAAGTATAACTTTTTTTACTTTATATTCAGATTTTCCAGAAATTAAATTTATATTAATACTTGAAGGAAATATTTTTTTTGCAAGATTAAAATGCTGTCTAGCTAGAATTTCGGTAGGCGCCATTAGAGCAAC
>CACOMK010000037.1 GCA_902628305.1 uncultured Pelagibacteraceae bacterium | reverse complement strand
AATGAATCCAACAAATGATGTACTTGAAAAAAGAGTAGCAGCACTGGAGGGAGGACTTGCATGTTTAACTGTATCTTCAGGACAAACTGCTTCAACTTTTGCTATATTAAACGTGGCACAAGCAGGTGATAATATTGTCAGTTCTACTGATCTTTATGGTGGAACAGTATCTTTGTTTACACATACACTTAGTAAATTGGGTATAGAAATAAGATACGCAGATCCAAGAAGTCCAAAAAATTTTGAGAAGTTAATAGATGATAAAACTAGAGCATTTTATGGTGAAACTCTACCAAATCCATATTTAAGAGTATTTCCTATTCAAGAAGTTTCCGATATTGGAAGAAAATATAATATACCATTAATAATGGATAACACTGCATCGCCTGTCATTTGTAGACCTATTGAGCATGGAGCTGCTGTAGTAATACATTCACTTACAAAATATATAGGTGGACATGGAACAGCAGTAGCAGGAAGTATTGTTGATAGTGGTAATTTTGATTGGACTGCGGATCCTAAAAGACAACCTTTATTTAATCAACCAGACGCCAGTTATGGTGGTGTAATTTGGGGTAAGGCTGTACCAGAGCTAACCGGTGCCAATGTACCATTTGCAGTTAGAGCAAGAGTTTGTTTGTTGAGAGATCTGGGATCTGCTTTATCTCCAGATAATGCTTTTGCAATAATTCAAGGTCTAGAAACAGTTGCTTTAAGAATGAGACAACACTGCGCTAACGCTGAGCATGTAGTTGAATTTCTTAAAAAGCATAAAGAAGTGACAAAAGTTATTTATTCGACAGAACATGATAAACTTATTGCTGATAGAGCGAAAAAATATCTTAAAGGTGGAAATGGACCAATGATTGGTATTGAACTTAAAAGTGGTATTGAGGCTGGTAAAAAGTTTATCGAGTCTTTAAAAATGTTCTATCATGTTGCTAATATTGGTGATGCTAGAAGTTTAGCGATTCACCCAGCAAGTACAACTCACAGTCAATTAAATGAGAAAGAACTAGCTGCATCAGGTGTTACACAAAGTTATGTAAGACTTTGTATAGGCATTGAACACATTGACGATATTATTGAGGATCTTGATCAAGCATTGAATAAATCTTCAAAAGGTAATTTAAAAGCCGTTAGCTAATTTTTGGTTTTAATGTTTACAGGTAGGAACTAATTAATTGGTTCTTTGTATTTTACAATATAAAGCAAATACAAAGTTGAGAGTATTATTAAAATAGAATTTATCTGGTGTAGAGATGCATAGAGAATTTTTACTCCAGATAAAATTGTAAGAACTCCCAAAAAAATTTGAAACAACAATACAATTCCAATAACAAAAATTGGAGTTCTTAAATTCGTGCTACCATTTTTTAAGAAAGAATGAAGTATATATAAATATATTATTACAATTAAATACGCTAAATTCCTATGAATAAATTGAACAAGTGACTGATCATCAAATACTGTTAAATTAAAAAAATCAGCAATTACACTATCATCAGGAAAATATGATGAGCCCATTAATGGCCAAGTATTATAAATTTTTCCAGCATCCATCCCTGAAACAAATGCACCAATTATTAATTGTAAAAATAGTAATAAAAGAAACAATTTAATTGAGTTTAATTTAATATTAACCTGATTAATTTTTATATTAGTTAGTTTTAAATATTTCCAAAAAACAATAGATAAAATGATAAATGCTGTAACTAAATGAAGTGATAATCTATAATGACTAACGTCAACTCTATCGACCAATCCACTTGAAACCATATACCATCCAATAAATCCCTGAAAACACACTAAGAAAAAAATGATAGAATATTCTCTTAAAATCCACAAACCATTTTTAATTGAAAAATACATCATAGGTAAAAGCACAGTTAAACCTATTAATCTACCCAATTGACGATGCACCCATTCCCACCAAAAAATAATTTTAAAATCATTTAGAGTCATATTAAAATTTTGCTCTTTATATTCAGGTATTGTTTTATAAAGTTGAAAATAATCAATCCATTTATCATTTGTTAATGGAGGCAATAAGCCAATAAAAAGTTCCCAGCTAGTAATAGATAGTCCAGAGTCGGTTAATCTGGTTAGACCCCCAACTAAAATTATAATCATGATCATTAACAATAAAGTGATCATCCATATTTTTAATTGAGTATTTAACGAATAATTCTGGCTATACATAAATAGATA
>CACOMK010000036.1 GCA_902628305.1 uncultured Pelagibacteraceae bacterium | reverse complement strand
ACACGAAAGAAAAAAAAGCGAAAAAGCTATAGCTGCAGCTTAATCAAAAGTTTTATCAACTAAATAAAGTCCTAAGGCAACACAAGGACCTATTCCAAATGCGAACAATAAAGTTCCAATCCCTACTGTTCCTCCTAAATACCATCCAATACTAACAACTGAAATTTCTAATGTTCCTCTTACAACAGCTATAGGAAAATTAGTTAATTTTTGTAATCCTATCATAAGACCATCTCTAGGACCGGCTCCTAAATTTGATACCAAATAAATACCCCCACCTATTCCAACTATGATTACAGAAATTATAGCTAAAATTAATTGATGTATATAATTTGAAGGTGTTGGAACATATTTGATACAAAGATCAATCATCATTGCAATTATCAAAGCATTAAATATTGTACCCATCCCTGGTTTTTGACCAAGAGGGATCCATAAAATTAAAACAGCAATACTTATTAATAATGTGATAGTTCCAATACTTAAATTAACATTTAAAGAAATACCTTGGGCTAAAACACTCCAAGGAGAGGCCCCTGTGAATGAAACAATTAACAATCCTTCACCCAATCCAAATAAAGACAAACCAAAGCATAAGAAAAAAAATGTAGAAAACTTTGGTTTAAAGTTAAATGGTTTTTCTGAGCTCCATTTTACTTTTGGAATTTTTTTTATTTTTAAAAACATAATTGTAATAAGCTATTTCTATTAATGAAAAATTCTAATATTATAATCAGCAAATGAAAAAGTTTTCAATTATTTTACTTGTTGTATTTTTTTCATCAATTTCTTTAGCTCATATAGGTCATTATAACAAATTTGACAAAATAGAAATGGAGATCTTAAGAAATGATGAGGTAATTGGATATAACAATTATTATTTTAAAAGAGATAGTGAAAAAACGATAGTAAAAAATCAATATAAATTTGAAGTAAAATTACTATCTGCAACAATATTTAAAGTAGAAGGATATGGGGAAGAAATTTACTTAAAAGATAATTTAATATCTTTTCAATCAAAGACACTTCAAAATAAAAAAGAAAAATTTGTAAACTTAAAACTAGATCAGAATAATAAAAAGTTTGATATTAAAGGATCATCATATTCAGGTGAAGCTTCTGTAAAAAATATTATAGGAAACTGGTGGAGTCATAAAATTTTACAAGCAGAAAGTCAAATAAGTCCTATTTCTGGAAGTATAAAAGAACAAATAGTAACTTTTATTGGCAAAGAAAATATTTCAATTAATGGCAAACAATACGAAACAGATCATTTCAAACTTACATCTAAAGATATGTCTCTACCTGAGGATAAAAAATTAAATTTTGATATTTGGCTTGATAAAAAAACTTCAGTTATTGTCAAAGTTACATATAAAAGAATGGGAGATTGGGAATATCGATTAAAAAATCTTGAATAAAATTATTTATTTATTTTTTTATAAAGATCATTCGCACTTATCCATCCAGCTTCAACCCTAGGTCCCACAAACCAGTCTCCACATACACCTAAATTTAATTTAGTATTCCAATAACTTTTGACTTTAAAGGGCCTAGAATTTGAAGAATATTTCCAACCATGGTTTAATGAAGTTAATATTTTTGTTTTTTTAATTCCAGTAAGTTTAAAAAATCGATCAATCAAAATCTTTGAATTTGTTTCTTTATTATCTCTATTTTTATTTATTTTTTTATTTGCCCAAAGACTTGTGCTTTGCAAAGTCCATAAATCATTATTACTTATAAATCTTTTTTTACTATTTTCTTTAGCGGCCCATCCCAAAATTTTATCGTTAAATAAATAACTTGATACGTTTTTATTTGTTTTTTTAATTTCAATCATGACTGTAATATTTGCATCCATTTTAATTTTTTGTTTGATGAACGGATCTTTTATAAATTTTTTTGATAATTTTTTTAATTGTGGTAATGGACAAGTTAATATTAAATTATCATAATATTTTATTTGATTGTTCTTAAAATCTAATTTCCATTTATTTTTAATATATTTAATCTTCTCTAACTCACATTGAAAATTACAATTTATGTTCTTTATTAAATGTTTGCTGATATCATTATTACCTTTGAAACCAATTACTTTGATATGATTTTTATTTTCTTTTTTTAATTTTTTTAAAAAAATATGTTTGCCACTCCATTTTTTTAGAATTTTTTTTTTACATAAATTTGTAATAAATTTCTTAAATTGGATTGATTTTGGAGAAATATATTGAGCCCCGTGGTCAAATCCTTTTGACTTGTTTAATCTTTTAAAGGAGGATCTGCCACCTGGACCTCGAGCTTTATCATATATGTGTACAGAATTTTTTTTACTTAATAGATTGGCTATTGTAGCTCCAGAAATTCCAGAGCCAATGACACAATAACTGCTCATTTTCCTGCAACAGTCATTCCTTCTATC
>CACOMK010000035.1 GCA_902628305.1 uncultured Pelagibacteraceae bacterium | reverse complement strand
TTAGTCATTTCATTAGCTTTCATTTTCATTACTTTTAATTTAGTCGTTAAAAATAGACTTATTAAATTTGGTAAAAAAAAACTGAAGATTAATCAATCATTTATTAAATTAATAAAGGAAAGTGTTGGAGCTTTAAAAGAAATAAAATTATATAACCTTGAAAAAAAATTTGTTCATGTACACCTTAATAAAAAATTTCAGCATGAGAGAATTAAAAGGCTAGAGAAAGTAATATCAAATTTACCAAAATCATTCTCAGAATTAATAATTATAATTTTCGTCATGATAACATTATTATTTTATACAAATTTAGAAAAAAATGCAGTTAGCGCAGCTTTAATGATCAGTATTTTAGGTTATAGTTCTTTGAGAATGATGCCTCAGGTATTATTTATAGCAAAATTTGCAAATAAACTTAATTATTCAAAATTTACTGCAGAGAAAGTAATGAAAAATATCAATGAATTGATTGAAGACAATAAAATTACTAATTTAAATGAACACCATGGAGAAAAAAAAGAATTTAACTTAAGAAATGAAATCACACTTAAAAATATTTCATTTAAATATGAAAACAATACAGAGAATGTATTCGATAAATTAAATTTAAATATTAAAAAAGGGCAAATAATAGGTATCATAGGTGAAAGCGGAACTGGAAAGACTACTTTAATAAATATTATTTTAGGTTTAATTGATTTTAAAGAGGGTAAGATATTAATAGATGAAAAAAATTTTGAAAATTTAAGACATAATTGGCAAAAAAAAATATCAATTGTACCTCAGGATGCATTTTTTTTCGACGATACGATTTTAGAAAATATAAAATTTAATTCAAAAGATATTAATAATGAAATTTTAGAAAAATCTATTTTAGACAGTAATTCAAAAGAATTTATAGAAAAACTTCCTAATAAACTTGATACTGTTATAGGTGAAGATGGAAAATCTCTATCATCTGGTCAAAAACAACGTTTGGCAATTGCTAGGGCTCTGTATAAGAATCCAGATTTAATTATTTTTGATGAGGCAACTAGTTCCTTAGATAGTCAAAATGAGGAAAAAATTATAAAAACAATTGAAAAACTAAAAGGAGATAAGACTATAATTTTTGTTTCTCATAGAAAAAAACCTTTAGAAATTTGTGATATAATTTACAAAATTGAAAATAAACAGTTAAAAGCTTTATATTAAAAAAATAAAATGAAAAAATTTGAATCAATAAGACAAGCACAAAAAGTTGCAAGTAAAAGTATAAGAAATGGAACTTTCCGATGGTTGGAAGCTGGTGCAGAAGATAATTTTACAACTGAACTAAATATAGAATTTTTAAATTCAGTTAAATTTATACCAAAAATCTTATCAAAAAATAAAGATTTACAAATAAAAAAAAAGTTTTTAGGAAATTTTATTTCTAGCCCATTAATTTTATGTCCTATGGGTCATCAAACACAATTTTCAAAACTTGGAGAAATTGAAACATGTGGAGGAATTCAAAATATCGATACTGTTGGATTTTTTAGCACTCAAGGAAGACAATCTTTATCAAATATAAGAAAGAAAAATAAAAATGCAAAATTAGTTTGGCAAATTTTTTTATTCGGAGATAAAAATTGGATTTTATCTCAAATAAAAAATGCACAAAAAAATAATTGTATGGCGTTATCTATTTGTTTAGATGCCCCGTTGAGATCTCATAGATACATGGATAGAGAAATAGATTATGATGCTAGAAAATTTGGCAAGAGAACTCAACCAGAGCCCCCTGATGTTTCAAAAGCTTTAGATTATGACTGGGAGATAATTAGATGGATCAAGAAAAAAACAAATTTGCCTATAATATTGAAGGGTATTATCAATGAAGATGACGCCTTTTTAGCAAAAAAATATGGTTCAGATATGTTATGGGTTTCAAATCACGGTGGGAGGATGGTAAACTCTGGTATTTCAAGTGGAGAGGCACTAATAAAAATAAAAAAAAAATTAAAAAATTCTATTCCAATCATTGTTGATGGAGGTGTTCGTAGAGGTTCTGATATTGCGAAATATTTGTCTTTGGGAGCTGATTATGTTGGAATTGGAAGGCCAGCAATTTATGGACTAATAATAGATGGAAAAAAAGGAGTAAAAAAAATTTTTTCAATATTAAATAATGAATTAAAAACATTCATGATAAATTCAGGCTGTAAAAACTATAAAGATTTGAATACGAAAAGACTTATAATACCAAAAATTTAATTAAATTATGAAAAAAAAAATTTGTGGTATTTTAGGTTTTCCGCTTAAGAAACCAAGATCCATTCCAATTTGGAAAAAATATATAAAAGAGAATAAAATTCAGGCAACTATGAACGAATTCGAAATAAGAAAACAAGATTTAAATAAATTTTTAAATTTTATCAAAAAAGATGAAAATTTTTTGTCTACAGCAATAACAATGCCTTATAAAACCTCATTATTTAAAGAGGTAAAAATTAATGATGAACAC
>CACOMK010000034.1 GCA_902628305.1 uncultured Pelagibacteraceae bacterium | reverse complement strand
TATGTCAAACCAGATATTTCTACTTTATGCATTGGTCAAGCAGCTTCGATGGGTTCCTTTTTACTTGCAGCAGGTACTAATGGAAAAAGATTTTCATTACCAAATTCAAGAATAATGGTTCACCAACCATCAGCAGGTTTTCAAGGTCAGGCAACTGATATTGAAATTCATGCTAATGAAGTTTTATCTTTAAAGAAAAGGCTTAATGAAATTTACTCAAAACATACCGGGAAAAGTGTTGAGGAAATAAAATCTGCTCTTGAAAGAGATAATTTTATGACAGCAGATGTCGCACAATCTTTCGGTCTGGTTGACGAAGTAGTAGAAAAAAGATCTTAATACACAATATATTGAATCATTATCAATCGAAACTTGATTAGTATGACTCATCTATAATAAAGTAAAACAATTGATTCGTTATAAAAATTAAAATGTCAACTAACAATAAAAATATTCTATACTGTTCTTTTTGTGGGAAGAGCCAACATGAAGTCAGAAAGTTAATCGCTGGTCCAACCGTATTTATTTGTGATGAATGCGTTGAGCTATGTATGGACATAATAAAAGAGGAGAGCAAAGACACATTTGTAAAACATCAAGATGGTCTACCATCTCCAAAAGAAATTTGCTCAGTGTTAGATGATTATGTAATTGGCCAAGCACATGCAAAGAAAGTTTTATCTGTTGCTGTGCACAACCATTACAAAAGATTAAATTATGAGAGTAAAACAAGTAAAAATGTTGAATTGTCGAAATCCAATATTCTTTTAGTAGGTCCCACAGGTTGTGGTAAAACATTATTGGCACAAACTTTAGCTAGAATTCTAGATGTCCCATTTACAATGGCTGATGCAACTACATTAACCGAAGCTGGTTATGTTGGTGAGGATGTTGAAAATATTATTTTGAAATTATTGCAAGCCTCTGACTATAATGTTGAAAAGGCTCAAAGAGGAATTGTTTATATTGATGAAGTTGATAAAATAAGTAGAAAATCTGAAAATCCATCAATAACGAGAGATGTTTCAGGTGAAGGAGTTCAACAAGCGCTTCTGAAGATTATGGAGGGAACAGTAGCTAGTGTTCCTCCTCAAGGCGGAAGGAAACATCCTCAGCAAGAATTTTTACAAGTAGATACAACAAATATTTTGTTTATTTGTGGTGGTGCCTTTGCTGGCCTTGATAAAATAATTTCACAAAGAGATAAAGGAACTTCAATTGGTTTTGGTGCAGATGTAAAAAATACACAAGACAAAAAAACCGGTGAATGGATGAAAGGTTTAGAACCTGAGGATTTATTAAAATTTGGATTAATTCCAGAATTTATTGGAAGACTTCCAATGATAGCAACACTTGAAGATTTGGATGAAAAATCATTAATTAAAATATTACAAGAACCAAAAAACTCTTTAACAAAACAATATCAAGAGTTGTTTAAATTAGACGGTGCCAAATTAACATTTAAAGAGAACGCATTAAAAGAGATAGCTCAAAAAGCTATTAGTAAAAAAACAGGTGCCAGAGGGTTAAGATCAATATTGGAAAATATTTTATTGAAAACAATGTATGACATTCCAAGTCAAGACAATATCGAAGAAGTTATTGTTGATGCTGGTGCAGCTAAAGGACAGTCTCAACCAATCTTAGTACATACTAAAGGTGATAGTAAATCTAAGTCAAATAAGACCACAGCGGCTTAATATCCTTAATAAATAGCAAAAACCTATTGCATTATAAAATATAATATCCATATTATCCTTATGGACGTTAAAATTTCATTACCTTTGTTACCATTAAGAGATATTGTTGTATTTCCAAGCATGGTAATTCCTTTATTTGTGGGAAGAGATAAATCTATCTCAGCTCTAAATGAAGTGATGAAAAAAGACAAAAAAATTATTCTTGTCACTCAGAAAAATTCTGAGATAGACGATCCCAAGAAAACAGATGTCTTTATGTATGGTTGTGAAGGAAATATCTTACAATTATTAAAACTTCCTGATGGAACTGTTAAAGTTTTGGTTGAAGGTATTAAAAGAGTTAAAATTTTAGATTTTAAAGATAATGAAAAATTCATAATTTGTGATTACACTCATTACCAAGATGTTTTACCAGAAGATGAAGATTTATTTCCACTTGCAGCCACAGCATTAAGAAGATTAGAAAAATTAACATCTATAAATAAAAAAATTTCTAACGAGACAATTAATTCAATAAAGCAATTAAAAGACCCTTCACAAATTGCTGATAATATTGCCTCTCATATAACAGCTACAATTTCAGAAAAACAACAAATATTTGAAACTGTTGAAGTTAAGAGAAGATTAAATTCAATAATTAAAATAATGGAAAACGAAACAAGCATCATCGGTGTTGAAAAAAGAATTAGAGGTAGAGTTAAAACTCAAATGGAAAAAACTCAAAGAGAGTACTATTTAAATGAGCAATTAAAAGCTATACAAAAAGAACTTGGAGAAATAGAAGATGGTAAAGACGAAACAACCAGTCTTAATAAAGCTATAACAAAAGCAAAGATGCCCAAAGAGGTTGAAACAAAATGTCTTCAAGAGTTAAAAAAATTAAAAAATATGAGTCCAATGTCGGCAGAAGCAACCGTAGTAAGAAATTATTTGGATTGGATGACAG
>CACOMK010000033.1 GCA_902628305.1 uncultured Pelagibacteraceae bacterium | reverse complement strand
TTTGACATAATTTATAGTCCAAAAAAAACTATTCTAGGTAAACAATGCAAAAAATATAAAATTAAATTTATCAATGGTCTTTTAATGAATTCAATTCAGGCTGAAAAAGCTTTAAATATAGTATTTAAGAAAAATTAAAATAATGAAAACTTTAAAAGTTATATGTATTATTCCTGCAAGAGGTGGTTCAAAGGGGATAAAATTAAAGAACTTAAAATTATTGGGTGGTAAACCTCTGATTTATTATCCTATAAATGCAGCAATTCAAAGTGGTGTATGCGATAAAATAATTGTTTCAACAGATAGTAAGATAATTGCAAAAAAAGCAAAACAATATGGGGCTGAGGTTCCTTTCTTTAGAGAAAAAAAATATTCTGGGGATTTAGTATCCACAGAAGAAACTCTCAAAAATGCATTAAAACAAGCAGAGGATTTTTTTGAACAAAAATATGATATTTGTGTCTTCTTAACTTGTACAAATCCATTTAGAAAAATTGCTTGGATTAAATATGCAGTAAACTATTTGAAAAATAATTCAAATTATGACAGTGTTTTTTCTGTTCATAATTTATATCGACACTTTTGGCATATCAAAAAGAATAAGCAACCTGCTAAAGTTTTGGGTTGGATGAAAAATTACACATCAAGACAAATTGCTCCTAAATTATATAGAGAAGATACCGGCCTTGCATGCGCTACACGATCAAAATTTTGGAGAAGAGGAAAAAGGATTGGAAAAAGAGTTCATTTCATAATAAACAATGACTCAATTACTGGAGTAGATATAAATAGTAAAATGGATTTATTTTTAGCTAATTCAGTTATTAAATATTTAAAAAAGAAAAAAATTAAATATTACTAAAAATGAATTCTACTGGAATTGCTATATTTACATACAATAGACCATCTCATTTAAGAAGAGTTTTAATTGCTCTAGAAGATTACAAGATAAATAAAATAGTTGTATTTATTGATGGGCCCAAAAATTTAACCGATAAAGTATGTCAAGAAGAGATACTATTTATGTTGAAAACAAACAAAAAAATTAAGTCAAAAATTTATTTGAACAAAAACAATATAGGTTTAGCAAAATCAATTATGAATGGCTTAAAAATAATGAGTAAAAACTATGAAAGTTTTATAGTTTTAGAAGATGATTGTGTTCCAAGGAAATATTTTTTTAAATTTATGAATAAGTGTTTAAAAGTCTATGAATTCAATAATTCTGTTGATTCAATTTGTGGATATCAATTTCCTGAAATACATCAAGCATCGAATAAAACAATCAAAGCTGTAGGTTTGAGAAATTTTTCATCATGGGGATGGGCCACATGGGCAAATAAATGGAAAAATTATTTGAAACAAGAATTAAACTATAAATCTATTAATCTTCATAAAAACTCAAAAATTTTAAAAGCTATAAATAAAAAAAATGTGGATAAAAAAAAAATATGGACCTCAAAATATATTCAATATTGCGATTTAAACAAAAAATTTTTTGTATTTCCTAATAAATCATTGATAAAGAATATTGGATTTGATGGTAGTGGAGTTAATTCAAAATCAACACTTTTATTTAATACAAAATATTTTCCTTCAAAAAATATGATGATAAAAAAAGAAATGAAAATAAACGAAAAGCTATCATTAATTCAAGAAAATATTTTATCAAAAAGATTACATTTATTTTATTAATTATGAATATTCTAATTATTGGATTTGGTACTGCTGGAAAATAATAAAAAAGTCAAAAAAATTTATGTACATGATACAAAAATTAAAATCAATAATCCACAAGCTATTAAAATGAATTTTAATAAGAGAGAATTAAAAGGTAACAAAATATCACATGCAATTATTGCTACACCATCAAATCTTCACTTTAAGTATGCTTATATACTCATAAAATATTCCATAAATATTTTAATAGAAAAACCATTTGTTTTAAAAATTGCTCATGCAAAAGCTTTAATTAAGTTAAGCAAAAATAAAAAATTGAAATGTTGGGTAGTATTTCAAAATAGATTTAACCTTGCAATTCAAAAATTAAAAAGAGATTTAAAAAGAGGTATTTTGGGAAAAGTTTTTTTTATTGATTGTAGCCTTATATGGAGTAGAGATAAAAGATATTATTCATCTTCTTGGAAAGGTAAATATAAATCAGACGGAGGTGTGTTAGCAAATCAGGCAATACATTTAATTGATGCTCTAGTTTATATTTTTGGTACCGTAAAAAAATTCAATAGTATTCTCTGCTATAATAAAAAAAAGTTACAAGCAGAAGATTTAGCAATTATAAATTTTATTCACAAAAATCAATTAGTCTCATCTTTCAAAGCTACAACAAGAGCAGATTCAAATTATTCATCGAGCATAGATGTTTTTGGTGACAAAGCTAGAGCTTTAATTAATGGGGTAAGTCTCAATAAGTTTCAAATTTATAAGAAAAATAAATTGTATAAACGTCCAAATGATAGTGAGGATTTTAGTAATAAACCAGGAGCTTTAGGTGCGATGGGAAGCGGACATTTCAAAATTCTTAAAGAATTTTTAAATAATAGTAAAAAAAATTCCTCAAAAAATCTTGAAATCGATAAAAATTTACACGTTCTAAATATAATCCACTCGGTATATAACAACTCAGATATTAAAAATTTTAAAGATATAAGTAGCAGACAAAGTATACTTGGAAAATAAATATATGATTAAAATAAATGTAAAAAATCTATCAAATAAAAATCCTACAAAAGATATTAGTCTAGATGATATAAAAAATAAACTAATGCTATCTACCTCGAAAGGTAAAAAAATTGTTAAAATTGCAAATGATTTATCATTTGGAGGAAAAAAATTACCAATAATTGCTGGTCCTAATGGCGTCGAAAGTAAAAAATTAATGATAGATGTAGCAAAACAATTAAAGAAATTAAAAATAAAAATTATAAGAGGACATGCTTATAAGCCCCTCACTTTTCCTTATAGATCCTCAAATTATAAAGAAAGTCAAAGTGAGGGGATGGATATTATGGATAATATTAAAAAAGATTTTAATTTGAAAGTAGTTACTGAGGTAACTGAAATTCAATACTTAAATAGAATTTATAAAACTGCCGATATTCTGCAAATTGGATCTAGAAATATGCAAAATTTGGAATTATTAAAAGAAGTCGCTTTGACAAAAAAACCAATTATTTTAAAAAGACACTTTGGCGCAAGTTTAAGAGATTTGTTAGGAGCAGCTGAACATATTTTGGTTCAAGGAAATTTCAATTTAATTTTTTGTGAAAGAGGAGTGTCTATACCACACACACATAGAGAAACTTCAAGATTTGCTCTAGATATTCAAGCTATACCTGCATTAAAAGAATTATCTCAATTTCCAGTAATATCTGATCCTAGTCATGCTTCATTTTGGGCACCTTGGGTACCAAGCTTAACTTTAGCATCTATTGCAGCAGGATGTGATGGTTTAATTATTGAAATGCATAGAAATCCAAAAAAATCATTAGTAGATCCTTTGCAACCATTAAATTTTAATCAATTTAGTAATTTAGTAAAAATCTCAAAAAAAATCTCAAAAGTTTTGGGAAGA
>CACOMK010000032.1 GCA_902628305.1 uncultured Pelagibacteraceae bacterium | reverse complement strand
ACTGGTTTTTCGGGATTAGATAGAATATTTAATCTAAAAAAGAGACAAATAGAAAAAAAACTTAAAGAAAATATCCCAAATAAATTACTCCTTGTTGCAGAAGCAATTCGTAAGAAAATTAATTTAAAGAGAATTTATGCTTTATCAAAAATTGACCCGTGGTTTTTAGAACAGATAAAAGAAATAATAGATAATGAAATAAAAATTAAAATGAAAGGATTGCCTAAAAATTTTGATGAATTCAATAGAATAAAATCAATAGGTTTCTCTGACAAAAAACTTTCTGAACTTACTAAAATTTCAGAGAACGTTATTAGAAAAAAAAGAACTGCATTAAAAATCTTGCCCGTGTATAAAAAAGTTGACACTTGTGCTGCAGAATTTAAATCCTTCACACCTTATATGTACTCAACATATCAACGAAATTTCTCAATTAATTCAGAGTGTGAAGCAAATCCATCACTGAGGAAAAAAATTATTATTTTAGGTGGCGGTCCTAACAGAATTGGTCAAGGTATAGAATTTGACTACTGCTGTTGCCAGGCAAGTTTTTCCCTAAAAAAAGCAGGTTTTGAGACCATAATGGTCAATTGCAACCCTGAAACAGTTTCAACAGATTATGACACAAGTGATAGACTTTATTTTGAACCACTAATTGAAGAATACGTTTTTAATATAATTAAAAAGGAACAAGAAAAAGGAAATCTCCTTGGAATAATTGCTCAATTTGGTGGGCAAACTCCTATAAAACTTGCAAAATTTTTACATGATAACAATCTTCCTATTTTAGGAACACAATATACTTCAATTGATTTAGCTGAAGATAGAGATCGATTTCGAAATTTATTAAATAAACTTAAATTAAAACAAGCTGAAAGTGGAATTGCTAAAACATTTAAACAAGCAATTAATATCTCAGAAAAAATTGGCTTACCACTAATGGTTAGACCATCTTATGTGCTGGGAGGAAGAGCTATGGAGATTGTGTATGAGAAAAATCAGCTTAAAAAATTTGTAGAAGAGGCTTTCAAAGCAGCTGATGATAATCCTATTTTAATCGATAAATTTATTAATCAGGCAATGGAAGTTGATGTTGACGCAATCTCTGATGGAAAACAAGTGCATGTTGCTGGTATCATGCAACATATAGAAGAAGCTGGTATTCACTCAGGAGACTCTGCATGCAGTTTACCGCCAGTGTCTATAAAACCCTACTTAATTAAAGAAATCGAAAATCAAACCAAAAAACTTGCACTTGCTCTTAAAGTAAAAGGCTTCATGAATATTCAATATGCAATAAAAAAAGATAAAATTTATGTGATTGAGGTTAACCCAAGAGCAAGTAGAACGGTACCATTTGTATCTAAAGCAAAAGGTTTACCACTAGCAAAAATTGCATCAAGAGTAATGGCAGGTGAAAAATTATCGAAATTTAATTTGAAAGATAAATCTAAAGGAATGTACGCAGTTAAAGAGGCTGTATTTCCTTTTAACAAATTCCCAAATAGTGATCTACTTTTAGGTCCAGAAATGAAGTCCACTGGTGAGGTAATGGGCTTTGACAAAAATTTTGGAATGGCATTTGCTAAAAGTCAAATAGCAGCATCAAATTCATTACCTAAAGACGGTTTAGCTTTTATTTCTCTCAAAAACTCACACAAAGATGAAGGAATAGATTTAGCCAAAGAACTTATTAAATTAAAATTCACCTTATGTGCAACTAAAGGAACTGCTGATTATATTAGAAAGCACGGTATGAAATGTAGAATCATTAATAAAGTAAGTACTGGTTCTCCTCATATAGTTGATGTATTAGACGCAAAAAAAATTGCATTAGTAATAAATACAGGAGGTGGAAATAAAGCTTATCGAATAAGCGATGCAATAGCTTTAAGAAGAGCTACATTAAAAAATAAAGTTCCTTATTGTACAAATATGTCAACAGCTTATGCATGTTTAGAGGCAATTAAATCTTTGAAAACAAATAAATTAGAAGTTAATTCTCTTCAAGATATTTAAGAATTTACCTTCCAATCAGTTTCAAAAGTTACATAATTTACTTGAATACATCGTCTTTCTTTAACAATAGTTTTTTTTTCCATTCCATGCCAAGTTCCAGGTCCACTAGTAAAGAAATAACCATAATTATTTTTGTAGGGAACTGTTTTTACTTTTTCTAATTTTTCATTGTAAAAATCAGTACCTAAATCCTCAGCTTCATTAGCATTATTAACAAAGATTAAACCAGACATAAGTTTTTCTTTAATATCACAATGTGGTTTGAGCCAAAAACCCTCCCGGTCACAGATTACCTCTAGCCTAACAAAGGAATTAGACAAATCTCTATTGATCATTTTTGAAATGACTTCATATGTTTCTTTAGATTGAAGTTCATTTATAAATTTTACTAAATGTGGAAAATTTGGTGCATTATCTTTATTAACAAAACACCTAAATTTTATTGCTTCTCCCCCAGATGCTATGCCCTCTCTAAACTCTGCAGCACCACCATCGATAGCTCTTGTTCCATCGTAAGAAAGGTTATGTTTACTGACATCTGGAATATCAGCTTTAATTATTTCCTCAATTGCTCCCTCTGTCAAAGCATTTTCATATTCCCAATGATCAAAAGGAAATTCAAATTTTTTGGAGTTATTTAATATAGAATTTAAAAATGACATTATGAAAAAATTTTATTTTTTATAATTCTTGCTACTCTATTAGTTTCATCTAACTTTTCATAGTTCCAATTTTCCACTTCTTCACCTAAATTTCTTATAATTTTTAGCTCTCTAAATAAATTTCTAAATCTTTGGAATCTACTATCATTTTTTCTTGGTAAAATATTTGCTACATAAATTGGTTTCCCCGTTAAAGCTGCCTCTGAAATCATTGAACTTGAATCGCATGTTACTACTATATTTTCTGCAATTCCAAGGGCTGATAAATATGCTTTTTTATCAACCTCCATAAAAATAGTATGATTTTCGCCAAAAAATTCTTTAGCGTAATGAATAGTGTTGATTGGAGTTCTCATTGAGGGAATTACAACTAATTGAAAGTCGTGTTTTTTTATCAATTTATATAGACTGGTAAAAATATGTTTCATATTCTTAGTTGAATAATCGTAATACTTCGTTGGTCCACCCATAATTAAAGTCCAAATTTTTCTTCCATCATTTCTAATAAATGAATTTAAATAATTCCTACTCTCATCAATTTCACTTTGAGTAAGATAATGAATAGCACCTTTTGTTGTAATTACGTTTTGACCATCTAAATCGTCATGTTCTGGAGCAACAATGAAATCAAAATGATTTAAATTTACTTTTGGATCTTGAATATGGATATTAAATATCTTTTTATTTGAAGTTTTTTTTAAATGAATTGATGGTATTACACTTTTTCTTCCACAAGATATAATTACATCAAACTCATCTAGAATAATTTTTTTATAAACGTCTTGAGAAATAGGAGTTAACTTTGGAGGAATCGCTTTCCAAAAACTTTTAAGTTCAACTGTATGGTGTGTGAAATCTAAATCTAAAGCTTTAGCTAAACCTTCTACTTGGCTTATCATGCCATGCATTCCTTGGGTTAATAAAATACCTTTTAATTTAGACATTAATCACTATATAGCTTTCATATGAGTCAAAATCCAACTAAACACACAAAAGTGTTAATAATTGGGTCTGG
>CACOMK010000031.1 GCA_902628305.1 uncultured Pelagibacteraceae bacterium | reverse complement strand
CCCTTATTATCCAAGATTTAAATCACATCAATTAGAAATCGAAGATACAGGATTAAATTTTAAAATTAATTTTTCCAAACAGGGATTAATTAAATTAAAAACTTCATCTCAAGATCAAGCTATAGAAATCGTCAGAAGAAGAGTAGATGAGGTTGGAACAAATGAGCCAAATATACTTAAAAGAGGTAATAACAGAATTTTAGTAGAACTTCCTGGATTAGATGATCCCATGAGGATTAAATCATTACTTGGTAAAACTGCAAACCTCACCTTTAGGTTTGTAACAAATGATGAAAATGATCGTTTTGGAGTTGAAAAATTAAAATTCGAAAATGGTTTAGAAGAGGCTGTGGTTAGTAAAAGGATAATAATTAGTGGTGAAAACTTATTAGACGCTCAACCAAAAATGGATACACAAAATAATCAAACCATTGTGTCTTTTACACTAGATAGAGTAGGCGCAAAAAGATTTGGTAAAGCAACATCAACTGGTATTGGAAAACAATTAGCAATTGTTCTGGATGGTAAAATTATTAGTGCGCCAGTTGTTAGAGATACAATTGCTAGTGGATCAGGACAGATTAGTGGAGGTTTTACCTTTCAAACAGCAACCGATCTTGCATTATTATTAAGGTCTGGAGCACTACCTGCTCCATTAGAAATAATTGAAGAAAGAACAGTAGGACCAGATCTAGGCGAAGACTCTATTAATGCTGGTATGATTGCCTTAGCAATAGGTTTTATGCTGGTTATAATTTTTATGTTAGTTAAATATAAAATTTTTGGACTAATTACCAATGTAACCCTGATAGTTAATTTATTTATTCTTTTAGGTGTTTTAACTTTATTTGAAGCAACTTTAACATTACCAGGAATAGCAGGAATAATTCTAACTGTAGGTATGGCTGTTGATGCAAATGTTCTAATATTTGAGAGGATCAAAGAAGAGCTAAAGGATGAGACAAACAATATTTTAGCTTTCGATGGTGGTTATACAAAATCAAGAACAGCTATTTTAGATGCTAATATTACCACATTGTTAGCAGCAATTATTTTATTTTTTATGGGTTCAGGCCCAGTTAAAGGTTTTGCTGTAACATTAGGGGTCGGTATATTTACTACATTATTTTCAGTTTATTTTATAGCAAGGTTATTTACTAGTATTTATGTCGCTAGAAATAAAAATAAGGAAAATTTGATCTAATGATTTCGTTTAATAAATATTATAATCACTTTAATTTAATATCATCAATTTTAATTATTGTCTCATTATTGATGTTAATAATTAAGGGACTTAATTTTGGTATAGATTTTAAAGGTGGTACTTTAATTGAATTAAGAGCTGCAGATTCTAAAATTAGTGTAAGTTCATTAAGAGATAAGTTTAGTCAAATGGATTTAGGAGATGTTTCTGTTAAGAAATTTGGTAATGATACAGATTTTTTAATTAAATTCGAAAATAAAGATAATAATAAAAATATTATTGAGGAAATTAGAACTAATTTAGATAAATCTTTTGGAAATAACTATGATTTTAGAAGGGTGGAGAATGTTGGTCCAAAAGTAAGTGCTGAATTATTAAAATCTGGTGTAATAGCAATATCTTTATCATTGGCTTTGATGCTAATTTATATTTGGATAAGGTTTGAATGGCAATTCAGTCTAGGTGCAATTTTAGCATTGTTTCACGATGTTATTGTAACTCTTGGAGTTTTTTCATTATTTAGTCTGGAAATAAATTTATCAATTATTGCTGCTGTATTAACAATAGTTGGTTATTCAATGAATGATACGGTAGTTATTTTTGATCGTGTTAGAGAAAATCTAAGAAAATATTCTGATATAAAAATATTTGAATTAACAAATATTTCTATTAATGAAACGTTATCAAGAACAGTTATAACATCAGCAACGACATTACTTGCTTTATTAGCAATTTATTTTTTTGGTGGAGAAATTTTAAAAGGATTTTCGCTCGCTATGATACTTGGAGTTATTTTTGGAACTTATTCTTCAATTTATATTGCAAATACTGTTTTAGTAAGGCTTCGTGTTTCACAAAAAACTATTCTTAGGGAAGACGATCAAAAATAAATTAAAATATATTTTGTGCTGCTACCATTGAAAGTAGCATAGGCAAAGATAGTAAAGTATTTGTTCTTGAAAAAAGCATTGCTGTTCTAGCTGATTTAGCTTTTATCTCTGGATCACTTTCAACTATTCCTAACGCTCTTTTTTGATTTGGCCAAATAACAAACCACACATTAAATGCCATTATTATACCTAACCACATTCCTATACCTATAGCTATATGCTTAGGTATTCCTGATCCAATACTTAAAGTCATCGCATCATGTAGATATCCAT
The DNA here is from genome assembly GCA_902628305.1 of uncultured Pelagibacteraceae bacterium. GTDB lineage: Bacteria > Pseudomonadota > Alphaproteobacteria > Pelagibacterales > Pelagibacteraceae > Pelagibacter. Next base: position 1,365 of record CACOMK010000031.1, on the reverse strand, counting down.
TTATATGAGCAAGAATTAAGCCCGAAATAACAGTAAATACTGCAGCCCATCTAAAATAAAATAATGCAGCTGGTGCAATTACTTTACCAATAGCTGGCTTTTGGTCATCTGGAATTTTTACCATGTTTGGAATTTGAACAAAGTTAAAATACCAAAGTAAACCAATCCACATAATTGCTACAATTACATGGACATACCTAAACAACCAACTCCAGAACAATGTATCAAAAGCTATACCTTCGTTAATATAAAATAACCCAAGAAATAAAATAATTGCAAGTGCCAATGAAGCATGAATTGTTTTTGATAAAGATGATAATAAATCACTCATTAATGTGAATATTATACACTAATTTTATATTATTTATAATTCTTTTATTGTTTTAAAGTTTGTTTTTATTAATAATATATTAAATAAACAACTAAAATAAGAAAAAATAAAATTTTATTATGATACATGAATTACCAAAATTAGATTATTCAAAAGATGCTTTATCTCCAATTATGTCAGAAGAAACGTTGGATTTGCATCATGGAAAACATCATCAAACATACATAACAAATTTAAATAATTTTATAAAAGATACAGATATGGAAGACATGTCTCTTGAGAATATAATTTTAAATAGTTCAAAGGATAATTCAAAAGCAGGAATTTTTAATAATGCAAGTCAACATTGGAACCATAATCTTTTTTGGAAGTGTATGAAGCCAAATGGAGGAGGTAATATTCCTCCAAAATTGGAAAAAAGAATTATTAATGATTTTGGAAGCCTAGATGAATTTAAAAAAGAATTTAAAAATGCTGGTGTTACTCAATTTGGATCAGGTTGGTGTTGGCTTTCAATAAATAATGGAAAATTGGTTGTAACCAAAACAGCCAATGCTGAAAATCCGTTAATAAAAAATATGAAACCTATTCTGGGATGCGATGTATGGGAGCATTCATACTATATAGATTATAGAAATAAGAGACCAGAGTATCTTGATAAATTTGTAGAAAATTTAATTAACTGGGAGTTTGTAGAATCTTTATTAGATTAAAATTTTTTAATCTAATTCTTTCCTAGCATGAACAAATGATTTGATGCATTGATAAATAAAAAATGATCCAGTGATTAATAAAATTATTTTTGATGTATCAGCCCATGCATTCTGAAATATATTTCCAGAAATTACTGATCTAAAAAAATCTAATCCTCCTAAAAATGCTATTAAGCCAAACAAAGCAACACCATGCATGAAAAATTTCTTTTTGTTTGTAAATTTTATAGATAAATTTGAAAAAATTAAAATAGGCAAACCTATCAATGAAGGTATAAAAGAAGTAAAGGAATTACTTCCACTTACTAAACTAACAATTAA
>CACOMK010000030.1 GCA_902628305.1 uncultured Pelagibacteraceae bacterium | reverse complement strand
GATATAAAGGCTTCTTGAATTTTTTTTCATAAGATCTTCGTAACTTATATTTCCATTTTCAAAATATAGATTGGTGGTTCCACCACTTCTTCCATTTGATTGTAAATTTAATTTTTTTCCATTATATGTGTCGACAAGATAATTTTTAAGTATTCCATCTTCTATGAGTTGTAATGTATTTGAGTTTACACCCTCTGAATCAAAATTTTGAGAACCCATTCCTTTAATTATATCTGGTTTATCAATTACATTTATTGAATTTGCAAAAACCTGTTGATTAATTTTATCTTTTAAAAATGAAGTGCCTCTTGAAATTGCAGATGCAGATATTGCACTTGCAAAAGCACTTAACATTCCTTTTGAAATTCTTTTATCAAAAATTATGCTTAACTTCTCGCTTCCAATTTTGTTGGGACTTAATTTTCTTATAGTTCCATTAGCCGCTTTATTGCCAAGATCTGTTGCTTGCTTAATATCAGATAAATGACGTTTACTAGAGAATTCGTAGTCTCTTTCCATGCTATTTTCATCTTTTGCAACTGTTACGCAAGAAGCGGTAAAAGATGAAGTTTTATAGCCGTCACAAAAACCCTCACTATTAGCTAGAATAAAATTAGATTTATTTTCAGTAAAACTAGATTCTGTATTTATGATTTGATTATCTGATGAGGCAGATTCCTCTAAATCTTTTAAATATTTTATTTTTTTATCGTTTTCGAACCTTGTCTCATCATACAAATTAAGATTGCTAATTTGTTTAGCTAATAAATTTTTATTAGGCAAAGAATTAAATTCATCCTCTGGTGTAATTTTTGTAGTTTCAAAGCACTTTTCTATTAAAGTTTTTATGTTTTCATCTAGTAAATTTGAAGATGAAATTGAAGATCTTCTTTTACCTAAATAAGTCTCTATACTTAATGACAATCCATCTGATCTATCTGAGGCATCTAAGGATTTATTTCTAAAATTAACTGTTTCTGAAATTGAATGACCTACTGTAACACTTGCATCCGATGCTCCCATTTTTTTTGCTAAATCTAAACAGTATGAAGCTTTCGATTTTAGAAATTCTTGATCCTTAATCATAATACTTTAGAGTTTTGTTCCGCCAACTGTCATTTTATCGATTAAAATTGAAGGTTGAGCTACTCCTACGGGAACTCCTTGCCCAGCTTTTCCACAAGTTCCTATACCAGGATCCATCATCATATCGTTTCCTACCATTGAAACTTCTTTAAGTATTGATGGTCCATCACCAATTAGAGTTGCTCCCTTAATTGGAGAGCCAATTTTACCATTATTTATTTCGTAGGCTTCTGTGCAATTAAACACAAATTTTCCAGAAGTAATATCTACTTGCCCTCCTCCAAAACTTACTGCAAAGATTCCTTTATCAACAGATTTGATCATTTCATCTTGAGTTTGATTCCCACTTAACATCATTGTATTTCTCATTCTCGGTAAAACAATATGTCTATAATTTTCTCTTCTCCCAGAACCAGTTGATTTCGTATTCATTAATCGCGCATTATGTCTATCTTGCATAAAACCTTTAAGAATACCTTTTTCAATTAAAACTGTTCTTTCAGTTGGGGTACCTTCATCGTCAATAGTTAAACTTCCTCTTCTATTATCTATCGTTCCATCATCTACAATTGTTACTCCTTCACTAGCAACTCTTTGCCCAATAAGATTATGAAATGCTGAAGTTTTTTTTCTATTAAAATCTCCTTCAAGACCATGGCCGATTGCTTCATGAATTAATATTGCTGGCCAACCAGGTCCTAAAACTACCTTCATCTCCCCAGCAGGTGCAGGTTTACTTTCTAAATTAACTGACGCTATTCTTAGAGCTTCCTCACAAACATTTTTCCAATTATCATTTTTTAAATAATCATCATAAGATTGTCTTCCACCAATACCATAAACTCCTGTTTCTTTTCTGCCGTTTTTTTCTAACATTACAGATACATTAAATCTTATTAATGGACGCACGTCAGTGATCACTTCTCCACCCGATCTAATAATTTCTATCGATTTTTGCTCACCAGCAAAACTAGCTGTAACTTGTTTTACTGACCCATCTTTTTTTCTTAAAAAATCATTTACTTTATTTAAAATCTCTAATTTTGACTTCAAAGTTTTTTGTTCAATTGGATTAATATCCTTATACAATTTCTTGTTTGTTTTTGGTATTTCATGATTATAAGTACCTTTAATTGATTTCAGAGTTGACTTAAGATTTTCTGATGAACTTTTTAATGAGTCTTTTGATATTTCATTTGAATATGAATAAGCAACAACCTCATCAGAAATAGCTCTAAATCCAAATCCTAAATCAGAACTATAATTTGAACTCTTAATTTTATTATCATCAAGTAGAATTGACTCTGATTTAGACTCCTCTAAATACAACTCACCATCATCACAATTTTTTAGGGTTTCAGATACTATTTTATCTGTATCTTGTCTTGTTAAATCAGATTTATTAAAGAAATTACTCATATGTCTTAAATAGTGGTTTGTTGATAATTTTCAACTGATCATTTTACGCATGTACAATCTCTTACTAAAAGTTAATTATTGTTAAATGAGAGTATATTTTAATAATTCTTGTAATATATGTAGATCGGAAATTAACTTATATAAAAAAGAAAACATCAAAGATATTGACTGGATAGATATAACTAATAATTCAGATGCTGAAAAAGAAACATCTAGAAATGATAAAGAATTGTTAAGAAGACTACATGTTAAAGAAAATGGTAAAATTATTCAGGGAGCAGAAGCATTTCTTTATGTTTGGAAAAAAATTCCAAAATATAAATTTTTATATAAATTTTTTAAATTACCAATAATTTTCACAATCTTTAAATACGGGTATGAAATAATTGCTTTTTTTTTATATTTAAAAAATAAAAAACAACTTAAAAACTAAGTTAAGAAAAATATTAAAAATTCGCTCAGTAAAGACATAGATAACAAGAACATTATTAATAAGATTGAGTACATCAGAGTTATAACTCTATTTCTTTTTCTCCTTAATCTAACAAAAGTTTTATCATCAAGATCTGAGATATCTCTTTCACCTATAACTGGATAATCATAACTCCATCGCCAGGTAGACTGACCTAACCTTGAGTCAAGACTATTAAAATATCTTATCCATGCAAGAATATATCTAAATATTAAATACAAAATGATCATTAATGCAGATGAAAATATCATTTCAAATGATACTTAATTATTTAAGATAATTTAATTGATATTTTTGGCTCTTTTTCTTCCAATTAGTTGAGTAAGTGCGTCAACCATAGTATCTGAAGCCTTAAATATTTCATTATTTTTAAATTCATGAGAAATATTTTTTTCTGGATTGGTTTTATCTTCAATAACTATTCCTTCATCTGGTGAATTGTTTTTAATATAAATTAATAAAAGCCATTCATCATCTGAGGCTTCATCCCATTTAACAAATACTTCTCCTGTTTCAAACCTTCTGTCTATACATCTAAAGATAGACATATGCCTTGTTATATGTCTTTTGTTTAATTGAAATACTAAACTACTGGCACTTCTGTAAAAACTTTCGAGAGCGAACTCAATTTTTTGTCTAGCTAAGGTGTATTCTTTTTCTTTTTGTAAAAGTGTTTCTCTATCTTCATCTCCTTGAATTTTTACTCCTAGGGCCTCTACTCTTTCCTTAATTTTTTGATCCCTAATAATTCGATATTTTTCTTTTAGTTTTTCTATTCTTTGTTGTAAGCCAGCATAATCCTCTCTTTTTTCTCTTAAGGAAATTTTTTCTAGTTTCTCTAATTCTTTAACCTCTCTAACTCTGAATTTTTCAATTTGCTTATCTAATTTTAATTGTTGCAAAAATTGCTTTTGTTTTTCTGCTTGCTCAATTCTTAAAAGAGCTTGTTCTTTTCTTAGAAATAATTTTATTTCTTTTGTTCTTTGTTTTTCTAATCTAATTTCATCTTTTAAAGCT
>CACOMK010000029.1 GCA_902628305.1 uncultured Pelagibacteraceae bacterium | reverse complement strand
TCCAACTCAAAAGTTATTTCATTTTCTTCAAAGGGCAGTAGCATCTAAAGGTTATTTGGAGGCTATTACCTGGTCTTTTACAGATTCAAAATATAACGATCACTTTAAAGAAGCCAATAAAGAAATAAAAATTGTAAATCCAATTAGCTCTGAATTGGGAGTATTAAGAAATTCTATATTTTCAAATTTAGTGATGTACTTGAGCAAAAACTTAGATAGAGGAATTAAAGATTTATCAATATTTGAAATAGGGCCAATATTCTATGGTTCACAACCTGGAGCTCAGAATACAGTTGTATGTGGATTGTCGGCCGGGAAAAAATCCAGACTTTCATGGATTGAAAAAGAGAGAAATTTAGACGTTTTTGATATCAAAAGAGATGTTACGCAAACTTTAGTAGAAGCTGGATATGATTCAGAAAAATTTTATATTGATGATGAAAGCCCTAGTTATTATCATCCAGGTAAATCAGGCAGAATTTTTTTAGACAAGGGAAAAGGTAAGGCAGCTGCTTATTTTGGTGAAATTCATCCAAAAATTATTAAAACACTGGATATTAAAACAGATTCTTTGGTAGGTTTCGAAATATTTTTAGATAACTTAAAATTACCTAAAAAACCTTTAAAAGATCAAAAAACAATATATTCAGTATCAGAATTCCAAAAATCTGAGAGAGATTTTGCATTTATTGTTGATAGAAAAATAAAAGTACAAGATTTAATAAGTGTAATATCTAGTATTGATAAAAATTTAATTTCAAACATTAGAGTATTTGATGTTTATGAGGGAGAAACTATTCCTGAAAATCAAAAATCAATTGCTATTAGTGTAACAATTCAATCTTCAGAAAAAACTCTTACGGATAATGATTTGGAAAAAATTAATAATTTAATAATAGAAACAGTTGAAAATAAGACTGGTGCTAAAATACGTTCCTAAAAAAAATTAATGAGCTCAATTGATAATATAAGAAATTTTGCAATCATTGCGCATATCGATCACGGTAAATCTACTATTGCTGATCGGATCATCCATAGCTGTGGTGGATTAACTGAAAGAGAGATGAAAGCTCAAGTTTTAGACTCTATGGATATTGAACGAGAAAGAGGTATCACAATTAAAGCCCAAACAGTCAAACTAAATTACAAAGCTAAAAATGGAAAAGATTATATTTTAAATATTATTGATACTCCAGGACATGTTGATTTCAGCTATGAGGTTAGTAGATCTTTATATGCATGTGAAGGTTCAATTTTGATTGTAGATAGTACCCAAGGTGTAGAAGCTCAAACTTTAGCAAATGTTTATCAAGCACTAGATGCTAATCATGAAATAGTACCTGTTCTAAATAAAGTAGACTTACCAGCATCTGATTTAGATAGATCAAAAAAACAAATTGAGGATGTAATAGGAATTGATACCGAAAATGCAATTCCATGTTCAGGTAAAACTGGTGAAGGAATAGAGAATATTTTAGAAAAAATAATTACAACTTTACCAGCTCCTAAAGGTGAAAGCTTAGCAGATTTAAAATGCTTGCTAGTTGATAGTTGGTATGACACTTATCTAGGTGTAGTTATCTTGGTAAGAGTAATTGATGGTAATTTATCAAAACATATGAAGATAAAAATGATGTCTACCAATCGAGAATATATCGTTGAAAAAGTTGGGGTTTTTACTCCTAAACCCGTAGACATAGATGAATTAAAAACAGGTGAAATTGGATTTATTACAACTGGAATTAAAGTTTTATCTGAAACAAAAGTTGGAGATACTATTTGTGACGCTTTAAAACCATTAAAAGATGCATTGCCAGGATTTAAACCAAGTAAACCAGTAGTATTCTGTGGATTATTTCCAGTTGATAGTTCTGAGTTTCAAAAACTTAAAGATGGTTTGGCTAAATTACAATTAAATGATGCAAGTTTTTCATTTGAACCCGAGTCATCCTCTGCTTTAGGATTAGGTTTTAGATGTGGATTTTTAGGGTTACTTCATTTGGAAATTATTACAGAAAGACTGGAAAGGGAATTTGATGTTAATTTATTAACAACAACACCCGGTGTTGTTTATAAAGTTTATCTTAATAATGGAACCATAATTGATCTTCAAAATCCATCAAGTCTACCCGATCCAACTTTAATAAAATATATTGAAGAGCCTTGGATAAAAGCAACAATCATTACTCCTGAACAGTATTTAGGTTCAATTATAAAAATGTGTCAGGATAAAAGAGGAATTCAAACTAACCTAAGTTATTCTGGAAATAGAGCTGTTGTAAATTATGAGCTACCATTGAATGAGGTCGTTTTTGATTTTAATGATCGGCTAAAATCAATGACTAGTGGATATGCTAGTTTTGACTATGAAATTATTGAGCATAGAGAAGGTGATTTAGTAAAACTTAGTATCTTAGTCAATGGAGAACCAGTTGATGCTTTGGCAATGATGATACATAAAGATTTTGCACAAAAAACAGGAAGAGAAGTTTGTGAAAAGTTAAAAGATTTAATACCAAGACATAATTTTATGATTCCAGTTCAAGCAGCTATAGGAGGCAAAATTATTGCCAGGGAGACAATCAAGGGATTTAAAAAAGATGTTTTGACAAAAATTCATGGTGGAGGAGCAACAGATAGAAAAAGAAAACTTTTGGAAAAACAGAAAAAAGGTAAAGCTAGATCAAAACAATTTGGTAGAGTAGAAATTCCTCAAGAAGCATTTATTGGAGTATTAAAGATAAATAGGGAGAATAAGTGAAAATTTTTGATTGCTTTATGTATTGGGATGAGGATTTAATTTTAGAATTACGCTTAAATATACTAGATAAATATGTTGATAAATTTGTAATTGTTGAGTCTGATACTACATGGCAAAATAATAAAAAAAAATTAAAATTTAATATAAATAGCTTTAGTAAATTTAAAAATAAAATAATTTATATTCCTGTAAAAAATATGCCTGGAGGTAGTAATCCATGGATCAGAGAAAACTTTCAAAGAAATTGTATTAGTGAAGGGATTAAAGATGCTGATGTAGACGATTTAATTATCATTTCAGATATTGATGAAATTCCAAACTTAGAGAGTATAAAAATAAAAGAATACATGCAAAATAAAAAATATGCTGTATTTAAACAATTAAGTTTTTATTATAAGTTTAATATGCATAATATTACGTTACCTAATTGGTATGGATCAAGAATATGTTTTAAAAAATTTTTAAAGTCTGCCCAATGGTTAAGGGAACTTAAATTCAAAAAAAGACCCTTTTGGAGAATTGATAAACTACAATTAAATAATATTATTGATCAGGGAGGTTGGCATTTTTGTAATATTAAGAAACCTGAGGACTTATTATATAAATATCAAAACATGGCTGAGACATATGATCCATATTATACAAAAAATAAAATTGATCAAAAATTTTTAAAAATTGAGCAAATTAAGAATTCAATAAACGAAGGCAAAAATTTAGTAGGCAAAGAGGAATATTTTAAAAAAATAGATATAAATGAAAAATTTCCTCAATATTTGAAAATGAACAAAGAAAAATATAAAAATTGGATAGCTTAAATGTTTGATAAAAATATTATAGGACAGAATTTTTATGAGCTTGATAAACTTATTCTACAACTAAAAAAAAATTTTATTACAGCAGATCCATTTCCACACATAGTTTTAAAAAAATTTTTTTAATGAAAGTTTTTTAAATAAAATTTTGGAAGACTTCCCAGATCTAAATATTGCTTCAGATACCGAAAAATATAATAATAAAAATGAGCTTAAATTAGCTAATAATAACATCAGTAATTTTCCACAGTCTTTAAAAAATATTTTTAACTTCCTAAACTCACAAGATTTTTTAAAATTCTTACAACAAATTTCATCAATAGATGAAAAATTAGAACCAGATCTTGAATTAAATGGTGGTGGGTTACATGAAATAAAGAGAGGTGGTGTCCTCAAAATTCATACAGATTTTAATAAGCATCCATCAAATGGAATGGATAGAAGAATAAATCTTTTAATATACTTGAACAAAGATTGGTTAGACAATTATGGAGGATGTTTAGAGTTATGGGATAAGAAAATGACTAAATGTGTTAAAAAAATAAAACCAGAATTTAATACTATGGTTATTTTTAATACAAATGATTTTAGTAATCATGGTCATCCAGATCCACTAAATTGTCCAGCTAATTTATCTAG
>CACOMK010000028.1 GCA_902628305.1 uncultured Pelagibacteraceae bacterium | reverse complement strand
TCATAAAAAAATTTAATCGAAACCACTAAAAGAAAAATTCCAAAAAACTTACTAATTTTATTTTTATCAATTCTATGAACTGTTTTAGCTCCTATCCGCGCCATAAAAGTTGTAATTGGTATAAAAATTAAAAAAGCAGGAATATTTATAAAACCAACACTTAATGGAAGACTTGAATTTAAATAATTTCCTGAAATTAAAAAACCTATTGCCCCAAATAGAGCAATTAAAAAACCTATAGCTGCTGCACTCCCAATGGCTTTATTTATTGGATAACCAAAAAACTTAAGAATAGGAACATTCATTACGGCTCCTCCTATACCCATAGGAGCAGATATAAACCCAACAAGAAAACCAAGTATTACTTTTAGATGTAATTTCATTTTAACAATTATGCTTTGTTCCTTTTCTTTTATCGATAATAAATAAATTCCTAAAAATAAGATCATAATTGAAAAAAATAAAACCAAGGATTTAGTTTTTAAAGAAGCTGCGAAAGCAGTACCAACAACAACACCTAGTACAACAAATAAACCATAGTTTTTAACAATATCAAAATCAACAGCTTTAAATTTATGATGTGTTAAAACTGAAACAGTAGATGTGGGTATTATTATCGCAAAAGAAGTTCCAACTGCAAGATGCATTATATATTGAGGATCAATTTCAAGAGAACCGAATATAAAATATAAAAATGGAACAGTTATCAAACCTCCACCAATACCAAATAATCCAGCCACAAAACCTACTGGTATAGCTGTTAAAACCATTAATAAAATAATATAACTATATTCGTTTGTTAAAATTGAATTAAGCAGACTGCCCTACTCTAGTATCGACATTATTGTATTTAATTTTATCCATAATGTGATCAATTTTTTTCACATCAGCATCTCTTACACACATGTTTTCACTTAAATACCTTTTCCAATAACTTGCCCCTATTTGCCCATGAAACAAACCAAGAGTATGTCTCATGATTTGATTTAACCTTGTTCCTTTTTTTAATTCTTCCTTCACATAAGGAATAAGTTGTTCAATTACATCTTGTCTACTTAGCACATCATCATTGTTAAATATTTCCTTTTCAATCTCTGCAAGTAAATAAGGGGTATGATATGCAGCTCTTCCAATCATTACACCATCAGTTTTTTTTAAAAGAAGTTTTATTTCATTTACAGAAGTTATTCCTCCATTTATTATGATATCTTCATTAGGAAAATCCTCTTTTAATTTATATACATAATCGTATTTTAAAGGAGGAATATTTAAATTTTGTTTAGGTGTAAATTTACCCAACATTGCTTTTCTTGCGTGAATAATGAAAGTTTTAACCCCTGTTGCTCTTAGTGTAGAAATAAAACTATGTAAATTTTCATAATCTTCCACATCATCATAACCAATTCTTGTTTTTATAGTTACTGGTAGCTTTGTAACTGATTGCATTTTACTTAAACAATCTGCCACCAAGTTTGGTTCTTTCATTAAGCAAGCACCAAATCTATTTTTTTCAACTTTTTTACTAGGGCAACCTAAATTTAGATTGATTTCATCATAGCCAAAATCTTCACCTACTTTAGTGGCTTCAGCTAAAAGTTTAGGAGAAGAACCTCCTAATTGAAGTGCTACAGGTTTCTCATTAATATTAAAATCTAGTAACTTTTTTTTATCTCCTCTGTTTATTGCTTCATCAACTATCATCTCAGTATAAAGAAGAGTATTTTTGGATATTAATCTAAGAAAAAATCGTTCATGACGATCTGTGCAATCCATCATAGGAGCAACTGATACTTTCCTATTCATGATATAATTTTATATTATTTTTTTATGAGTTTGAAGCTTCAGTATCTTCTAAAGATACGTCGGATTCTAGATTTTCTGAATCTGATACTTCGTCTAAAGAAACTTCTCCCTGCTCATTCATTGTTTCTTCGCCTACTGAATTATCAACTTCTGCTGTAGCTGTTTCTGATAGCTCAGCTAAATCTTCTTTTGTTAATTGAATTTTTTCTGGTGTTTTTCTTGCTCTTTTAGATGGTAGAATTGGGGTCCCACTTTTGGAAATTTCCCCTTTATATAAATTTTCAAAATCATCACCTATTTCTTCATCATCTTCTGCAGTATCATCAACTTGTTCAACGTGTTTTCTAAGTTTGTAAACAGCACTATCAGTTAAATCTGAAACTTTAATTTTTTCTTCAGCAATTTCTCTTAATGAAATAACAGTATTTTTATCGTTATCTCTACCAATTGTTGGTTCTATTCCTGCATTTAATTGTGTAGCTCTCTCTTTAGCAACTAGTACTAATTCATAAGGGCTTTCAACTTTATCTATGCAGTCTTCTACAGTAACTCTAGCCATGCGCAGTATCTACACAGTGAGACTAAAAAAATCAAGGTCTAATTTTACAAATAATTTGGATTTAGCTTATTTTTGACTAAATAAAGAAGAATAATTGAGCCAAAGATGTAAGATCCAGAAACAACAGCAATTTGTTCAATTGAAAAACCTATGTCAATCAAAAATCCAAATAAAGCTGTACCAAAAGCTGTTGAAAATACCATTAGTGCAGTTGTTAAGGCTTTTATAGATCCAATATATTTAACACCATAAATTTCAGCCCAAGTAGAGGAACCAAGAACGTTAGCCAAACCATTAGTTACTCCAAGTAATCCAAAAAATATAAAAGAAGATAACGGTGCATTAAAATAATAAAGAATTAAAGTTGAGAAAAAAAGAGGAATATTCATATAAATTAATAATTTTCTACTTGAAAATTTATCTATTAAAAATCCTGATATAAAAAGTGTGATTACTGATAAAATCGAGTAAACCATAAATGATTGTGCAATCACATAAGGTCCCCATTCTTTAGAAGAAGAAATAAAAGACTGATACACAAAAGATCCTGTTGCAATCCATGGCATAGCTAGCATTGTCATACAAATTACATAAAATCTATAATCTTTTAAAACCTCTATCCTTCTCCATTGTTTAATTTCACGATTACTCTCTTCAATTTGAGAATCCTCTCTTGTGTCAAGTTTAACTTCTTTTACTAAAATATAAGTTGCAGCTGGCAAAAGAAGAATAACTATAATAGAAATAGAAACCCAAATTTCTCTCCATTCAATAAAAGTTAATAAAAAAACGATTAAAACTGGCATTATAAATTCAGCTGATGACAATCCAAGCCACGCTGTACTTAAAGCTCTTCCTCTGTTTTTTTCAAAAAAACGAGATATAGTTGTTGTAGCGGTATGACTAGATAAGCCTTGACCAGCCAAACGCATTAAAAAAATTCCTATGAATAAAAAAATAACAGATGAAATTTTTGAAAATATAAAACAGGATACAGATAAAAAAATTATTACATAAGATGCAAATTTTAAAATATTTATATCATCAATTTTTTTTCCAATCCAAACTAGAGTTATACTACTCAATAGAGTAGCTGATGCATAAATTGAGCCAAATTGTCCATGTGTTATTGATAAAGCATCTCTAATACTAGAATTAAATAAGCCTAGAAAAAAACTCTGTCCAAAGCTTGAAAAAAATGTAAAGATAAATCCAAATAGAATTACTTTTAAACTTAAACTTTTAAACATAGAAAAAAATTATGACTTGTAATGTTGCTTTCATAGGTCTTGGTGTTATGGGCTATCCAATGGCTGGTTATATATCAAAAGGTGGCCATAATGTAACTGTTTTTAATAGAACAAAATCAAAAGCAGAAAAATGGATATCAGAATACAAAGGTAAACTAGCTGAAACACCTGCAGAGGCAGCAAAGGATGCTGAGTATGTTTTTACATGTGTTGGTAATGATAATGATTTAAGAGAAGTTACCTTTGGTGACAACGGTGCCTTTAAAACAATAAATAAAGGTGCAATTTATATTGATAACACTACTGCCTCAGCAACAATTGCTAGAGAAATTTATGAATATGCAAAAAAAAATGGATTCGGATCTTTAGATGCTCCAGTATCCGGCGGTCAAGCGGGTGCAGAAAATGGTGCTTTAACAGTAATGATTGGTGGAGATAAAGAAGACTTTGATAAAGCAAAAGATAAAATTGATTGTTATAGCAAAAAAATGAAGTTGTTAGGATCAGCAGGTAGTGGTCAGCTAGCAAAAATGGTTAATCAAATATGTATTGCTGGATTAGTTCAAGGTTTATCAGAGGGAATAAATTTCGGTATGAAAGCTGGATTAAATATGGAAGACGTAATCGAAGTTATTTCAAAAGGAGCAGCTCAGTCATGGCAAATGGAAAATAGATATAAAACAATGATTGATGATAAATTTGATTTTGGTTTTGCAGTAGATTGGATGAGAAAAGATTTAAAAATTGCTATGGATGAAGCCAAAAATAATGGTTCATTATTACCTATTACAGAAATCGTCGACAAGTATTATGGAGAAGTCCAAGAGATGAAAGGTAATAGATGGGATACTTCAAGTTTAATTAAAAGATTTAGGAAGTAATATGCAACCCTCATACTATGAGGATTTCTCAGAAATTAAAAAAAAAATTTGGTCATTACTAGATAATGCTGTTAAGGACCGAAGTTCTCCATTTAGAATTCCAGTTTTTGCCTGTGGAAATCAAAATGATATTGATGGAAGAATAGTTGTTTTAAGAAAATCAGATCAAACAAATAATCTTGTACAATTTCACAGCGATATTAGATCAGATAAAATTGAAAAATTGAAAGCGAATAAAAACGCTGCAATGTTGTTTTACGACAAAGATGAAAAAATACAGGTTAGACTTAAAGTTGAATGTATTATTAATCATGAAAATGAAATAACCAAAGAATCTTGGTCTAAAACTCAGCATATATCTAGAAAATGTTATTTAGTGGATAATGGACCTGGAACTGAGTCAGATGAACCTACCTCTGGACTAAAACCAGAATTAGATAACTTTGATTACACTAAAGAACAAAGCGAAGAAGGTTACAAAAACTTTACTGTCATTCAGTGTAAGATTAAATCTATAGAATGGCTTTACTTAGCAGCTAAAGGCCATCGAAGAGCAAAATTTAATTTGGAAAATAATAAAGATACCTGGTTAGTTCCATAGATGATTACTGGGTATATATTCACAGCATTTCTTATAATTTTAGGATTGGC
>CACOMK010000027.1 GCA_902628305.1 uncultured Pelagibacteraceae bacterium | reverse complement strand
AATTAATTAGTTGGATAAAAGCAAATCCAAAAACTATAAATACAATTTCTGCGAGTGTTTTAGTAATTATTGCTGTTATTATCGTTGTTACACAAGAATATTAATCCTATGGATGTCTTTATTGCCACTTGCATAAAATACTTTTTCTTTATTTAATCGGTCATTAATTAATTAATTTAAGAGGAATAAAATGAAATTAAATAAAATAATTTTAAGTTTTGTTTCTGCATTAGTAATTTTATTTTCAACATCTGTTGTATCTTTTGCAAAAGTTGTTGGTGACAAAATTATTTTAGGTGCTGCAATTTCCTTAACTGGTAAATACTCATCGAATGGTGTTCATACTCAAAATGGTTATAATATGGCCGTTGATAGAATTAACAGCATGGGTGGTGTTAAAGTTGGTGGAAAAACTTATAAGTTTGATATTATTTATTATGATGATGAGTCAAACCCTAAGAGAGCTGCACAGCTTGCAGAAAGACTAATATCACAAGATGGTGTTGAGTTCATGCTTGGCCCTTACAGTTCTGGTTTAACAAAAGCGATTGCTCCAGTAACTGAAAAATACGGTGTACCAATGGTTGAAGCAAATGGTGCATCTAGATCTTTGTTTACCAAAGGCTACAAATATCTATTTGCAGTTTTAGCTCCAGCAAACTTATATCTTGATGTTGCTATAGATCTAGCAGTTGAAAAGAATAATGGAAAAGGAGTTACTGTTGCTATGGCATTTGAACAAGATGCATTTTCTCAAGACGTAAGACTTGGTGTTTTAGATGCAATTAAGAGAACTGGCTCTAAAAAAGTAATAGACGATAAGTTACCAAAAGAGCTAAATGACATGGCCGCTACTTTAGTTAAAGTGAAACAAATGAAACCAGATGTTTTAGTCGTTTCAGGTCATACCAAAGGTGCTCTAACTGCAATCAGACAAATATCTGAGATGAAAGTTGACGTTCCGATGTTAGCTATGACACATTGTGATGCAGCTAAATTATCAAAGCAACACGGTAAAAACTCCCAATATGCTTTATGCGCTTCTCAGTGGCACAAAACTCTTACTTATAAAGATGATTTCTTTAAAGATGGTATGACTTATGATGCAGACTTTACTAAAGAGTTTGGTTATGCACCTCCATATCAAGCAGCAGAGTCTTCAGCTGCTCTATTGGTATTTAAAGATGCATTTGAGAGAGCGAATTCTTTCGATCAAAAGAAAGTAAGAGATGCTCTTGCAGCTACAAACATGCAAACTTTCTATGGAAATATAAAATTTGCTGAAGGTGGCCAGAATGTTGACAAGCCAATGGTACTTTTCCAGGTAATGTGTGATGATGCAGGAAAATGTGAAAACAAAGTTGTTGCTCCAACTAAATGGGCATCGGCTAAGTTAATTCACCCAATTCCTTCGTGGTCTGAAAGATAAAAAAAAATCTATAAATACCCCCTAATATATTTTATATGGGGGGTATTTTTTTTAAAGGGTCAATATGGATTTCATGGTATTCCAATATCCAATGATTTCAGTTCAAGCATGCTTGGACGGAATTCTTCTTGGAATTTTATTTGCATTAATTGCTTATGGTATGGCCCTTCAATGGGGAGTAATGAATATTATCAATATTGCTCAAGGTGATCTTGTTATTTTAGGAGGATACATTGCTTATTTTATGTATCTATATGGAATTCATCCAGCCTGGGGAGTAATAGTTGCTCCAGTAATAATGTATTTTGTTGGTATAGTAATTTACAAACTTGTAATTAATAAAGTAGTAGATAGGGACTTATTTATCTCTATTTTAGCAACTTTTGGAATAAGTATTCTTTTCATGCAATTAATGAATTTCGCATTTGGAGCTGATGTTGTTCTTGCAAACTCAGATTACGGAACAACCATGTTATTTAATAATAATGTTGTGTTACCAAATTCAAAAATATTTTCAGCTTTTATAAGTATTTTATTTGCAATTTGTTTAGTTATTTATATGAAAAAATCTAAGCTTGGTCGTGCAATTAGAGCAACAGCACAAAATGCAAGAGCTGCAAAGATTTTAGGGGTTGATACAGAAAAAGTTTATGCAGCAACATTTGGAATTAATGCTGCTCTATGCGGTGTTGCTGGAGCTTTAATTTCTATAACATTCACTATTCACCCATATATGGGATTACCATATACAATTCGATCATTTATGATCGTTATAGTTGCAGGCCTTGGAAATTTACCAGGGGTTGCTATGTCAGGTATGGGGTTAGGCGTATTTGAAGAATTTGCAGATTATATTTTAGGTACAGAATTTAGAATTGGTTCTGTATTTTTACTATTAGTATTAATTCTAGTTTATAGAAGATTTAAACTTTCAAAAAAAAGAGAGTATTTAAAATGAAAAAAGTTGAAATTAGAGACGATACTGGAAATAAAATTAAGGTTGATATTAAAAAATTTAAAAAACATTTAGACGAGTATCACTTAAAAGGATCAAGTATACACGAAGAGAATGGGCATTACTTTACTGTTAATCAAAAATTTAGAAATAAAATAAATAGTTTATATGAACAAGAATAATTTAATTTTATATTCTGTTATAATAATTTTTGGTTTAGCTGCTCCATTCTTGTTACCTGCTTTTAAAGTTCAGTTATCAATCCTGTGTGTATTGATTGTTCTTGCGACTACTTGGAATATTCAAGGTGGTGAAATGGGATATAATTCATTTGGAAATATTCTCTTTTATGGTCTTGGAATGTATCTATGTGCCTCCGTGCAAGTTGGAATGTTTTTTCCATTAGCTGAGTGGACTGAAAGTGGCGGTGAGAAAACATTTGTACATACACCTGCTCAATTTTTTCAGGGAATGGCTGTAGGGCTTGTAGTTGCTGCAGTTGTACCAACCATTGTGGCAGGCTTAATTGGATACTCTATTTTAGGACTTCGAGGACATTATTTTGCAATTTGTACATTAGGGTTAGGAGTTGCAGCAGGTGAAATTTCTGGAGGAATTGAAATTATCGGAGCTGGACAAGGTTTTACAACACCACCATTTCCTGAAGTTGGAAGTTTAGATTCAAGAGGCGAATTTTTCTATTTCCTAAGTTTTTTTGTTTTAGTTCTTACCTTCATAACTGTTAAAGGAATTTATAACACTAGATTTAAGTTAATATTAAATGCTATCAGAGATAATGAAGATAAAGCTGAAGCTATGGGTATTGAAACAATGAAATATAAAATTATTGGTTGGATGATCTCAGCTTTCTTTTGTGGATTAGCTGGTGGAATAATGGGCGGTCTAGTTGGATACATTGACTCTACTGATGTTGCTTTTGATGGAAGAGAGATGGGTGTATTCATGGTGTTGATGGCAATACTTGGTGGAAAAGGAACACTTTGGGGTCCAATTATTGGTGCAACTATATTTCATATATTTAAAGAAGGTTTTTGGACATTCTTTTTAGGGTGGCAGTATGTTGCTCTTGGAGTTTTGATTGTTGTAATTGTAATTTATTTCCCAGAAGGAATTATGGGATGGTTGAGAGAAAAATATCCAGAGCGGTTCGGCGAGGTAGTCGATGAAAAAGATCGTAAAGCACAGGTAGAACTCAAATGAGTATTTTAGAAGTTAATAATGTAAGTAAATCATTTGGCGGTGTTAAAGCTAATGTCAATATTTCTATGAATGTTGAAAAAGGCAAGATAGTTGGTTTAATTGGCCCAAATGGATCAGGAAAAACAACTTTATTTAATTCCATTGTAGGAACTTATCCAATTGATCAAGGGTCTATTAAATTTAATGGTAAAGAAGTTTCAGAATTGCCGGTGCCTGTTATTGCAAAATTAGGTCTATTAAGAACATTTCAGCAAACTAGAATTTATGGAAAATTAAATTGTATTGAAAATATGCTTATCAGCCACAAAGGTAGTGATGCAAATTTAATGAAGATTTTTTCAAGAATTCCACAAGAATTAACAGAAAAAGCTGAAAATTTATTAAACTTTGTTGGATTATATCAAAAAAGAAAACTAAGAGCTGGCGATCTTTCGTTTGGCCAACAAAAGTTATTAGAACTTGCAATGGCTTTAATGAATGAACCTGAAATGCTTTTGTTAGATGAGCCCACTGCAGGTATTAATCCAACATTAATAAATGGTATTATCGACAGGTTAATAAAAGTAAATAAAGATTTTGGAATCACTCTTTTGGTAATTGAACACAATATGAGAGTTATCATGCAGCTTGCTGAAAATATATTCTGTTTAGCACATGGAAAAATGTTAGCCAATGGTACACCTGAGGAAATAAAAAATGATAAGCGTGTTATCGATGCATATTTGGGGGCACAATAATGGCAAATCAATATGAAGTTTTAGGTAAGGCTCCAACTGCAGATGATTTAAAAAAGCTATCTCCTAATGAAGTTCATTTAAAAATTAAAAATTTAAATGCAGGTTATGGTAAAATGGAAATTTTGCATAATTTTGATTTATTCGTAAATAAAGCACAGTCATTATGTTTGATTGGTCCAAATGGTGCTGGTAAGTCCACTATCCTTCACTCTATATATGGTTTTACAAATATTTTTTCTGGTCAAATTGAACTGGAGGAAAAAGAAATTACTAATCTTACGCCTGCAGAAAAGTTAAAGTCCGTTGGTATAGCATATATATTGCAGGATAACTCAGTATTCCCTGATATGACAGTGGAGGAAAACTTATTAATGGGAGGATACATAAAGGAAAAAACAGATGAGTCTTATGAAGAGGCTGAAAGAATTTTTGAAAAGTATGAAAGGTTAAGAAATAGAAGAAACCAACCCGCAAAAGTTTTATCGGGTGGTGAAAGAAGACTGTTAGAAATATCAAGAGCACTAGTAATGAAACCCTCAGTACTTTTAGTTGATGAGCCCTCTATAGGACTTGAACCAAGATATATTGAAATGGTTTTTGAAATATTAAGAGATCTTCAAGAGAACGAAAAAAAAACAATAATTCTTGTTGAGCAAAATGCAAAAAAAGGTTTAGAGTTTGCTGATATTGGATACGTTCTAGTATCTGGTCAAACTGCAATAGCAGGAAAAGGTGAAGAATTACTTAAAAATCCAGATGTTGGTAGACTTTTTCTTGGTGGTTAATGGTCAGCAAAAAATATTATTTTAAAGGATATAGGTCTATCCTAACTCATGATAGTCCAGCTATTGCTCTTACTTGTTGTTTTATTGCAATTGGAGCTCTTTTTAAAAATCTTGGATTTAATATTCAAGAAAGTATCTTTTCTACAGTTTTAACCTACGCTTTACCTGGCTCTTTAGTAATGGCCGAATCCATGTTGATAGGAGCGTCACTATTAAATATTTTTTTAGCTGTTTGGTTAGTTAATGCTCGTCTCTATCCTATGGCTGTATCTCTGTTTCCTTTGATGATGCATAAAAGTCAACCTAAGTGGAAATATTATTTTTCGTGTCATTTTATTGCTGTATCAGCGTGGTTAATAATGAAAAGTAATTATAAAAAAATACCAAAAGAACATAGAATAGATTATTGGATTGGAATAGGAAGTGCTACTGTCAGCGTATCTGTAATTGGTACATTTATTGGATTTTCTCTTTCCGAGTATTTAAATAAAGACATGATGATGGGTTTGGCAATTCTTAATCCAGTTTATTTTCTATGCATGATGGTTGGGGCTGCAAAAACTACCCAGATTATTTTGTCAGTTGTGCTAGGTTTAATTTTAGGCCCAATTATTTATTTGTTATCTCCTGAG
>CACOMK010000026.1 GCA_902628305.1 uncultured Pelagibacteraceae bacterium | reverse complement strand
TTAATAATTTATAGTTTTGTTGTTTTCTAACTAAAATAGCTGAAATTTTAATATTTAAAAATTTAAATACATCTGCATATTTTTGTGCATGATTTCCAAAACCTAAAAAAATACAATTAAGATGCTTACCTGATCTCATCTAAATTTTAAAAATTTAAATTTTATATATTTTGTTCCACTCTTGGAAAAATTCATCACCATTTAAATCCCCCTGAACATCACATGTCTTGCAGGGATCAATATTTCTGTTTTTTTTCATCAAATTAGTTCTAATATTGTTAAACTCATTAGAATACCAGACTTCTGCTATGCTTTGATTTTTAGCATTTCCCACAATTTTTTTTTTATTCCAATCATTTGAACAGATTTGATAATCACCGTTATAATTCACAAAAATTTTAAATAGAGGATAATTACACTTTCTTGATAGAGGAAATATAGTTTCTTTTTTTATGCCTATTTGTTTCAAATTTACTGCCCCTCCTCTATTGTTAAGCACCAAGCCGAACTCATTTTTTTTTCCTTTATTTCTTTCTCTAATAAAAAATACATTGGGATCAATATTTAAATTACTTCTTATGTTTTTGAATTTTTCAGTAGTTTTGTTGCTTGTATATATACTTACCCTTAAATGATCTAATCCTGAGTCATATAATTTTTCGATAACTTCTTCCTCTAAATAATCCCCATTTGAAACCATATCTACAGTACATTTTGGAATTATATTTTTTGTTTGTCTAATAATGCCAAAAATGTCAGAGTGCATCATTGGTTCGCTATAACCTGAAAATGCAATTCTACCTGAATAGTCCCATGTATCACCAAGTTCTTTGATAATTTTTAAATATAATGTCTCTTCAAATTGTTCAGCTAGATTCGGCCATTTTTTTGCATCGACTCTTGGACAAAAAGCACATCGTCTACTACATGAACCGTGTAGATCAAATTCAACTATACCTGGGGGTGGGCCCTTAGAGCTTAATTTGTTATCAATATAATCTAAATAACTTTTGTTAAATTTTTTTATACGAGGTACATTGGGGTCCATAAATAATAACAATAAGTATAAGAATATAATGAATGATTTAAAATGAATGTAAAGTATATATTTACTAGTATAATCAATTACAAATCCATAAAAATTTTTTTCTGTGCATAAATCAAGCCAATTGAGCTATTAGTACTGGTCAGCTGCACGCATTACTGCGCTTCTACATCCAGCCTATCAACGTGGTGGTCTACCACGGCTCTATGGGAAGAACTAGTTTTGAGGTGAGTTTCCCGCTTAGATGCTTTCAGCAGTTATCTCGTCCATACTTAGCTACCCGGCACTGCAGCTGGCGCTACAACCGGTCCACCAGTGGTATGTTCAACCCGGTCCTCTCGTACTAGGGTCAACTCCTCTCAATTCTTCTACACGCATAGCAGATAGGGACCGAACTGTCTCACGACGTTCTGAACCCAGCTCACGTACCACTTTAATTGGCGAACAGCCAAACCCTTGGGACCTGCTCCAGCCCCAGGATGTGATGAGCCGACATCGAGGTGCCAAACACTGCCGTCGATATGAGCTCTTGGGCAGTATCAGCCTGTTATCCCCGGCGTACCTTTTATCCGTTGAGCGATGGCCCTTCCACTCAGAACCACCGGATCACTATGACCGACTTTCGTCTCTGCTCGACTTGTCAGTCTCACAGTCAGGCAGGCTTATGCCATTGCACTCTACGAACGATTTCTGACCGTTCTGAGCCTACCTTCGCACGCCTCCGTTACTATTTGGGAGGCGACCGCCCCAGTCAAACTACCCACCATACAATGTCTTGATGCCGGATGACGGCAATCAGTTAGATACCAAGAAAAACAAAAGAGGTATTTCACTGGTGACTCCACAAAAGCTGACGCTTTTGTTTCAATGTCTCCCTCCTATGCTAAATATGTTTTTCCTAATACCAATGTAAAGTTGCAGTAAAGGTGCACGGGGTCTTTCCGTCTAACTACGCGAACTCCGCATCTTCACGGAGAATTCAATTTCACTGAGTTGATGTTGGAGACAGCGGAGAAATCGTTACGCCATTCATGCAGGTCGGAACTTACCCGACAAGGAATTTCGCTACCTTAGGACCGTTATAGTTACGGCCGCCGTTTACTGGGGCTTCAGAAGTTAGCTCTCACCAACCGCATTAACCTTCCAGCACCGGGCAGGCGTCAGACCCTATACATCCACTTACGTGTTAGCAGAGCCCTGTGTTTTTGATAAACAGTCGCTTCTCCCTGGCTTGTGCCACCCTCCTATAGTTGCCTACAAGAAGGTCTTCCTTATCCCGAAGTTACGGAAGTATTTTGCCGAGTTCCTTCAACATCATTCTCTCAAGCGCCTAAATATACTCTATTAATCCACCTGTGTCGGTTTAGGGTACGGTCTAATGATGGAGCTATTTCTTGGAACCTTTTCACAGCAAGCTCAATCCATTAAGAACTCACAACTTACAAGATCCGTCACTACCATCTGGTTAAGGAATATTAACCTTATTTCCATCGACTACGGCTTTCGCCCTCGCCTTAGGTGCCGACTAACTCTGCGCGGATTAACCTTGCGCAGAAACCCTTGGATTTTCGGCGAAGAAGTTTTTCACTTCTTTTATCGTTACTTATGTCAGCATTCGCACTTCTGATACCTCCAGGATCCCTCACGGGTATCCCTTCGCAGGCTTACAGAACGTTCCGCTACCAGTTATAATTTTAAAAAAATTATAAATCCACAGATTCGGTATATGATTTTAGCCCCGTTACATCTTCGGCGCAGAAACTCTATTAGACCGGTGAGCTGTTACGCTATCTTTAAAGGATGGCTGCTTCTAAGCCAACCTCCCGGCTGTTAAGGAATTTCCACATCCTTTCACACTTAATCATAATTTGGGGACCTTATCTGGTGGTCTGGGCTCTTTCCCTCTCGACCATGGACCTTAGCACCCACAGTCTGTCTGCTGAAGAACAACATTTAGCATTCGGAGTTTTATTAGGTTTGGTAAGAATCTCTTCCCCCTAGCCCATTTAGTGCTCTACCTCTAAATGTCTATTTATTCAACGCACTACCTAAATAGTTTTCGCGGAAAACCAGCTATCTACGAATTTGGTTGGCCTTTCACCCCTTACCACAAGTCATCCAAAGACTTTTCAACGTCAACTGGTTCGGTCCTCCGGTAAGTGTTACCTTACTTTCAACCTGCTCATGGTAAGCTCATTCGTTTTCGGGTCTAATTCATTAAACTAATCGCCCTATTAAGACTTGCTTTCGCTGCGCCTACACCTAGATGGCTTAAGCTTGCTTAATAAATTAAGTCACTGACCCATTATACAAAAGGTACGCCGTCACTCTAAAAAGAGCTTCGACTGATTGTAGGCATGCGGTTTCAGGTTCTATTTCACTCCCCTAATAGGGGTTCTTTTCACCTTTCCCTCACGGTACTAGTTCACTATCGGTCACTGAAGAGTATTTAGGCTTAGAGGGTGGTCCCCCTATATTCGAGCAGGATTTCACGTGTCCCGCTTTACTCAAGAATTTTGTTAAACGTTACTCATACGGGACTATCACCCTCTATGGTTAGCATTTCCAAACTATTCAAATTTTTTTAACAAAACTGCTGGCCTAGTCCGCGTTCGCTCGCCACTACTAACGGAATCTCAATTGATTTCTTTTCCTCTGGTTACTTAGATGTTTCAGTTCTCCAGGTTGTCTCTTTAAACCTATGTATTCAGTTTAAAGTACCACATAAAGTGGTGGGTTTCCCCATTCGGAAATTTTCGGATCAAAACTTACATACAGCTCCCCGAAACTTATCGCAGTATATCACGTCCTTCATCGGCTTTCAGTGCCAAGGCATCCACTACACGCCCTTAAACGCTTGATTTATGCACAGAAAAAAATTCTGTGTTGAATCAAATTTTTATTTTGAACATTAGCTAATAACATTACTAATGTTCGGATATAGATATTGATATTAATTATTATTTATATTCACAATTTTTATAACTAAGTGTTTTGGTGGAGGATAGCGGGATCGAACCGCTGACCTCCTGAATGCAAATCAGGCGCTCTCCCAGCTGAGCTAATCCCCCATTGATCTTAAATTTGGTGGGCCGAGAAAGACTCGAACTTTCGACCCCACCCTTATCAAGGGTGTGCTCTAACCAACTGAGCTACCGGCCCCCATGCAAGAGAAACACTAATTAAGAAGAGAAATGAGGACGGTCAACATTATCCTGTATATTATTTAGAATGAAATTTTAATTTCATTCATCCTTAGAAAGGAGGTAATCCAGCCGCAGGTTCCCCTACGGCTACCTTGTTACGACTTCACCCCAGTCGCTGACTATACCGTGGTCAAGGGTTTTAAACCTTGCCTTAAGGTAGAACCAACTCCCATGGTGTGACGGGCGGTGTGTACAAGACCCGGGAACGCATTCACCGTGGCACGCTGATCCACGATTACTAGTAATTCCAGCTTCATGCACTCGAGTTGCAGAGTGCAATCCGAACTGAGGTATCTTTTAAGGATTTGCTTAACCTCGCGATTTTGCTTCCTGTTGTAGATACCATTGTAGCACGTGTGTAGCCCAACACGTAAGGGCCATGAGGACTTGACGTCATCCCCACCTTCCTCCAGCTTATCACTGGCAGTTCTTTCAGAGTGCCCAACTAAATGATGGCAACTAAAAGTGAGGGTTGCGCTCGTTGCGGGACTTAACCCAACATCTCACGACACGAGCTGACGACAGCCATGCAGCACCTGTGTTTCGTCCGGCCGAACCGAAAACTTTAATCTCTTAAAGTCGCGACGAACATGTCAAGTGTTGGTAAGGTTCTGCGCGTATCTTCGAATTAAACCACATGCTCCACTACTTGTGCGGGTCCCCGTCAATTCATTTGAGTTTTAACCTTGCGGTCGTACTCCCCAGGCGGTGTGTTTATCGCTTTCGCTGCGACACTGAAAATAAATTTCCAACGTCTAACACACATCGTTTACGGCATGGACTACGAGGGTATCTAATCCTCTTCGCTACCCATGCTTTCGTTCCTCAGTGTCAGTAATGATCCAGAAAGCTGCCTTCGCAATTGGTATTCTTTCTAATATCTACGAATTTCACCTCTACACTAGAAATTCTGCTTTCCTCTATCATACTCTAGCTGAAAAGTTTTGATGGCAGTTCCAGAGTTAAGCTCTGGGATTTCACCACCAACTTTTTCAACCACCTACGAACTCTTTAAGCCCAGTAATTCCGAACTACGCTAGGTCCCTTCGTATTACCGCGGCTGCTGGCACGAAGTTAGCCGGACCTTCTTATTCGGGTACAGTCATTTTCTTCCCCGACGAAAGAGCTTTACAACCCAAGGGCCTTCTTCACTCACGCGGCATCGCTGCATCAGAGTTTCCTCCATTGTGCAAGATTCCCCACTGCTGCCTCCCGTAGGAGTTTGGGCCGTGTCTCAGTCCCAATGTGGCTGATCATCCTCTCAAATCAGCTATTGATCACAGTCTTGGTAGGCCATTACCCTACCAACAAACTAATCAAGTGCAGGCTCATCCAATGGTGCATAAAGCTTTCTCCGTAAAGACTTATCCAGTATTAGCACAAGTTTCCTCGTGTTATTCCAGGCCAAAGGGCAGATACCTACATGTTACTCACCCGTCTGCCACTAAGTATTGCTACTTCGTTCGACTTGCATGTGTTAGGCGTGCCGCCAGCGTACGTTCTGAGCCATGATCAAACTCTCAAGTTTAAAAACG
>CACOMK010000025.1 GCA_902628305.1 uncultured Pelagibacteraceae bacterium | reverse complement strand
AACTAAAATCATCGAGATCTTGAGTGGGTAAGATATAATTTAAAAGACTATATTTTTTGTTATTTACATTCCAGCTGGAAAATAATTTATCCTCAGAGAACATTGAAACTTGATTTTTATTCTGATCAACAAAAACTGGAATGAATAAGAAATCTTTTTTTACAGGTAAAGACGGAAATACATTTTTTGACTCTAGTAAATCAAATATACTTTTTTTATTAAATGAAACATTTAGGACAAGATAATAAATTTCATCTATAAACTTTTCTTCCTTAATAGAGAAAGTTTCTATCATTCCTTTTATTTGATTTATTGGCGTTTTTTTTAATTTTATTTGATCTTTACTTTGGACAATTGAAAAAGTTAGTTCATTAAATGCCTTTAAAAATCCTTTATCAATAATTTCATTTTTATTAAAATTTATTTCAAAAGGTGTTGATATTTCAATATCATTTATAGAAAATGTCTTTGCATGACTATTTTCTGTGGAAAAGAAAATATTTATTAAAGCAAGAAATAAAAAAAAATTATATAAAAGCCTTAATTTATAAAGTTGAGAAATAAATTTCATAAAACATATTAATGAATAAAAAAAAATTTACCTATAAAAAAAGTGGAGTTAATATCAAAGCTGCAGACAAGTTTGTTGATTTCATTTCTACAGTTTCAGCAAAAAAAAGAGGCAAAAAAAAGTTTTCGAATATAGGTGGGTTTGGCTCAATAACAAATATACCAAATAATATTAAACAACCTAAAATCGTAGCTTGTACAGATGGTGTAGGAACCAAAATTGAAATTGCTAATACGTTAAATAAATTTGATACCATTGGAATTGACTTGGTTGCTATGAGTGTAAATGATTTAATCGTACAAGGAGCTAAACCTTTGCTTTTTTTAGATTATATATCAATAAATAAAATTGATCTTAAAAAACTTAAAGCAATAATAAAAGGGATTAACAAAGGTTGTAATCAATCAGAATGTGAGCTCGTCGGAGGAGAAACTGCTGAAATGCCAGGTACGTATGAAAAAGGTAAATTTGACATCGCAGGTTTTGCTGTAGGAGTTGTAGGAAAGAATAGAATTTTAAATAAAAATAAAATAAAAAAAAATAATCTTATAGTTGCAATTCCTTCCAGTGGTTTACATTCTAATGGGTATTCCCTTGTAAGATATTTATTAAAACTAAAAAAAATAAATATTAAAAAAAATAAATTTTTAAAATCTGAGCTTCTAAAACCAACTAAAATATATGTTAAAGAAATAATGAATTTAATAAATAACAACTTAATCAATGGCTGTGCAAATATAACTGGAGGAGGTTTGTCTGATAATATTAAAAGAATTATACCAGATAAACTCTCAGCACATATAAATTTAGATAAAATTGAAACTTCTAAAATATTTAATTGGCTTAAAAATAATGGAATTTCTGATAAAGAAATGCTTAAAACATTTAACTGTGGAGTTGGTTTTTGTCTTATTGTTAAAAGTAAAAATTTAAAAAAAATAAGTAAATTTTTTTCAAAAGAATACAAACCATATGTTATTGGAAAAATTTTTAATGGAAAAAATAAAGTTAAGTTAAATGGTTCTATCAACTGGTCAAAATAGAATAAGAACAGCTGTATTTATTTCAGGGACAGGCAGTAATTTAAAATCTTTAGCTAAATTTTCTAAAACTAAAATATCTCCTATATCAATTAATTTTATTGTTTCAAATAACTCTAGGGCAAAAGGTTTAAATTATGCCAAAAAATTTAAAATTAAAAAAAAAGTTTTAAATTTTAAAAATAAAAAATTAAGTGAAAATAATCTACTTTCTATCTTAAAAAAAAATAATATTGAAATGATTTGTCTAGCTGGATTTATGAAAATTTTGTCAAAAAATTTTATAAAAAAATTTAAAGGAAAAATATTAAATATACACCCCTCTTTACTGCCTAGATATAAAGGATTAAATACTCACCAAAGAGTATTAAATAATAAGGAAAAGTACTCAGGATGTACCGTTCATTTTGTAAATGCTAGATTGGACTCTGGGAAGATTATTCTACAAAAAAAAGTAAAAATTTCAAAAAAAGATACAAAGACTTCTCTTGCTAAAAAAATTTTAGCTCAAGAACATAAGTTGTACCCAAAAGCTATATTAAAGGTTTTTAATCTTTAAAGAAAAAATCTATTTCAATTTTAGCATTTTCAGCACTATCTGATCCATGTACAGAGTTTTTGTCTATTGAAATCCCGTATTTTTTTCTAATAGTACCTTCTTCTGCATCTTCTGGATTTGTAGCACCCATTAATTCTCTATTTCCTAAAACTGCATTGTCTTTTTCAAGAACCATTACAACAATCGGGCCTGATGATAAATAGGCGCATAAATCATTATAAAATGGTTTGGTTTCATGAACTTTATAAAACTTTTCAGCTTCTGATTTTTCAATTTGGATTTTTTTTTCTTTTAAAATTGTAAATCCCTTAGTTTTAAACATTTCTTTAATTTCATTGTCGAGATTTCTTTCAACTGCATCTGGTTTAATGATTGATAAAGTTTGCTCAATATTACTCATAATTATCCTCTATAAGTTTGTTTAATAATCTTACGCCATAACCTGTAGCACCTCCTGAATTTAACGCTCCACCATATTTTGAAAAAGCCATTCCAGCTATATCTAAATGTGCCCAAGGCGTTTTATTTAAAATAAATCTTTGTAAAAACTGGGCAGCTGTTGTGGATCCTGCACCTCCAACATAATTGATATTTTGCATATCAGCATTTTTTGAATCTATTAGTTTGTCGAAATTTTTATTTAATGGCATCCTCCAAACTTTCTCTTCAACATATTCTCCTGCGTTAATTAATTGATTTGATAATTTATCATCGTTTGAAAACAATCCCGCATATTCTGATCCAAGAGAAACGATAATTGCACCTGTTAGAGTTGCCAAATCAACTATAAATTTTGGTTTAAATTTCTCCTCTGTGTAAGTTAAAGCATCAGCTAATACCAGTCTTCCTTCAGCATCAGTATTTAAAATTTCAACTGTCTTTCCACTGTATGACTTTACAATGTCTCCTGGTCTTTGTGCATTGCCTCCAGGCATATTTTCAACAAGCCCAACTACACCCACTGCATTTACTTTTGCTTTTCTTTGAGCCAAACTTTTCATTAATCCAACAACTACAGCGGAACCTGCCATATCATATGTCATATCTTCCATGAATTTAGCTGGTTTAAGAGAAATACCCCCAGTGTCGAAACAAACTCCTTTACCTACAAATGCTAGAGGTTTAGATTTATCCTTTAATCCGTTCCACTCCATTGTAACTAAATAAGAACCTCTTATACTGCCTTGACCGACTCCGAGAAGAGTATTCATTCCTAGTTTTCTTAATTTCCTCTCATCATAAATATTAACTTTCAATCCAACTTTTTTTAATGAGTTTAATCTTTTAGCGTATTCATCAGGATGTAGAATATTACCTGGTTCAGAAACTAAGTCTCTTGTATAAAAAGTTCCTTCTTCTATTGCTTTGAATTTTAATTGATCTTTAAGGGAAGGCGAATTTTTTCCAAAAACATTAATTATAATATTATTTTTATTTTTTTTACTTTTATATTTGTCGAAACTATATGATTTTAAATTTAACCCATGCAGGAAATGTCCAACTATATTATCATGACCGCCCGGTAACGAATTTGAGTTTATATAAAAATTACTTATTTTAGAATTTTTGAATTGATCATAAAACTTTGCACCTAAATTTTCAATTTCAGAGTTGGTATAATTTTTCTTGATAGATACTAAAATTATTTTTTTTTTTGAACTAAGATCAAAGCTTGCTATATTTTTCTTTAGATCTTTAGTTTTTATTAAATCAGAAACAAAAGAATACTCAGTGTTTGAAACATATTTTTTTAGTGGTGAGGAGCTGAATTTTTCGTCAACAAATAAAACCAGATTAGACGGGTTTTTGATTGAGATTTTATTTTTATAATAAATTTGAATTGGCATAATTTTTAATACACTCTAAGAGTGTAGAATGGTATATAAAATTAAAATTATTGTATTTCAATGAAAAAATTAATTTTTAAAAAAATAAATAAAGATACATCATACTTATTTATAATTCTATGTTTGTCATTAGGTTTGATTGTATGGACATTACAAGCAGTAAATTATCTAGATTTTGTGACTCAAGATGGGCATGGATTAAAGACATATTTTCTTTACAGTTTATTCAATTTTCCAAAAATTATACATAGGCTTGTACCTTTTGTTTTCTTTATTTCCCTATTTTTAATCTTAACAAATTATGAGTCAAAAAATGAGTTGCTAATTTTTTGGACTCACGGAATTACTAAAATTAGATTTGCAAATAAAGTATTATATTTATCTTTGGTATTATTTTTAATTCAAATATTTCTTGGAGGTTTTGTATCTCCTTTATCTCAATTAAAATCAAGAATGCTATTAAAAGAGTCTGATATAAATCTATTTTCATCTTTAGTTAAAGAGGGAAAATTTATTAATGCTGTTAGTGGATTAACCATCTTTATTGATAAAAAAAATAATGATGGTACTTTTGAAAATATATTCATCGACGATTCCTCAAAAACAAACACAAAAATGACTTATGCAAAAAGAGGAGAAATTTTAGAACTAAAAGAAACTAAGATCTTTAAATTGTTTAATGGTAAAGTCATCGATAAAAAAAAAAATAAAATTAATGTTTTTGAATTTGATCAAATTGATTTCAATTTATCTGTATATTCAACAAACACCATATTAACTCCAAAATTACAAGAGACATCTTCTAGAAACTTATTTAATTGCTTTTTTAGCAATTTTATAAAAAATACTAAAATTGATTCAAGAAATTGTAATGTTCTATTAATTGATGAAATAAATCAAGAATTGCTAAAACGATTTTATAAACCAATCTATATACCTTTGATTGGAATAATTTGTAGTTTTTTAATTATTTTACCAAAAAATAGCTCTTCATATAAATCACAAATGAGATTAACTTTTATATTTGGTTTCATTTTACTAATTTTCTCAGAAACAAGTTTGAGATATTCAACTTCCTCAATAACAACATCAATTATATATTTGTTAACACCTTGGATTATGTTTTTGATAGCCTATTCATTATTCATAAGGAGAGCTAAAAATGTTTAAAATTTATCAAAAATATATTTTGAAGAAATTTTTCAGAAAGTTTTTTTTAATTAGTTTAGTTTTTTTATGTTTAGCAATTGTATTAAATATTTTTGAGGAAATATCATTTTTTAAAAACTCAAATACTCAAATAATGCTTCCTTATTTTCTAACATTACTAAATGCACCAATTATATTATTTGAAATTTTCCCATTTATTTTTTTAATTGCGGCTCAATTTTTCTTTTTTGATTTATATAAAAATGAAGAGATTGCTCTTATGAAAAATAACGGACTTAGCAATTTTAAAATAATTAAGACTTTATTTATATCCTCTTTTTTAACAGGATTTATCTTAATTATAATTTATTACAATTTTGCTTCTAAACTTAAATTTTTTTATACTGATATTAAAAATAATTACAGTAATGATAATAAATATCTAGCAATGGTAAATGATACTGGGCTTTGGTTAAAAGATGAGGTTAAAAATGGTGTTTTAATTGTCAAATCAAGAAGTATAGACGGTAACTCATTACTAAATGTTATTATAAATAAGTTTGATTCTAATTTTCAATTAGAGAAAACTATACAGGCAGAAAAAATTGATATTAGTACAAAAAATTGGATTATTTATAATCCTATAATTACAAAACAAAATGTTTCAGAAAATAATTTTGACAAAATAAAATTAGAAACAAATTTTGACTCTAATAAAATTAAAAGTTTATTTTCAAACTTTTCTACACTTGATCTATTCGAGTTATTTAATTTAAAAAATGATTATGAGAAATTAGGTTATTCATCAGATGAAATTGAAATACATCTATTAAAACTTTTTTCATCTCCATACTTATATGCTTTAATGACAATTTTATCATCTATCATTATGATCAATATTAGAAAAGATCACTCAATTTTTTTTAATGCTATATTGGGAATATTTGTTTCAGTTATGATATATTATCTAAATTTTATGTTTATTTCACTTGGTAATACTGGAAAAATTCCTCCTATAGTATCAGTTATTTTGCCTATGATATTTATAACTATATTAAGTTTAATTGGTTTAGTGAGAATAAATGAAAAATAAACTCATCAAAATTTTTATAACTCTTTTTTTTATATCCTCAATTTCTAATGCTGAAATTTATGAATTTAATGTTTCAAATATAAAAATTGAAGGAAGTGGTAATCTAGTAAAAGCAAAAGATGGAACTATAAATTCAAAAAAAAAGGGGTTGGAGATAACTGCAGAAGTATTTATATATAACAAAAAAAAAGATAAGTTAGAAGCATCTAATGGCTTTGGAATAGTTAAAG
>CACOMK010000024.1 GCA_902628305.1 uncultured Pelagibacteraceae bacterium | reverse complement strand
TAAATGAAAGTAAACTCAATTTAAAAAAGAAATTAAATTCTAGAAAATATTCATTTAAAAAATTTTATAAAAAAAATTGTTTCTTAAAATAATAATTTTGAAAATTAATATTTCAAATCAATATGATTAAAGAAAAAACAGATTTAGCTAAGAAATTGTCTGGAGGTCAATGGTTAGAAGGAAAATATAAATCTGGAAATTTGGAAAAACCATTAATAACAATTATTACAACAACCTTAAATAGCTCTAGGACTCTAAGCGAAACATTGGAAAGTATTTTTTCTCAAGAATATAATAATTTAGAGTTAATCGTAATTGATGGTGGATCAAGTGATGATACGATTAAAATAATTAAAAATAATGAGGATAAAATTGATTATTGGTTAAGCGAGAAAGATAATGGAATTTATGATGGTTTTAATAAAGGCCTTGATCTAGCCAAAGGTGATTACATTGGTTTTGTAAACTCAGACGACTTGTTAAGAAAAAATGCACTAAGTATTTTATTGGAGTATCACAGAAAATATCCAAAAATTGATTTTATTTTTGGAAGTGTTGAGAAACATTGGGGTATTTTGTATGGATATAAACCATGGAAAATTAATTTTTCTTGGGGTTTTTATTCATCACATTCTTGTGGATTTTTTATAAAAAAAAAGTCAGCTAAGAAAATTGGAAATTATGATACAAAATTTAGACACCACGCTGATTGGGATTATTTCTATAGAATGATTAAAATTCATAAATTGCAAGGTATAGGCACAAAAAAAAATGAGATATTTGGAAAATTTAGAAGAGGAGGTTTTTCAAGTAAAATTAAATTTATTGAGAGTATTTTAGAGTCAATTGACATTAGAAAAAAAAATGGTCAAAATATTTTTTTAATTTTCGTTATATCAACCTTCAGGTTTGTAAAAAATCTAAATAGGATAGAAAATATATTTAATGATTATTTATTGATAATAAAAAAATGCTTTTCTAATTAACTTTTTTTCTAAAAAAATATCTTAAGCACAATCTGTCAGATTTTGTGAGCGAAGCTCCTCTATGTACACCAGACTCATCAAAAATTAACAAGCTTCCTCTTGGAGCTTCTATATCAAATAAATTTGTATCTTTTTTATCTTTAATAACAAATGCTGAATCTTCTAAAAATTTATTTATTTCTTCCTCTGGTATATATTTTGAAATATTAGATTGTATTTCACTATTTTTTAAAAGATTTCTATAATCCTCAAGTCTCCAATATGGTGAGTATCTTATTTCTTTATTCAATATCATTTTTTTTAAAAAGAATGAAATTTTGTGACTACCAGGAATATAACCTAAGCAACCATTTTTACTATCAACGTCTGTTAAATAAAAGAAAAATTTAATTGCAGCTTTTTCTGGATTTACAAATTCATTTTCATTTACATCTTTTCTTCCACTATAAGCTTGGTCTGTATGCCAGGGTATCACCATCCCTGTATTAATTTTAGATTTGTAGCTGTCAAT
The DNA here is from genome assembly GCA_902628305.1 of uncultured Pelagibacteraceae bacterium. Lineage (GTDB taxonomy): Bacteria > Pseudomonadota > Alphaproteobacteria > Pelagibacterales > Pelagibacteraceae > Pelagibacter. The sequence continues at coordinate 5,357 of CACOMK010000024.1, read as the reverse complement.
TGCATAAAGTTCATTATTATTTCCAATTAGTTGAGAAGCTATTTTCTCTAGGTTATATCTGTTTTTTATTTTATGTATTAATAAATTTCGCTTAAATACAGCTTTATCTGAATTAAAAAAAGATTTTAAAATGTCAATTTTTTTTATTGGTATAAAAGACTCATTAGTATTTTTTTTTGAATCCTTATCTAAAAATTTTGTAAGCTTATTTAAATCTTCATTTAAAAGAAAGTTTTTTAGTAAAAAAAAACCATTTTTTTTTAAAGAATTCACAACTGTAGCAATTTCATAATTCATAAATTATTTAATCATGAAGATCTAAAGCTGTTGCTGAAAATTGTCTGTAAGTTTTATCAAACTCTTTTCCAAGTTTAGTCATCATTTTATTTCCTTCTTCATTATCCTTTTCTGCTATTTTAATTTCTGGCCATCTTTCTTTTGGAAACTTAATGTACAAGCTAAAAACTCTAGCTAATCCAGAAATCTCTTCTTTTGATATTGTAGGCATATTTAACATACTTGCACTTGTATTAGATAAAGAACAAATTTCATCTTCTTCTATGTATCCTTTCTCAATAGCAAGTGTTCTTAAAGGTGTGCCATGGTATGGAGCAAAAATAAATGCACCAGTTGCATCAATACTATCAGGAAGTTTTCTTACAAAATTTATTGTATCAAATATTAATTCTCTAGTTTCATCTGGCATCCCAATGATACTATTAGCACACGATGCATATTTGTGCTCTGCGGCTATCTCAAATGCTCTAATCTGAACTTCGTCTTTTACATTTCTTTTTAAATATTTTCTTCTGTAATCATAATTTCCGTGCTCTATACCAATATTCATCCTTAACATGTTCATCTCTTCAAGACCTGCTGCCCTATATTCATTAATAGTTTCTGCCCTAGTGTTCATCCAAAACGGGATTTTATAATCTGAATATAATTCTTTCATTTCATCAAACTCTCTATTTGACATTGCTAAAAAAGTATCAACAACAAAATATATCAAGTTTGGATCGTACTTTTTTACTAAAAAATCTAATTCTTTTTTCATTCTCTTAATACTTTTTTTTCTATGAAATTTTCCACCTGTCTCAGATTTATACTCAACATTATTTGAGGGTGAATTGCAAAATGTGCATGTGTAAGGGCAGCCTCTTTGGGTTTCAAAACCAACGGCTCGCCAAATTTTTCCTTGCATTGGTCTATAGAGGCTACCTTCCTCAAATAGATCCCAATCTGGAATTGGCACTGTGTCTATATCGATTGGTGGACGCATTCCATTTTTGTATATGTTACCATTTCCTTTAATTGTAAAATTTTTTATTTGATCAATTCTTCCCCCAGAACATAAAGCATTTGCCATTTCTACTACCGCGCCTTCACCTTCTCCTCTACAAACATAATCAACAATTTTATCTTTAATAACTTTGTCGGCAGCATAAGTTGCGAATACGCCTCCAAACAAGGTTTTATAATTTCTTTGATTTTCAGGCACAGATTTTAGTAAATCTAGTGCTAGATAATAGGTGCTTTCCAAAACCGAAACCAAAATTAGGTCTGGCTGAAATGTGGCAATTTTTTTTTTAAAATCTTCAATGATTCCTGATTTAGGTTTTACTCCTTTTTCATGCCATTCTTTATTGTCGTATTTATGTACATTTCTATTTTCAACTTTTTCCTCATTCGTATTTTTACCTAAAGTTAAAGAATCAATGTCTTCATAATATGTGCAATCAAAAAGATCTAGCTGATACCCCTCTCTTTTTAGTAAAGCTGTAAAAATTCCAACTGATTGAGGCATAAGTGCACTCATATGTAGATTTGGATAAAATATTAAGATTTTAAAATCTTTTGGATCTCTTTTTGCAAAAGGTGATTTAAGCATTTCTTATAAATACAACAAAAATTGTAAATTACAATTCTAATAATTTACCATGCCACATTTTAGTTACTGTCTTCTGAAATAAGTCTAGATCTGTTGTAAACAGCCTTTCTGATTATAAATTAAGAATACATATCATCATGTATCTATCAACTTTAGCTCCTCTCGATTAATTTAATTAAAAATTTTCTTTTCTAAGTATTTTTTACTACCTAACAAAATTTCTATTATAGAAGCAAATACTACTGTAGAAACAAAAGTATTTCCAAGAAATGGTAAAGCTAGTGTATAACAAGTTATTAAACCTGTTAGAGAATAACCATAAGATCCCATAGACCAAACTCCAAAATTTGTTAAAATAAAAAATATTAATACTCCAATTAAACAGCCAAAAATCCTGTTCTTTAAATTTTGTATAAAAAATTTAGAAATTAAACCAATAAAAATTATGCTTCCCCAAGTGAACAAAGCTAACTCATGAAAACCTATAAAAATATCAGTTATTACAAAACTAATAATTAAAGCAGGTAAAAATTTTAAACCAAGCATTGCAGGAACATAAAAACTTAATGCTAATAAGCTTGTAAAATTTGGCGGATGTGGAACAAATCTACTTGCTGCTAATGCAATAAATATACCAAAAGAAATTTTAATATAGCTCATAGAAACTAATATAATAATATTTTAAGTAATAAAAACTAATTTATCACTCTAGAAAGATCTATTTAAGCCAAAATTGAACGATCTACCTAGTTGCGAATAATCTCTAGCGGTTTCATATTTCTCATCAAATAAGTTATTAATTTTAAAATATAAGTTATAAGTATTCCATAGCTCATAGATTGCTGTTAAATCATTTACAAGGTAATCGTCAATTTTTTCATCATTATATGTTCTATTCCCATTTCCATAATCTCTCGCCATATCAGACCATTTAGTATTGAGAGAAAAGTCAAGTTTATTAATACTTGGTAATGAAAAATTAGTTTTAATATTTATAAAATGTCTTGGCACTCTTACCATTTGTGAATTTGTATAACTTGAACTTTTATCAGGATCATCTTGTTCTGCTCCATCATATGTTGAAGTATAAGTATAGTTTAGTGCAAAGTTAATTAAATCACTCGGCATCCATTTAGAAATAATTTCTAAACCTTGAGATTTAACTGTTCCAGGCATATTTTGAGTCGTGTACGCTGACCCTGAGCTATTTCCAGTTTTCCAGCCTTCCAAAACATCATCATATTTTAAATTAAAGTATATAGCCTCAATATTTAAATTTAGCTCATTTACTAATTTTTCAAAACCAAAATCAAAACTTTGACTATTTTCAGCTTTAACATTATCAAGAGATTGAGAATTTGAAGCATAAACAAAAAACATTTCATATAAAGATGGATACCTAAATCCAGTTCCATATGAACTTTTAATTTTTAAACTTTTGTCATCAAACAAATAGGCAATAGTTGCCCGATGTGAATCTTCATTACCAGCTATAGAATGTTTGTCAAATCTCGATCCAAAAGTAAAATAAATATTATTTGTAAATCTACTTTGAAAATCAAAAAAATTTGATGTTACATAATTATGTTTATTCTTTCTACCAGATAAATCCTTATTGTATCCAATTCTGTCATCTTCTCTCTCAAAACCAAAAACAATACTATTATCTAAATTGAAGTTATAATTTCCTGAGTATGACATCGCATATCTATCACCATAGTAATTATCTTGAAGTGCATTACCACTATTCTCTGTAGCACCATATATCCTCTTTATATAAGTATTGGCAAATGAAAGTTTATTAGTAAATTTTTTATTATAATCGTAAACAAAACTCATATTGTATGAAGCTTCTGTTCCATCTGCCTCCTCATCGTGAGTTGCAGTTGCTGTATCAATGACTTTGTCATATTGAAGATAAGTATCAGCATACCTAAGATTACTTTCAAATTTTAATTTGTTTGAAAATTTGTAATCATATTTGGCTATTACTGAATTGTTTCTATATCTGTCTTTTTCTTCATTATGCGTCATTGCTGAAATTCCATCTGTATGAAATCTCTCCAAACCTAAATAGAAACTTTTTTTTTTATCTGCACCTGAAATTGATCCAGAAATATTTTGTAATCCATTAGATCCAGTTTTATATTGAAAATCTTTATGAAAACCTTCTTCAGGTTCCTTTGTGTAAATATTTATAGTTCCTCCAATTGCCCCACTACCATAAACAGAACTTTGATTACCTTTTAATATTTCTACTCTTGAAATTTGACTAGTAAGAATATGATTAAAATCAAAATCATTAGAAACACTCGATGGATCTGACATTTTTACACCATCAATATAAACAGTAGAATATCTTTTAGGTAAACCCCTTAATTGAATTGCAGATGATGTCCCGTAACCACCATTTTGAAAAAAATTAGTACTATTACTATTACTTGACAATACATCTCCTAAAAATATTTCTTTAGAATTTTTAAAAAAATTTTGATCAAGTATTGTTATTGTTGTTCCCACTGTAGAAATTGACTGAGGTTTTTTACTTGGCGTAATTACTATTACTGGTACTTCTTTTGAAAACAAGGAAGTTGAAAATAATAAATAATTAATAATAATAAATATTCTTAACATCTTAATACATCCAATTTTTTTTACTCCAGTAATAGAGCAAAATTAATTTTTGCCGATGTTAATTTAAAATTGTAGAACTAGATTTTTCCTGACCATCGTTCAACAGCGGACTTTACTGGGTGGCACTCCGACTTTACGGTTCCAGGAAGAGCGAGTGAATTGCACACAGATTTCCCACCAAGATTCAGTTTTTTAACTTTTAATAGTTTGGTTTATATTGTCAATATAATTAGAAAATTAATTTCTTTGTTTTGGTAATATCTACAAAATCATCGTCAACAGAAAAAATTTTATTTTTTATTTCATCTTTAATAAATTTTGCAACAAATCTGTCCACTCTAGATCTTGGAAAATAATCATATTTTTTACTTCTCTCACTTTCATAAAATTGAACACCTCCAGACATACCAATACCTGAAACAACAATATCTGATTGAGGATTTTCACTATGAGCTAAAATTATAGCAAAAAAACCAGTGGATATTCCCCAAAATTGCATCTTTCTAAAACAGTTAAATAAATATTTAGTTTTTATTATAATATCTTTATCTCTTTTTGTTTCACCAACTATTAATGACAACTTACCGAATTTTACATATTTGCTCTGAAGATCGAATTGCTGTTTCCATGATAAATTTTCAATTTTACAAGAATTATCAAACAAATTACTTATATCTCGTTCAAATGTTCTAAAAATAACTCTATTTGGTTTTGAAGCTAAAATCTTCTCTTTCACAAGATGGTTTTTTAAAAACTCTCTCATTGCCACACAACAAGATAAATTACTTTCAGAAAATTTTTGTTTATAAATCATCCCTCTTTCAGCAGCTCC
>CACOMK010000023.1 GCA_902628305.1 uncultured Pelagibacteraceae bacterium | reverse complement strand
AAAATATATTTATTGGTTTTGTTTTTTAAAATATATTTGTTAATTTTATTAAACATTTCAACAACAACTAAAAACTACTTAGATAAATGATAAAATTTATCAACAAAAAAAATTCTAAAATAATTTAAGAGAGTAAGGGCTTCAAAAACTGGCCTGTATAACTATCTTTTACCCTGCATATTTCCTCTGGTTTACCTTCGGCGACAATATTTCCACCTTTTATACCACCTTCGGGTCCCATATCGACAATATAGTCTGCTGTTTTAATTACATCTAAATTATGCTCTATCACAACCACTGTGTTACCCAGTTTTACGAATGTGTGAAGTATTTCTAACAATTTTTTAATATCATGTTGATGTAAACCTGTTGTAGGTTCGTCCAATATATACATTGTTCTCCCAGTTGATCTTTTTGAAAGTTCTTTTGCAAGTTTAATTCTTTGAGCTTCCCCTCCAGATAGTGTAGTAGCTTGTTGACCAATTTTTATATAACCCAATCCAACTTTTTTAAGAGTCAATAATTTTGTTTTTATGTTTGATATATTCTCAAAATACTCACATCCTTCATCTACTGACATATCCAAAACGTCTGCTATACTTTTACCTTTAAATTTAATTTCTAAAGTTTCTCTGTTATATCTAGTTCCTTTACACTCATCACACTGAATATAAACATCAGGTAAAAAATGCATTTCATATGTAATTACACCATCACCTTCACATGCTTCACATCTACCTCCTTTAACGTTAAAAGAAAATCTTCCTGGTTTATATCCTCTAGTTTTGGATTCAGGTAAACTTGTAAACCAATCTCTAATAGGCCCAAAAGCACCCGTATATGTCGCTGGATTTGATCTAGGAGTTCTACCAATAGGCGATTGATCGATATCAATTATTTTATCAATCAATTCCACACCTTTATAACCTTTAAATGATTTAGGCGCTTTTCTTGCTTTGTTATTTAATGTTAAATTTAAAGCATGAAATAAAGTTTGTAATATTAGAGTAGATTTTCCACTTCCAGATACGCCTGTAACGCAAGTAAATGTGCCAGTTGGAATTTTTAGATTAACATTATTTAAATTATTTCCACTGGCACCATTAATTTCAACAAATCTTCCGTTTTTAGCTAATCGTCTATTTTTTGGAATTTCAATTTTTTTTTTATTAGCAAGATATTGGCCTGTAATACTATTTCTATCTTTTTTAATTTCTTCATATGATCCTTGAGCCGTTATCTCACCACCATTACTACCAGCTTCAGGACCTAAATCAATAATATGATCTGCATTTTCCATAGTCTCTGTGTCATGCTCAACAACAATAACAGTATTACCAAGATCTCGTAATCTTTTTAATGCATTTATAAGTTTAACATTATCTTTTTGGTGTAAACCAATTGAGGGTTCGTCTAATACATATAAAACGCCAGTTAGTCCAGATCCAATTTGTGAAGCCAATCTTATTCTTTGAGCTTCACCTCCTGATAAAGTTCCAGACTCTCTAGATAATGTTAAATAATCTAAACCAACATTTAAAAGAAAATTTAATCTTTCATTTATTTCTTTTAAAACATGCTCTGCAATTTTAAATTGTCTTTTATCAAGATTATTTTCTAAATTTTTGAACCATTCTGCAGCATCCAAAATAGATTTTTTAGTTACTTCACTAATATTTAAATCATTTATTTTAACACATAATGCTTCTTCTTTTAATCTATCTCCGCTACAGGCTTCACAAGCTGTATCAGATTGATATTCTGCAATTGCCTCTCTTTTCCATTCGCTATCAGACTCTAAAAATCTCCTTTCAAGATTATTAATAACACCCTCAAAAGTTTTTTTGTAAGAATATTTCTCGTATCCATCATCATAATTAAATTTAATCTCATCCTCATCTGAACCATATAAAATAATATCTTTAATTTTTTTAGGTAATTTTTTCCATTTTTCATCTAAAGAAAAACCATAATGTTTTGCTAAAGATGCTAAAGTTTGAGCATAATATAATGTGGTTGATTTTGACCACGGTTCAATTGCTCCATCGGCTAAACTTTTTCGTTCATCAGGAACTACTAAATTTGGATCAACATTTAATTTTATTCCAATTCCTTCACATTCTTCACAGGCTCCATAGGGACTGTTAAATGAAAAAAGTCTTGGCTCAATTTCCTCAATTGTAAAACCACTCTCAGGGCAAGCAAACTTTGTAGAGTAAATTAACTTTTCAATTTTTCTAAATTTTTGAGGAAGTGTTTCATCTTCATATTCGACAAATACTAATCCATTGGCTAAATTTACAGCTGTTTCAATACTTTCGGCTAACCTGTTTCCAAGTTTTGAATTTAAAACTATTCTATCGACTAATACTGAAATATCATGTTTAAGTTTTTTATCTAGATTTGGTGACTTTTCTATATCATATAAAACATTATCAATTTTAATTTTTCTAAATCCTCTTCTTTTGTAGCTCAAAATATCTTTTTTATATTCACCTTTACGACCTCTTACTACAGGAGCATAAATATATATTGTTGATTTTTTTGGTAATTTTTTAATTAAATCTACTATTTGTGTGATTGTTTGTGATGTTATGGGTTTACCTGTAAATGGTGAGTAGGGAACACCTGCTCTAGCGTACAATACCCTCATGTAATCATAAATTTCTGTTACTGTTGCAACAGTAGATCTTGGGTTTTTTGAGGTATTTTTTTGCTCGATTGCAATAGCTGGACTTAATCCTTCTATTAAATCAACATTTGGTTTTTTCATTTTATCTAAAAATTGACGCGCATAGGCAGATAAACTTTCTACATACCTTCTCTGACCTTCTGCGTAGATAGTATCAAAAGCTAAAGATGATTTTCCTGACCCAGATAGACCCGTTATGACCACAAATTTGTCTTTTGGAATCTCCACAGTAACATTCTTCAAATTATGTTCTTTAGCGCCCTTAATAACTATCTTTTTCATCATAATTTTAGTTGCTTTGAGTTAATAAAATTAATATTCAGAAGAATTGTGATATAAATCTAATTAACTAATTTAACAAATATTAAATATTATGGCTGGAAGTTTAAATAAAGTACTATTAATTGGTCGTTTGGGCGCAGACCCAGAAATCAAGCAAATGGTAAATGGGAAGAGCGTAGCAAGATTAAGTCTTGCTACAAGCCAATCTTGGAAAGATAAAAATACTGGTGAAAAAAAAGAAAAAACAGAATGGCACCGTATAGTTGTATTCAACGAAGGTTTAGTAAATGTAGTTCAACAATATTTAAAAAAAGGTGCTCAAGTTTATGTTGAAGGACAACTTACAACTAGAAAATGGAAAGATGAACAAACTGGTCAGGATAAATATTCAACTGAAATAGTTATCCAGGGATATAATTCATCACTAACAATGTTAGGTGGCGGAAACTCTGGAGGTGGTATTCAAAATGATACAAATCAACAAAGCAGTATCGAAGATTCATCACAAGCATCTGATATGGATGACGAAATTCCATTTTAATTTCTATGAAAAGTACTGAAGAGTTAAAAGATAAAAATATAAAACTAATCTCAATGCATGACGAGATGAGCTCGTCATATCTTTCTTATGCGATGAGCGTAATTGTTAGTCGTGCTCTTCCTGATGTAAGAGATGGATTAAAACCTGTTCATAGAAGAATCTTATACGCTATGTACAAAGGTGGATATGACTGGTCAAAACAATTTAGAAAATCAGCAAGAATAGTAGGGGATGTAATTGGTAAATATCATCCTCATGGTGATCAATCTGTTTATGATGCTTTAGTTAGAATGGTTCAAGATTTCTCAATGAGTTTGCCGTTAGTGCAAGGACAAGGAAATTTTGGTTCAATAGACGGTGATCCCGCTGCAGCTATGAGGTACACAGAGACTCGTTTGTCAAAAGTTTCTCAATATTTAATTGATGATATTGAAAAAAATACAATTTCGTTCAAAAGCAATTATGATGAAACAGAAAAAGAGCCAACTGTTTTACCTGCCCAATTTCCAAATTTATTAGTGAATGGAGCTGGCGGAATCGCAGTTGGTATGGCAACTAGTATACCACCACATAATTTAGGTGAAATTATAGATGGAACTTTGGCGCTTATTGATAATAAAGATATTAAAATTAGAGAACTAATGAAACTCATACCAGGACCTGATTTCCCAACAGGAGGAGTTATAATAGGCAAAGATATAATCAAACAAGGTTACAACAACGGAAGAGGGTCTTTTAAAATAAGAGGTGAAATTTCAATTGAGCAACAAAAAAATGGTCGTGAAAGATTAATTATAACCTCAATACCATATCAAGTTAATAAATCAGTTCTAAATGAAAGGATTGCACAATTAGTAAGAGAAAAAAAAATTGAGGGAATAAAAGATATAAGAGATGAGTCAAACAGAGAAGGGATTAGGGTTGCTATTGATTTAAGAAACGGAGTAGAGCCTGAAACAATTAAAAGACAACTTTATAAAAATACTCAAATTGAGAGTTCTTTTGGCTTTAATACTTTAGCAATTGTTGAAGGTAAACCTAAAACTTGCACTTTAAAAGATTTCTTATCAAACTTTTTAACATTTAGGGAAGATATAGTAATTAAAAAAACAAAGTTTGATCTACAAAAAGCAGAGGAACGTGCTCATATATTAATTGGATTATCCGTATCAGTTGAAAATTTGGATAAAATTATAAAAATAATTCGATCTTCTAAAACACCAGATGAAGCAAAATCGTTAATTTTAAAAACAAAATGGAAAATTAGTAAATCTCAAAAATTAATTTCTTTAGTTGAAGGAAAAAAAGGGAAAAATCTTTATTCTCTATCTGAGCCACAAGTTTTAGCTATTCTTGAATTAAGACTTCAAAAATTAACAGCTTTAGGAATTAGTGAGATTGAATATGAAATTAAAAAATTAGCAGAATTAATTAGTAAATACAAAAAAATTATTTCATCAAAAAAAGAACTTTTCAAAGTTATCAGTGAGGAACTTAAAAATATAAAAGATAAATTTGCTGTACCTAGAAGAACTAAAATTATAGACGCTGTTTTAAATTATGACATTGAAGAAACTATACAAAAGCAATCAGTAATAATTACAGTTACTTTACAAGGGTATATAAAAAGAGGATCTCTAGATGGTGTAAAAAAACAAAAAAGAGGTGGCAAAGGTAAATCAGGAATTACTACTAGAGACCAGGATTCAGTTGTTCAAACATTGTCTGTAAATACTCATACTTCAGTCCTTTTCTTTTCTACAGAGGGCTTGGTTTATAAAATAAAAGCTTGGAAAATTCCTGAAGGATCATCTACCTCAAAAGGAAAATCCTTATTCAATATTTTACCTTTAAAGAGTCATCAAGCAATAAGCTCAATCATGCCTATGCCTGATGAAGAAACTGACTTAAATAATTATCAAATAATTTTTGCCACTGCTCTTGGTAAGGTGAGAAAGAATAGTTTAGAAGATTTTTCATCTATTAATGCTTCAGGTAAAATTGCAATGAAATTAGACAACAATGATAAAATTGTTGGTGTAAAAATCTGTAAAGATAATCAAGATATAATTTTAAGTACAAAATTTGGTAAATGTATTAGGTTTGAGGCAAAAAAATTAAGAGTGTTTAAAGGACGGTCATCTAAGGGAATTAAAGGCATTGAGCTAGCACCCAATGATCAAATCGTATCATTATCTGTAATTGAAAATGATAAAACAAAAAAAAATGGAAAAAAATCTAAAGATGAAAAATCTGAGATAAAAGCAAAAGAGAAATTTGTTTTATCAATAAGTGAAAATGGTTACGGTAAGAAGACCTCTCATACTGATTATAGAGTTACTAACAGGGGTGGAAAAGGCATTATAGGAATAGTAAATTCACCAAGAAATGGGAATATTACATCATCATTTCCTGTTTTCGAAGGTGATGAAATTTTAATTTCTACAAACAAAGGCAGGGTAATAAGAGTTGCAGTTAAAGAAATCAGAACTGCAGGCAGAAATACTCAAGGAGTAAGAATAATTAAGTTATCAGGAGAAGAAAAAGTTGTTTCAGCTATTAAAATTGATGATAATTTAATTTAATGAGTAAAATTGCAATTTATCCCGGAACATTTGACCCAATTACTTTTGGACATATAGATGTCATAAAAAAATCATTAAAACTATTTGATAAAATAGTAGTTGGAGTTTCTGATGAAAGCAATAAGGATTATCTATTTAGCTCTGATGAAAGAATTTCAATAGTTAATAAAGCTTTATTTAAAGATCTAAAATTAAATAAAAATAAAATAAAAGTTGTTTCATTTGGTTCACTAACCACTGATTTATGTAAAAAATATAAATCAAATATTATTTTAAGAGGTTTAAGGGCTGTATCTGATTTTGAATATGAATTCCAATTGGCTGGAATGAATAGAAAATTAAATCAAAATATAGAAACAATATTTTTAATGTCTGATGTGGAAAATCAAATTATCTCATCTAAATTTGTAAAAGAAATCGTTAAATTAAAAGGTGATATAAAAAAATTTACTACAAAAAGTACAATTAAATCATTAAAAGATAAATATGAATAAATTTTTAATTAAAATATTTGTTTTGTTTTTTTTAATTAATAGTCAATCAATAGCTGAGGAGAATATAATGATATTAAAATTGAAAGATGGCGAAGTGAAAATAGAATTATTCGAAGATGTAGCCCCAAACCATGTTAAAAGAATTAAGGATTTAGCAAATAGTGGTAAATATGATAATGTAGTATTTCATAGAGTCATTGATGGATTTATGGCTCAAACGGGAGATGTAAAATTTGGTAATTCAGAATCTAAAGAATTTGATCTTAGAAGAGCGGGTATGGGTGGATCAGATTTTCCTGATTTGAAGCAAGAATTTAACAGTCTACCACATGATAGAGGAACTTTATCAATGGCAAGATCTCAGGACCCAAACAGTGCAAACAGTCAATTTTTTATTTGTTTTCAACCGGCTCCATTTTTAGATCGTCAATATACTGTTTTTGGAAAAGTAATCGAGGGAATGGAATTTGTTGATATGATTAAAAGAGGTGACCAAAATAACAACGGTGCTGTTACTGATCCAGATAAGATTATTAGTTTCAAATCTCAATAATTTTATTGATGGCATTAAAAAAATTTGCCTTCAACGTTTTAAAAAAAGATAAATTTGCTAGGTGTGGATTAATCGAAACACATCGTGGAAATATTCAAACACCTTCTTTTATGCCTGTTGGAACCCAGGCCACTGTAAAAGCATGTACAATAGATGATATAAAAAAAACCGGTTCAGAAATAATCCTTTCAAATACTTATCATTTAATGATACGTCCAGGTGTTGAAAGAATTCAATCTGCGGGCGGACTTCATAATTTTATGAATTGTGATTTGCCAATTTTAACTGACTCTGGTGGTTTTCAAGTGATGTCTCTGTCAAAATTGAATAAAATTGATAAAGAGAAGGGTGCCATATTTAATTCACATGTCGATGGAAAAAAATTTTATTTAAGTCCAGAAGAAAGTATTAGAATACAATTGGGTTTAAATTCTGATATTGTTATGGTTATGGATGAATGTCCTAAGAAAACTGAAGATTATAATCTTATAAAAAAATCAATGAATTTATCAATTTATTGGGCAGAAAGGTCTAAAGTTGCATTTGGTAATAATCCACACAAGGCTTTGTTTGGAATTGTGCAAGGCGGTTTGTTTAAGGATTTAAGACAAAAATCGCTTCAAGAATTAATTAAAATAGGCTTTGATGGTTATGCTGTTGGTGGATTAGCTGTCGGAGAAACGCAATGCGAAATGTTCAATGTTTTAGATGATATTAAAGAATATTTACCAGTTGAGAAACCACACTATTTAATGGGTGTTGGTACACCCTCTGATATTTTGGGAGCTGTAAAAAGAGGAATAGATATGTTTGATTGCGTTTTGCCTACTAGATCTGGAAGAACTGGTTTAGCGTTTACTTGGGGTGGGAGATTAAATATAAAAAATAACAAATATCAAAATGATAACACTCCAATTGATCCTAATTGTAAAAATCTTAATTTAAACAAATATTCAAAAAATTATTTAAATCATTTGTTCAATACCAATGAGATACTAGCATCAATGTTATTAACACTTCATAATATTAATTTTTATCAAGAATTAATGTCACAAATTAGAAAAAACATTATTTCTGGTACATTTGATGAATTTCACAATAAATACATAGATAAGTTGTAGTTATAGCAAGTGTGCTATTTTGTATTAATAATCAAGTTAATTTCCTTATTTAACAAGCTTAATTTATTAAATTTTTTTTATTCAACGAATTGAAAAATCAAATTTTATCTGTATACAAACACTGATCATTTAAAAATAAAATGAATCATATATGTGGGCCGTTAGCTCAGTTGGTAGAGCAATTCCCTTTTAAGGAATGGGTCGATGGTTCGAGTCCATCACGGCTCACCATTATCTCTGTTTTAAGTCAGGTTTATAGGTGGATAATCTAAAATTACTTCATTCATCCATTCATTAAGTTGTTTTATTCTTGTATCAGATGATGGGTGAGTACTCATGAATTGAGGTGGTTCTTTACCTTTGTTAAATTCTCTCATTCTTTCCCAAATTTTTACTGTTTCTCTAATATCGTAACCAGATAAAGATGAAAAAATCATGCCCAAATAATCAGCTTCACTTTCTTGTTTTCTATTGAATGGATTCATAATTCCTAATTGGGCTAACAAGCCGACA
>CACOMK010000022.1 GCA_902628305.1 uncultured Pelagibacteraceae bacterium | reverse complement strand
CTACCCGTTGTCTGTCTCCACCTGAAAGAGAGGAAATATTAGAATTTAAAATATGATCAATTCTTAAAAGTTTAGCTGCTTCCTCAACTCGTATCTTGATCTCACTTCTTTTATAACCCTGCATTTTTAAAGGAAATGATAAATTATTTCTTACATTCATATGTGGGTAAAGGGCGAATAATTGGAAAACAAAAGCAATATCTCTTTCAGAGGCTCTTAACATCCCAACCTCTTCTTCTCCCAAGTATATTTCACCGGATGTAGGTAATTCTAGCCCTGCAATCATTCTAAGAGTTGTAGTTTTTCCACAACCAGATGGACCAAGTAAAACAAAGAACTCTTTATCATTAATTGTTAAATTAGAATTTTTTACTGCAGTAAAATCACCAAATGATTTTTGTAAATTTACTATTTTAATTTGAGACATATTAATCTGGAAAATGGCTAGTTATTACGAAACCTATAGTTCCAACCAAAATTACAATAAAAGAATAAGTAAACATCCACATTGCGAATGGTTGTAGTAACATGAAAACTCCAACTAAAATTAATATTGTTGATAAGTTTTCCCAATAAACTCTTCTAAATATTTTTCTAATTAATGATTTTTCTTCTTGCATTATTTTCTCACTGCTCCAAAGGTAATACCTCTTAAAAGATGTTTTCTTAAAATAATTGTGAAAATCATTACTGGTAATAAAAATAAAGTTGTGCCTGCACCGATTGCTGGCCAATCAAGTCCACCCTCACCAATGATTGTCGGAATAAATGGTGGAGCTGTTTGAGCATTAAATTGTGTTAGCAGAACAGCAAAAGCATATTCATTCCATGAAAATATCATGCAAAATATTGCAGTTGCAGCTATACCCGTCATTGCTTGTGGGAGAACAACTTTGAAGAAAGCTTGAAGTCTAGAATATCCATCAATCATTGCTGCCTCTTCGTATTCTTTAGGAATTTCATCCATAAATCCTTTTAACAACCATACTGCTAAACTTAAATTTACTACTGTATACAATATGATCATTCCAAGGTGGGTATCTCCTAACCCTAATTTTCTGTACATAATAAATATTGGAACTGCTACTGCTATTGGGGGAAACATCCTAGTAGAAAGAATAAAAAATAATAAATCATCTTTTAATGGAACTCTAAATCTTGAAAAAGCATATGCAGCTAATGCTCCCAGAAATACTGATGCAAAAGTTGAACCAAAGCCAATTATCATAGAGTTTGAATATCTTCCTAAAAATTTTGATGGTCCAGTGATAACCATCTCCCTACTTCTTACAAGCTCTTCATACCAATTTTTTGGTGGGGGCAATGAGTCAAGATATTCTGGTGATTGTCTTGATCTATTAGTAAATAAGTTAACATAACCCTCTAATGATGGTTCAAATAATACCTCAGGCGGGTATGAAATTGCACTGTCTACATTTTTAAAACTTGTCATGACCATCCAAGATATAGGTATTAAAGTAATAACTGTGTAGACTATGATAATTGCAGCTGCAATTTTTTTTGAAAAAGATGAAGGCTCTAAATATGATCTTGAAGTATCCATTAGCGCTCCTTTATCTTGTTCATAACTTTTACATAAACATTTCCAAAACCAAAAATAGTTACAAAAAGAATTACGGCAAATGCTGAACTATATCCAGTTTTCCATTTTTCAAATGCTTCCCTCTTTAAATTAATAGAAGCAAGTTCAGTTGCTGAACCTGGTCCACCGGATGTAAGTTCTACTACCATGTCAAACATTTTAAAATTCTCAATGCCCCTAAATAGCAGAGCTAGTAATAAAAACGGTAAAACAGAGGGTAAAGTAATGTAAATAAATTGTTGCCACTTACTAGCTCTATCAACCTCTGCCGCTTCATATAAATAGTTTGGAACGGATCTTAAACCTGCTAAACAAATCAACATTGTGAAAGGTGTCCACATCCAAGTATCAACAATAACAATTGACCATGGTGCAAGCATACTCGAACCAATCATATCAAAGCTTCCAAAATCATAGAAAAAATTAACTACATAATTAAACAATCCTACTTGAGGGTTGTAAAGATAAGTCCAAAAAACTCCTACAACAGCGGGTGATAACATCATTGGCAAAACAATTAATGTAGTTAATAATTCATTTCCTTTAAATTTTTTGTTTAGAAGTAGTGCTAAACCCAAACCAATTATTGCTTGGAGCAATAAAGTCCAAAACATAAAACTTGCAGTAACCTGCATTTTTTCCCATATAGCTTCTTTATTGAGAACTTTAATATAGTTTTTTAAACCAATAAATTGTGGCTCTCTTCCAATTTTGTTTGCGTAAAAATTTGTAAAAGACATTTTGATTGCATAGACCAATGGATAAATATTTATAGCCAATAGAAGAAGTACAGTTGGCCCAATAAAAAGCCAACCCACAGCTTTATCAGAAAGTCCCTTGAATTTTTTTTTTACACTCATATGAATTTTTATAAAAAAAGGGGAGGTGGTACCCCCCCTAATTTTTAAAACTTAGGTATTAATGTTAAAGTTTTCCGTCTGCTTCGAAGACTTCAACCCACTCTGCGATAATTTTATCTAGAGCTTCTTTAGCAGTTCCTTTTCCATTAACAACATAGTCATGAATTGCTTCTTGCATAGGAAGCATTAACTCAACGAAAGTTGGTTCTTGCCAAAAATCTTTGACAATTCCCATAGAGTCCAAGAATCCTTGTGCATAAACAGTTGATGTAGGAAATGATGGTGAATTTAATACATCATTATGACATGAATATCCACCTAGATCCCACCATTTTTGTTGTACATCTGGTCTTGCAAACCATTTAATGTATTCAAGAGCAAGATCTTGTTTGTCTGAGTATTTAACAACAGATATTCCTTGTCCACCCAATGTTGCAGCTGCAACATTTTGTTTTGGATTTGCGAAGAAACCACTAACTCTTCCACCACTGTCCTCTTTAGATACACCAGGCCAGAAAGCATACCAGTTCATTTGGAATGCAACTTGTCCTGATTTGTAAGCATCTAAGTTCGCAACCATGTAAGCATCAGAGTGTCCTGGAGGTGCGCAGTCTTCATATAACTTTCTGTAAAACTCAACTGCTTCTACAGCTTGTGGTGAATTAAAATATCCTTCCATATCGTATGGCTTGTTAGGATTTTCATATTCCATACCCCACGCATACATAGCAGCTGTGACACCCATTGTTATACCTTCTGATCCACGCTCTGTGTTAATTGCAGCCCCATATCTTTTTTGACCATCAATTTCTCTTCCTTGGAAGAACTTACACATATCATGTAGTTGATTCCAGTTTGCAGGGACTCCTAGATCATAACCGTGTTTCTTTTTAAACTCAGATCTAAGTTCTGGTCTGTCAAACCAGTCTTTTCTATAAGCCCAAGCTAATGCATCTCCCATAGCTGGTAATGCATAATAGTTTTCACTACCTTTAGGCCAAGTTGAATATGCATAAACTGTAGCAGGCGAGAAATCACTCATTGAAATTCCTTCTTTATTAAAAAAGTCATTCAACTTTACGTAATGTCCATAAACAGCTCCAGCACCAATCCACTGTGAGTCACCAATTAAAAGGTCAAATGTTTTACCTTTGTTGTTAAGTTCATTTAACATACGGTCAGCAAAATTCGGCCATGGTACAAACTCAAAATTAACTTCTATTCCAGTTTCTGCAGTAAATTCTTTAGTTAATTCTTGCAAAGCATTAGCAGGGTCCCAAGCGGCCCAACCTAATGTGATAGATTTAGCGTTTGAATTAACAGAAAAAGAAAACAGAGAAACAAACAATAAAATCATTATTTTTTTCATTATATCTCCTCTTAGTTTATTTATACTTAAGAATACTCTATCCAAGAAGAGTTGTGCCTGCTAGTATTTTTTTTATAGAAAATAAATTGTTGATAAATTTTATGGGGAGGGGGAAGATTATGAACAATATTAAAGGTCCTGCAATTTTTCTAGCACAATTTGTAGGCGAAGATGAGCCGTTTAATTCTTTAGATAAAATTTGTAAGTGGGCATCTTCTTTAGGTTACAAAGGGGTACAAATTCCAAGTTGGGATGGAAGGTTAATTGATCTTAAGAAAGCATCTGACAGCAAAGATTATTGTGATGAAATCAAAGGGATAACAAAAAAATATAATATGGAAATAACAGAACTATCAACACATCTACAAGGACAGTTAGTTGCCGTTCACCCAGCATATGATAAAGCTTTTGATGGTTTTGCAGCACCTGAGGTAAGAGGAAATTCAAAAGCAAGACAAGAATGGGCAGTAAACCAATTGATGATGGCGGCTACGGCCTCAAAAAATCTTGGGATAGATAGACATGTCACCTTTTCTGGGGCATTAGCTTGGCCTTATGTTTATCCCTGGCCACAAAGACCTGAGGGATTAATTGAAAACGCATTTAATGAACTATCGAAGAGATGGAAACCAATACTTGATCAATTTGACCATAATGGAGTCGACCTTTGTTATGAAATACATCCAGGTGAAGATCTTCACGATGGAATTACATTTGAAATGTTTTTAGAAAAAGTTGGTAACCACAAAAGATGCAACATGCTTTATGATCCTAGCCATTATGTTTTACAGAATTTAGATTATTTGGCTCACATTGATATCTATCATGAAAAAATAAAAATGTTTCATGTTAAAGATGCTGAATTAAATCCAAATGGAAAACAAGGTGTATATGGTGGTTTCCAACCATGGATTAACAGAGCTGGTAGATTTAGATCTCTTGGTGATGGACAAGTAGATTTTAAATCAATTTTTTCAAAATTAACAACATATGGTTTTGATGGCTGGGCAGTTCTAGAATGGGAGTGTTGCTTGAAACATCCAGAAGATGGAGCAAGAGAGGGGGCTGAGTTTATCAAAAATCATATTATCAACACTACTCAAAAAGCATTCGATGATTTTGCTGGAAGTGGTGCTGATATTGAAGCTAATAAAAAAATGCTAGGTATAAATTAGTGCAGAGAAAAATTCGTATTGGAATGGTAGGTGGAGGAGAAGGTGCTTTCATTGGAGGTGTTCATAGAATAGCTTTAAGACTTGATGGTCATTATGAATTAGTAGCAGGATGCTTTTCATCTAATTTTGAAAATACAAAAGAAACAGGTAGTAAACTTGGAATATCAGATGAACGAGTATATGAAACTTTTCAATTAATGGCAGAAAAAGAATCTGTTCGTTCCGATGGTATAGATGTTGTTTCTATAGTAACTCCTAATCATCTTCATGTACCAGTAGCCAAAATTTTTGCTGAAAAAGGTATTCACATTATATGTGATAAGCCTCTTGCTTTTTCCAGTGAAGAAGCAAATTCTCTTAAAGACATTATCGAAAATAAAAAGATAATTTTTGCTTTAACACATAATTATACTGGTTATCCAATGGTGAGGCATGCAAGATCACTTATTAAAGAAGGAGATCTTGGAAACATAAGGGTTATACAGGCTGAATATCCTCAAGACTGGTTAACCACAAAAGCTGAGGACACAGGTTTAAAGCAAGCCGAGTGGAGAACTGATCCTAAAAGGTCAGGAGGAGGAGGGTGTATAGGAGATATTGGAACCCACGCATTTAATCTTATTAGGTTTATTACTGGATTAGAATTAGATGAATTATCAGCTGATATTCATACCTTTGTTAGTGGTAGAAAACTAGATGACAATGCTCAGATCATGTTAAGATTTAAAGGTGGTGCAAAAGGTGCAATCTGGTCTAGTCAAGTTGCAGTAGGTAATGAAAATAATCTTAAAATTAGAGTTTATGGAGAAAATGGAGGGTTGGAATGGAACCAAGAAGACCCAAATTATTTGTATTTCACTAAATATGGTAAACCTACTGAAAAAATAACACGAGGTAGTGGGAGTGCAAATAAAGAAGCTAATAATGTTACAAGAATTCCTCCAGGTCATCCTGAGGGATATTTAGAAGGATTTGCAAATATTTATACTGATGTTTCAAAAATATTAAATGCTCAAATAAATAATGAAAAATATAATGATTTGAATGATTGTTACCCAACTATATATGATGGGGTTGAAGGAATGAAGTTTATCGAGACTGTTTTAGAATCTAGTAAAAATAATAGTAAATGGACACAGTTTAATAATTAACCTAGTAAGCTTTAGAGCCCTCTTTTTTTGAGGAACCTTTCATTTTTTCTACCACTGCTTTAGCACCAGCACTTAGTGCTCTTTGGTCAGCTCCAATAGTTACAAAATTAAAACCTTTATCTATCATTTTTTGTGAGTACTCAGGTGTACCATTGTGAATTCCTGCAAAAATATTATTTTTTTTTGCTTGTTCTAATATTCTCAATATTTCTGAATAAGCTTTTGTGTTTTCTGCTTTATCAAAGCCTGGTTCTTCACCTATTGCTAAACTTAAATCAGCTGGCCCGATATATATTCCATCTACACCGGGAGTTGACATAATCTCATCTAATTTTTCTAAAGATTCTTTTGTTTCGATCATAGCTAATTTAAGCATTTCATCATTTGCATGTTTTGCATAATCTGAGCCACCATAGATTAATCCTCTAACAGGACCAAAACTTCTATAACCACGAGGAGGGTACATACAAGCTTGAACAAATCTTTCTGCATCTTCTTTATTACTTACCATTGGGCATATAATTCCATAACAACCTGCATCAAGAATTTTCATTATTTGACCTGGTTCATTCCAGTTTACTCTAGCTAAAGGTGTAACGTCTGTTGAAGATATTGTTTGCAACATTGGAAGTGCATTTGTGTAATCAACTAAACCATGTTGCATATCAATTGTAAGAGAATCCCATCCTTGGTGAGCCATTACCTCTGCTGAAACGGTACTAGGTATTTGAAGCCAACCATTAACAACAGGTTTTCCTGCTTTCATCATTTCTTTAACTTTATTTTTTCTCATTATTTATATTTTTAAACCCATGTGAGTATATTTCACATTTAGATAATCTTTAATTGCACCTGATCCACCTTCACGACCATAACCAGTTTGTTTTATTCCACCAAAAGGAGCCTCTGCAATTGCAACAACACCAGTATTAACCGCAACACAACCTGACTCTAATTTCTCAGATCCAATATGTGCTTTATCCATAGAATTTGTATATAAGTAACTACATAGTCCTAAGTCGTTGTCATTTGCTCTTTCAATTACTTCATCAAAAGTTTTAAAAGTTAAAATTGGTACAAGTGGGCCAAAAGGTTCTTCTTTCATTATTGTAAAATTATCTTTTACATCATCAAAAACTGTTGGCTCATAATAATATCCTTTGTTGAAACCAGAAGGTCTTTGTCCACCCATTAATATTTTTGCACCTTCTTTTTTGGTTGTTTCAACCAATTTTTCTATTTCTTCCAATCTTTTCGATGTAGTCAAAGGTCCTAAATCAACTCCCTCTTCCATACCATTTCCAATTTTTAATTTTTTTGCCCTTTCAATAAAAGCATTAATAAACTCATCTTTTCTATTTTCTTGAATATAAAATCTATTGGGAGAAATACAGACTTGACCATTATTTCTAAATTTTCCACTTATTGCTATATCAGCAACTTTATTCATATCTACATCCTCACAAACTATAAATGGAGAATGTCCGCTTAGTTCCATCGTTACTCTTTGAACTTTTTCGGCAGCCTTTTTTAAAATTATTTTACCAACTCTTGTAGAACCAGTAACCGAAACTTTTTTAACTATATCTGACTCCATTAATTCATTAGATACTTCTGCAGGATCACCTGATAAAAGATTTACTACTCCATCTGGCACACCAGCCTCTTTACAAATATTAACTAATTCCATTACAGCCCCTGGAGTAATTACATCAGGTTTACATATAACAGAACAACCTGCAGCTAAAGATGTTGAAATTTTTCTAGATGCTAAAACTATAGGAAAATTCCAAGGGACTAAAGCAGCTACTACTCCAACTGGCTGATAATAAACATGAACTCTTGTATCTGGAAATCTACTTTGTTGTGTTTGACCATAAATTCTTTTTGTCTCTTCAGCATTCCATTCAAAAATATCAGCGCCTCCGCCAACTTCACCTACAGCTTCAGCGAGCGGCTTTCCCACTTCGAGAGTTAACCATTTAGCAAGTACATCTTTTTTTTCTCTCATTAGATCTGAAATTTTTCTAAGCACATATGCTCTTTGCCAAGGTGGAGTTTTTTTCCAAATCTCTAAACCTTTTTCAGCAGATCTTAATGCTTTTTGAACTTCAATTGATGATGCTTTTGAAGCTTTTCCTATTACTTCCTCTGTTGCAGGATTAATTACATCATAGGTTTCTTTTTTTTCAGCTTGTTGCCATTTGCCATCAATGAATTGTCCAAATTTTTCGTACATATAATTTATATTTAAGTTTACTTAATTAGGTTCTTTATTTTATAATTAATCATATATAAACATTTTACTCAATCAATGTTAAACTAAATTGATGAAAAAAATTACACTTACCTGTGCACATGCAATTGTTAAATATTTAATTGCTCAAAAAATATTAATAAACGGTAAAAAAGAACCTTTGTTTCCAGGAGTATTTGGAATTTTTGGCCATGGTAATGTAGCTTGTTTGGGACAAGCCCTAGAGGAAAATCAAAAAGAGTTACCAACATTTAGAGGACATCACGAGCAAAATATGGCTCTAACAGGCATTGGTTATTCTAGAGCAAAGAGAAGGCAACAAATTTTTGTAGCTACATCATCGGTAGGACCAGGTGCAACTAATATGGTAACAGCTGCAGCAGTAGCAATGAGCAATAGATTGCCAATATTATTTTTACCAGGCGATACGTATGCAAATAGAATGCCAGATCCAGTTCTTCAACAAGTAGAACATTTTAATAATCCAGGAATTACAGCAAATGATGCATTTAAACCGGTAACAAGATATTTTGATAGAATAACAAGACCGGAACAAATCATACAATCATTTCCATCTGCAGTTCAAATGATGTTGGACCCAGCAGACTGTGGCCCAGCGTGTATTTCTTTAAGTCAAGATATTCAGGGACAAGTCTTTGATTATCCTGAGGAATTTTTTCAAGAAAGAATTCATACAATTAGAAGACCAAGACCTGATGATTTTCAAATAAAAGAAGCAGCAGAAATAATTAAAAAATCAAAAAAACCGATTATAATTTCTGGTGGAGGAGTTTTTTACTCTGATGCTATGGAAAATTTAGGTAAATTTGCAATTAAACACAATATACCAGTTACTCAAACAGTTATGGGTTATTCCACAATTAAAAAAAATCATTCACATTATGCTGGCCAAATAGGAGGTTTAGGAGGAAAAAATACAAACAATCTTGCAAAAGAAACCGATCTTGCAATAGCTGTTGGAACAAAATTAGCAGATTTTACCACAGGCTCTTGGGCAAATTTTGAAAATGAAAATTTCAAACTGGTTTCAATCAATGTTTCTAGATTTGATGCAAACAAACATTTAGCACAAGCAGTTGTTGGAGATGCAAAAGTTTCCTTAGACGAACTTTCTTTAGCACTTGGAAATTGGAAAGCAGGAGATGAATGGAATAATAAATCTCAAAAAGAATTACAGGAATGGGATAAGCATATAGATAAAGAGAGCGCTCCAACAAATCAAGAAATTCCAAGTTATGTTCAAGCAGTTGGAGCAATTTACAGAAATTCAGATCCAACAGATATTGCTGTTACAGCAGCAGGAGGTTTAGTTGGAGAAGTTGCGCAGGTATGGAGACCAAGAGAACTTAATACTCATGAAACAGAGTGGGGGTTTAGTTGTATGAGCTATGAAATTTCAGGTGCTCTTGGTATTAAAATGGCAAATCCTGAAAAAGATGTAATTTCTTTTGTTGGTGATGGTTCTTATTTATTAAACAATACAGATATATACTCATCAGTAATTACTAAAAATAAATTAATTATAATTATTTGTGATAATGGAGGTTTTGCAGTAATTAACCGTCTTCAATTGTTTAAAGGTGGAAAAGAATATAACAATTTATTGAAAAGCTCTAAAACACCAGGTTTGGTTGATGTAGATTTTGCTAAACATGCTGAAAGTATGGGTGCTAAATCAGAACATGTAAATTCTATTTCCGAACTTGAGGAAGCATTTAAAAGGGCAAAAAAATCAGATGTTACTTATGTTATTTCAATCAAAACTCATGCATATAAATGGATTGAGGGATCTGCTTTCTGGGATAGTCCAACATTGGAAAACCCAACTACAAAGGAAAATAAAGAAGCTTTAAAATTACATAAAGAGGGAAAAAATAAACAAAGACAGGGTGTTTAAATCCTATGACTAAAGTTTTTAAAGTTGGCTTAATAGGATGTGGACATATATCTGAAACATATTTTCGAGCCGAGAAATATTTTAATAATATTAAAATAATAAAATGTGCAGATATAAATCATAAAACTGCATTAAAATGTGCAAAAATTTATAAGATTGAAGCATTAACAGTCCAGCAATTATATAAAGATAAAGAAATAGAAATAATACTTAATCTCACTATTCCAAAAGCACATTAT
>CACOMK010000021.1 GCA_902628305.1 uncultured Pelagibacteraceae bacterium | reverse complement strand
TCTATTTTTTGGAACATTTTTTGTTTATTTATTCCAGGCTCAAATAAATCTAAAAAAGATAAAACCATTTATGATTGGATTTGTTTTGTTTTTCTTTTTATCCCCAGGACTTTACGCCTATGTTTCAATTTCAAAAGACGATAAGAGAACCGATTATCCAGGTAAAGAAATTGCTATGAAAACACAATATGCTTGGGACCAACAATTTGACTCATCCATTAATGTAGTTTTGGGAGATGAGTGGAATGCTGGAAATTTATCATATCATTTAAAATCACGACCTGTTTGGGAGGGAATTGTTAAAAGAGAAAAACTCGATCAATTGAAAGATTATATGTGTCTTGATAGTGTTTGTGTAGGGTCAAGATAGATGAAATATGTAATTTTAATTCCTATTTATAATGACAGAGAGTCTTTAAAGTTAGTTGTAGAAAATATTAATTCTGAAATAAAAGATTTAAATCATGATATATCATTAGTTGTTATAAATGATGCATCTTCTCAACAGATTATTGATAGTTATCCAAATATTGAAAGCATTAGTTCTCTAGAAATCATAAATATGAAAGAAAATAGAGGACATGCAAGATGTATTGCATCAGGCTTAAAATATATATTTGAAAAAAAAGAATTTGATTTTGTAATTCCCATGGACGGAGATGGAGAAGACAGACCTGAAGAGATTAAAAATTTTATTGAACTATCTGAACAATCTGATGGTAAATCTATTATTGGTGAAAGAGTTAAAAGATCTGAGGGGATAATTTTTAAAGCTTGCTATCAGTCTCATAAATTTTTAACTTTAGCTTTTACAGGACAATCAATTAAATTTGGTAATTTTACATGTTTATCAAAAGCAACAGTGAAAAAAATGTTAGAAGAAAAGGCGACATGGAATAGTTTTTCTGGTTCATTAAAAAAAATAGAAAAAGATTTAATTTCAACTCCTTCTACTAGAGGTAAGAGATATGTCGGCACTTCTAAGATGAGTTTTTTTAATTTATTGAAACATTCACTTGCAATTATAAGTGTTTTCAGAAAAACTGTTCTTATTCGATCAGCTTTGTTTATTATATTTTATATATTACTTATCAAAAGCTACGCTTCAGTAATTACCTCAATACCTTTAGTTTTATTACTTATCATGATTTATTCAATTTCAAGTTTAGCTTTAAGAGAAAATATTGAGGAATTTAATAATGCCTTAACAAATATTCACGATATTGATAAGGTTAAGTAGTAGAAAAAAATAAGGGTATGAAAAACTTTTTTAGAAAAGTTGCTTTTGGAATAGGTCCAAATGAAGATGTTCCTTCTGATCCCTTAAAATGGTCACTTGATCAATTGGATGAGGTTCCAAATTTAAGTTGGAAAGGTAAAATATATTCAGAAAAAGAATTAAGAAAACACTATAGAGATTATGTTTATGGTGACAGAAAAGTTTTAAGAAAAAAGTATAAAGACAACAAAACATTATATAAAACTCATAAAAATATTCTAAGACATAAAACAGGACAAAAGTTTTGGGAGTCTTTAGAAATTTCCATTAGACATAATGAGGCAATTAATAGCAAAAATCCTGTTTTAGCTAAACTATGGATGTTTTGGGGTAATTTTTTTGCGATTAGTCATAAGGATTATTTGGCAAATTACTCAACTGGTCCATATCAAAGAGAAATAATTAGACCAAATTTAAATAAATCATTTGAAAAAATGGTTTACGATGTAACAACCTCATGGGCAATGATTCATCATTTAGATAATAGTGAAAGTGCAGGTCCAAAAAGCGTTACCGCAAGTGAGGAGTGGAGAAGGCGAAAAAAAGAACCTGCTACTATTAATGAGAACCACGCTAGAGAATTATTAGAACTTCACACCGTATCACCTAAGGCAGGATACTCTCAAGAGGATGTAATTCAACTTGCATACATTATGACTGGTTGGCAACAAAGATGGAGTAAAAAAAATTTAGAAACAGGCAATGTATGGTTTAATTCTGAATATCATCAAAGAGGAAAAAAAATAGTTTTAGGAAAAGAATATAAGAAAGGAAAAAAAGGTCTTGAAATGGTCATAAAAGATCTTGTTAACCATCCAAACTGTAGAGAATTTGTTGCAGATAGACTTTGTAGGTATCTAATTACTGATGAGCCAACAAAAGAAATGAAACAACCAATTATTGATGCTTTCAAAAAATCTGATGGATATTTACCAGAGATACATAAAGCTGCAATAAAAGTAACATTCGAATTTAACAAAAAGTATAAAAAATTTCAGACACCTGAAAACTGGTTTATACAAGTGGCAAAAATTGGAGATCTACAATGGCCACCTTCAAAAGAAATAATGGATGCATATGAATTAGGCTTTAAACCTACAAGAAAGCAAAGACTTCCTGAAAAAATTTTACGAAGACTTGGACATCACCCATATAGAGCAAAGCAACCTAATGGATGGTCAGATCATTCTGAAGATTGGATTTCACCAGAACTTTTAATCAGAAGACTTTTTTTTGCTGATAGAAGTTTTAGTTTTATAAAACAAGTAAATGACAACAAAGAATTTATTGAAAAAATAGTAAACAACAATTTTGATAAACCAGATTTAGTATTAGATTATATGTTCAAAAATATGGTTCACCGAAAAAGTGAGAGAAATGTATTATTATTTAACCATCCAGAATTTTTAAAAGCATGAAAATTAATAGAAGAGATTTCTTAAAAACAACAGCATTAACATCTTTATATTTTGCTGGTTTTGGATCACCTACATTTGCTACGGCTGGTCCAAAAAAAAATTTAGTTGTTATTATGTTAAGAGGTGGAATGGATGGATTATGTGCAATTCCAGTTAAAGGAGATAAAAACTTTGAAAAGCTTAGAAGTAAAATTAACCTTGATAAAACACTTCAATTGACTAGTGACTTTGACTTACACCCAGCACTCAAAACATTTAAGAGATTGTGGGATCAAAATTTAGGTGCAGCTGTCCACGCAACCAATATACCTTATACTGGAAGATCGCATTTTGATGGACAAAACCTAATGGAGTCAGGAGGAAAGATACCTTATCAAGTGAAGACAGGTTGGTTGGGTAGAGGAATGAAGACAGCTGGATTAAATGGGGAAGGTTTAGCTTTAGCGTTACCTATGCCGTTATTAATTAGAGGTGTAAGTATGAATAATAATTACTTTCCAGTAGGAGATAAGCTCCCATCAAAAACAACTCTAGGGCTAATTCAACAAGCTTACAAAGATTTTGATGAGAAATTACTGAGTGAAACTTTAAAAATCGTGATGACAAGAGATCTTAAAAACTCAGGCAGTGATGAGAATTGGTCTTTAGCATCGAATGCTGGCGAACAATTATCTAAACCAAATGGACCAAGAGTTGCAGTATTTGAGGTAGATGGATTTGATACTCATGCAGCACAAGGAGCTACAAATGGAGCTCATGCAGATTGTCTATCTGATTATGACAGGATAATAAGCGGTTTAAAACAAGCAATGACCAAAGAGGCATTTAATAATACATTAATTATAACCCTCACTGAATTTGGAAGAACTATTAAGCAGAATAGTAGCAATGGAACTGAGCATGGCTATGGCTCAGCTATTTTTTTAGCAGGTGGATTAGTTAAAAAAGCACAAGTTCATACTGATTGGCCAGGATTAAGAAAAAAAGATTTATTTGAGGGAAGAGATTTAAATTCAACAATTGATGCAAGATCAGTCTATGCCTCTGCAATGTCTATGGTTTTTAATGTAGATTTTAAACGAATTCAAAAAGAGGTTTTTTGGGGAGAAGATTTACAAAATTTATCTGATAAGTTATTTAGAGCATAAATGAAAAAAATATTACTAATCATTACTTTAAGCTTATTAACTTCAAGCAATCTATTTGCTGAAAATTTAAATTGGTTTTTTAATAAGTGGCTTTCTGAAAACGGACATCATCAATATTTAAATGAGCAAGGATCTCACAATCTAAATATCAAAATAAAAAATAAAGCATTATCAGCTACTAATATTGCCTATCATTCAAACCCAAACAGAGATACGCTGATTTATTATTTATGGAAATATTCATATAGAGATAGAAGTCAACATTTAAAAGAGTTTAAACCGACAAATAGTTCCTACGATTTTAAATTCAACTTAATTGAAGATGAATTTATAAAAAAGCAAACGAAAACTGTAAAAAAGCAAATGAAAACCAAAGGTATCCTTAGTTATTTATATTATCAAGATGGTGAAGTATTAATTGATGAACTTTCTCCTAAAGAAAGACTGGGAGAGTTTTTGAATAATGAAACAAAATTTTATTCAATGTCAATGGGTAAGTCAGTAACCTCTTATTTAGTAGGTCACGCAATATGTGAGGGTTATATTGATGGAGTTGATGCTAGAGTAAATGACTGGCCTATAATAAAAGATTCTCTTTATCATGATCAAAAATTAATTAATTTTTTAAATATGAATACTGGTGATCAAAAATATATCGACGAGTTTGAAGACGGTACTAGTAAATTAGGCCCATATGAAGACGCAGATATTGCAACAACCATGCGCTTTCACTTTAACAACCAAAATACAAAAAAATCTAAGGAAAGATACAATTACAATGGATTTGTCACTCAGTTAATTTTGAACTATATGAAATTTAAAATTGGTGAAGATTATGACAAATTTTATAGCAGAGTTTTCAACGATAAAATAAAGATCAAAAATAGCATTCGTTATGGCTATACTAGTCTTAAAGAACATTTTGGAAATGGACATCCTAACATAATGGCAACAAGATTTGACTATCTTAGAATTGCAAAAGCTATAATGGACGATTATCAGAATGGTACTTGTGTTGGAAAATATTTAAAAGAGATTTATGAAAGAAGAATACCAAAAGGAAGCAAAGAAAAAGAAGAGCCCTTATTTAATCGTACAAAATCTTACGGGGGTCAATTTCATATGGATTTTCCAGGATTAAAAGACAAAATTATATTTGGTATGGGTGGCTATGGCGGGAATATGATTTTAATTGATGTAGAAAATTCAAAAATACTAGTTGTTAATTCCCTTCATTATAATAATGAAAAATATAAATATAATCACAAAAAACTACTGTACGATCCATTTAAAAAAGGTAAATGAAAAAAATTTTAATTATTTTTCTATCTCTTCTTTTGCTTCCATCACAATCTTACTCAGGTGATTTCAAATCAAAAATGACTAAAAAAGAAAAAAAAGATTTTGCTTTTTACGTTCTTAAAGCTCAATCAGACAATAAAATGGAATTTAATAGTAGAAATGTTCCTAATCGACCTGGACTTTATAAATTTTTCGATAATCTTGAGGATAATATGGGCGTTACAGAAAAAGGAATCGAATTTAATTTAAGTTATTCTGATATAGGCCACAAGTACGATTGGAATAGATGGGGAAGACCAGGTTTCGCTCAGCGTTTCCAAATTCATGAACCAAAAAAATACACAACTAAAAAAGGAAAAACTAAATGGTATCGAGTTGGTTATTTTATTCCGAAAAATATAAATACATCAAAGCACAATTTGTCTTTATTTGATTTTAAAATGATTTACGGAAAGGAAGGAGAAAAGGCCGTAGGACCTGGACTAAATATAAATAATAATAGTATTCTATGGATGTTTAATGGACCAAATTATAAAGCTGCACCAAATGAGGCTGGAGAACAATACTATTTTGATGGTTATGTGGTTCACCTTGATGATAGATTTTCTCCTTTAAGAGGGAAATGGGTAAATTTATTAATTAATGCAAAATGGGCTAAAGATGGATTTTTACATTTGTGGATTGATGGAAAATTAAGATCTAGTTATTTTGGAGATGTTTTAGGAGGAGCTTCAAGAGTAAGGTTTAAATTTGGTCCTTACAGAAACTATATGACCGATGCTACTGATCAAGGTTTAGAAATTAAAGATGCAGTCATTCGTTATTCTAATGTTGGAAAAGCAGATAAATGTGATGATTTATGGAGTGGTTGTGATGAAATTATCAATCAACTAACTAATAACTCTCAAGTTCATGGAGCAATATCTGTTAGTAAGTGTATTCCATCTGGTGACGGTGATAAACCAGCAACCTGTGAAAATCTTGGCTATCCACAAAATCCTAGACCTTTTTGATTAATTTTGATTAGCAGCAACCGCAGCTTTTTTTAGCAGCTTTTGGCTGATCGTCAGCTTTTGCAGCTTCTAATTCTTTTTGTTCGTTTTTAAGTGCTTTTTGTTTCTTTGAAATCTTGTCTTCAAAGTACTCATATAGAGATGCAAAGCCTAATTTAGTAGCTCTTTTTTCCTCATAGTTTCTTCGCCCTTTGAGGTTTTCAATTATTTTGAATATTTCTTGGTTTTGCATGCTTTCTTTTTATTAAAAAAGCTAAATAAATCAAGCTCTAATAGTGGGTAAACAATAAAAGTCAGCTGTATCAATTTTAGAAGAATATTGCCTTCGCATATTCCATTTTTTATGAACCCCGGCACTTGCAACACTTAAAGTAGATCTTCCGTATCGGTGATTGGTGTTATCAATTGATCGCATTAAGCTATTTATTTTTTCATCTTTCTCAGATGTAAATAAATTTGTTTTGTCACTAGCATTCGATAGTCCTGTTAGCATGACACCTGCTTTTTGATAACGGTAACCGTTTTTAAAAATACTCTCAAGTATCGAAACTGCTGTCTTAACTGTTTCAATACTATTGTTCGTTGCAATAGGAAAATCAACTGTTTTTGCGTTTGAATAATAACCGAAGTTTCTTTGAAAAGGGCTGGTTCTTACAAATACAGTAATTGCTTTTGCAACTAAAGACTCTGATCTAATTTTTTCAGAAGCATTCAAACAATAATTTGCAACTGCTTCTTTTAATTCTTGGAAAGTTTCTATTCTTTTACCAAATGATCTTGAAACAACACAACTTTTTCTTTTAGTGGTAGTTGTTTCTAATCCAATACACGAAACTCCTCTAAGTTCCATCGCAGTTCTAGAACTTAAAACATTTGAGGATTTTTTAATCCAGGTATTTGATTTATTTTTTAATTGCTTGGCATTATAAATTCCATGTTTTTTATAAAACTTAGTTAATTGCCTTCCAACACCCCAAACATCATTGATTTCTACTTTTTCTAAAATAGGATCTAAGTTTTCTATTCCAATTAAACTTGTAACACCTGATTGTTTTTTTTTAGCAATATGATTTGCAACTTTACTTAAAGTTTTTGTTTTTGCTATTCCAATACTTGTTGGAATACCAGTCCATTGCAAAACTGTTTCTCTAATCTCTTTTCCAACCTTTTCTACATCTTGATCTGGAAAATTTGATAAATCTAAAAATGCTTCATCAATTGAATAAACTTCTATTTCTGAATTAAATCTTTTAAGTGTTCGCATCACTCTTCTAGATAAATCTCCATATAAAGAATAGTTTGAAGAAAATACTTCAACTTTATTTTTAAGGATAATATCTTTTGCCTTAAAGTAAGGTTCACCCATTTTAATCCCTAAAGCTTTTGCTTCATTAGATCTTGAAATAATACAGCCATCATTATTAGATAAAACAACAACAGGCTTTCTTCTTATTTTAGGGTTAAATAATCGCTCACAGGAAACGTAAAAAGAATTACAATCAATTAATGCTATTTTTTTAGTACGTAGAATGGATGACATAAGTAACAACTCCCCAAATAAAAATATCTTGCTCTTCATTAATTAAAATTCTGTCAGAAAATTCTTTAGATCCAGAGGTTAAAAATTTTTTATCTCTTTCCTGAACTAAAGTTTTAACTACAAGCTCATCATGAACATTTGCAATCACAGTTGAAAAGTTTTTTGGCTTTAAACTTTTATCAACAACTAATAAGTCTCCATCATTAATACCAACATCGACCATAGATTTACCTTGAACTCTGATGATGAAAGTTGCTGGAACATTTCTTATTAAATGCATGTTCAGATCAATATCTTCTTCGATATAATCAGTGGCAGGGGAAGGAAAACCAGCGCCTGCTTTATGCAAATAATAAGGGATTGTTAGTTTCATGTTCTTGTTTTGTTCTAATTTATAGCCTATTTATTGAATACACTCAAGAGGTTGTATTTTGAGTCTGTAACTGAATCAAAAGTGAATCAAAAGGTGAACATCCAAACTACATTTTGTATGCTTGTGGATAACTTCAACCACTAGTAGTTTAAGTTGGTTATTAAGTTATATAAATTTTAATTTGATTATGAGTATTTTAGATTTTGTAATGGTTGGTTCTAATGATTATAAAAAATCAAGCGAGCTATATGATGCTGCATTTGAACCTTTAAAGTTAAAAAAAATTTTAACAACAGAAAAATATATTGGTTATGCTCATTCAAGTGACCCAGAGAAAGTAATATTTTATATAACCAATCCAGTTAATGGCAAACCAGCAACCAAAGGTAATGGATCACAAGTAACTTTGTTGGCAGACTCAAAAGAGGCTGTAGAAAAGTTTTATGAGATTGCAATTTCGAAAGGAGCAACAGATGAGGGGGCACCAGGTGTTAGAAAAGATGGAAATTATTATGGGTATATCCGCGACTTAGATGGAAATAAGATTGCAGCAAAAAGTGTTTTAAAATAAAAAAGGAGTTATATGAAACTAAATTGTCATTGCGGAGCTGTTGAGGCAGAAATTAATGCTACAGTTAATGAATTAGCAAAAATTGTGAGATGCAACTGTTCTATTTGTAAAAGAAAAAATGCAACAATGGGTATGGTTAAAAATGAAGACTTTAAAGTTACTAAAGGAGAAGATAAATTAAAACTTTATCAATATCATACAAAGGTTGCTAATCATTACTTTTGTACTGAATGTGGAATTTACACTCATCACAATCCAAGAAGTGCTCCAGCTATGACCGGATTTAATTTAGGTTGTGTGGATGAAGTTAAAGTAGAGGATTTAAAAGAAGTAGCTAACTTTGATGGTTTAAACCATCCAATGGATCAAGAAAAATAAAAGTTCAATGAAATTAGTGGAAGAGTGTTTTAAGAAAGTTAAAAAAGATTGTTATAAGTTTATAAAATCACAAGAAACTTCTACTGAAAAGTTTGGCAATAAAGAAGGAATGATTAAGAACTTTTTAATCCCAATAAGTTTTTGGATAGCAAAAAAAGCAGTTAATAAAAAACCTTACTTTGTAGGATTAGCAGGCGGACAGGGTACAGGCAAGACAACTACAAGCTCAATAATAAAAATTATTTTAGAAAAGTACTTTAAGTTAAAAGTATTTAAAATTTCAATTGATGATTTTTATAAAACTAGAAAAGAAAGAATAGCTTTATCAAAAAAAGTACATCCAATGTTGCTTACCAGAGGTGTTCCTGGAACTCATGATATTAATATGATGTTGTATTTCTTTAAAAAATCTAAAGCAAAAAAATTCGAAAAATTGAAAATACCAAATTTTAATAAGGCAATTGATGACAGATTTCCTAAAAATAAATGGAACAAAATCAATAGAAGACCAGATATTGTTATTTTTGAGGGATGGTGTGTAGGAGCAAGAGCAGAAACAAATAAGACATTAAAAAAGTCAATTAATTCTATGGAAAAAGCTAATGATCAAAAACTGATTTGGAGAAATTATGTAAATCAACAATTAAAAACTAAATATAAAAAGCTATATTCTCAGTTAAATTGTATGATTTACTTAAAAGCAAAAAACTTTAGTTTATTGCAGAAGTGGAGATTAAAGCAGGAACGTAAACTGTGGTTAAAAACAAAGAAAAAAGGTGCTCATAAAATAATGAGCAAAAGGGACGTGATAAATTTTATGCAAACTTACCAAAGAATTACTCAAAACATGTTTAAAAATACGCCTAAATATGCATCTATAATTGTAAATTTAAACAGTAACCATCAAATTAAAACTGCTGTATATAAATCTAAATGAAAAAAATATTTATCATAGTTGTCGCATCAATATTCTATTTTAGTAACGCTTTTGCAGTTACTCTTCTCGATGCATTAAATCAGACTTATCAAAGTAATATTCAATTAAATGCTGAAAGAGAAAATATTAAAGCATCGGAGGAAGATGTAAATATTGCTAAAAGTGATTATAAACCTTCATTAACTTTAAGTGGATCCCAAAGCTTTGAAAATACTAATAAACTCACCAACCAAAGTGGAGGTGATGCAACAATAAATGATGTGGATCCATTTACTACCTCTATAAAGTTAGAACAAACTCTACTAGATTATGGAAGAGATTTAACACTAAAAAAAAATATTACAGCCCTAGATCTTGCAAAAGCACAACTGATTAAAAAAGAACAAGATGTTCTTCACAATGCCATCTACGCATATACAAACTTAATTTTTGCAAGAGAAACACTTGAAATTAATTCTAAAAATTTAAATTTATTAATTAGACAAGTTGAAAATGATAAAATCAGAAGAGACAGAGGTCAAATTACAAATACTGACCTAGCGCAATCAGAATCTTCACTAGCAGGAGCACAAGCTCAATTTGCAAAAGCTAAAAGTGACTTATTAATTAGTAAGCTTAATTATGAGAATATAATTGGAAAAATAAGTGATCCAAATAAACTCAACAACTTTAAATGGTGGTGCTACTTTATTCTTAACTACCTTCACTCTTGTAGAGTTACCAATAATTTCATCTTTATCTTTGATGGCACCAAT
>CACOMK010000020.1 GCA_902628305.1 uncultured Pelagibacteraceae bacterium | reverse complement strand
AACTGTCGATCCAGTAAAAACATAAAAATCTTTATCCAATTTTTTCCTATCTTTTTTAATCTTGTTTAAAACAAATCTTAATGAGTTAATTGGATTTATATAAACAGCATTTGTATTTCCATTAACACTTTGTTTTGTTTTATTGTTAACAATAGTTGTTTTTAAGTTTCCGATATTAATTCTCTTATATTTTTTCTTTTTACCAATTAAAAATTTAATATTCCCACCAAAATCACTACACAAATCACCAAAAGAGGTAATACCTTTCTTTTTTTGTCTATATCCAACCACCTCAATACAAGGAGCCATATGAGAGATATGATGAGTTAAATTTTTAGTTGTTAATTTACCTTTAGATGAAAAAAAAGTTTTTTTAATTAAATAGCAAACTTCAAGTTCAATTCCTAAGGTAGATTTATTAATTTTTACTTTTTTACCACTTTTAATAAAGTTTTTTCTATAAACTGATGCAATAAAAGGCTCTTTTTCTTTCAGCTTTTTCATAAGCGGAATCCCTGTTCCACCAGCTTTAAAACCTATTATTGGATCTTTAATTTTACTTTCACAAAGTTTTCTAAATTTATCTGCTTCAGTTAGTTTCTTTGTAAATTTTCTTGGAATTGATGAAATAATTTTATTTTTAATAAATGCATTAACAAGTTCATTTGAAACTTTATCTTCTAGTTTTTTTTTCATATAACTTTATTATTTTAATACAGACATTGGATCAAGTCTTGTTTGAAACCAATTAATTCTAAAATCTAGGTGTGGTCCTGTAGATCTTCCTGTTGATCCCACAGTACCTATTATATCACCTTGATTAATTTGATCACCAATTGATACTAATACATTTTCTAAATGTGAATATATTGTTGATATTCCATGACCATGATCCATTATAACTGTTCCTCCAGTATAATATAAATCATCCTCCGCCATAGTAACTATGCCAGAGCCAGATGATTTAATCATCGTTCCTTGTTTAGCTGCAATATCTATTCCATAGTGAGGCCATCTTGGTTTACCATTTAAAATTCTTTGACTACCATAAACACCACTGATTATACCCTCAACTGGCATGATAAATTTTTCTTTAAAAAATTGTAGATCAGAATTTATTGCTCTTGCTTCTCCAATTGCATTATTTTCTTTTTTAATTCTTTTATAAACAGACTCAGGTGGTGTGACTTTACTTTCTGCCAAACCATCTATTCTTTGTATATTGTATTTCCTCTTTAAAACTTTTTTTGTAGTTATTGATTTTTTTCCATCAATAATTTTTGTAAATGTTAAATCGTATTTTTGATCTCGATCTATACCAAAAACAAAAAAACCATCTTTTGAAACTTTTACTTCTTTTTTTCCAACCAAAATTCTAGAATAAGGATCAGTTTTACCTAATATAAAATGACCTTGCAGAAATTTACCTTGAAATTCAATAGCTTTTACTGGTGATACAAAAATTAAAATAACCAAAAAAAGTCTATAAATTATTGAGCTGTCCATCCACCATCTATAATTATTGATGTACCCGTAATCATTGAAGAAGCTGATGATGCGAGAAAGCATACAGCCGTTGCAATATCACTCTCAGTTGCTGCTCTTCCCATAGGAATATTTCCAAGAGCTAATTTTTTAAATTTTTTGTTTTTAAAAAATTTTTTAACCATAGGTGTTTCAACAAAAGTAGGTGCTACTGTGTTAACCCTAATATTTTTTTTAGCTAATTCGACACCCATTCCTTTTGTTAATCCTTCAATTCCAAATTTAGTCATATTGTAAACATTTCTACCACTCATACCAACATGACCTAGTTGTGAAGACACATTTATAATAGATCCAGGTCTTTTTTTATTTTTAAGCATCTTTTTTACTACAAGTTGCGCTACATTAAATGCTGCCTTGAGATTTAAATCTACAAGGTAATTCATACTTTTTTGTTTAATTTTTTCAAAGGGCTCTGGAATATTAGTTCCCGCATTATTAACCAACACATCAATTATTTTAATTTTACCTAATTTTTGGTTTAAATCCTTATAATTCATTACATCGCAGGAAACTTTAATAATTTTTCCCTTAACTTTTTTAATATCCTTTTCTAACTTATCTAGATCTGAAGGAGTTCTACTTAAGGCTATAACTGTTGCCCCTGCTTCAGCTAGAGCAATAGAACAAGCTCTACCCAATCCTTTACCAGCACCAGTTACTAAGGCATATTTATTTTTAAGA
This sequence comes from uncultured Pelagibacteraceae bacterium, assembly GCA_902628305.1. Lineage (GTDB taxonomy): Bacteria > Pseudomonadota > Alphaproteobacteria > Pelagibacterales > Pelagibacteraceae > Pelagibacter. Next base: position 8,625 of record CACOMK010000020.1, on the reverse strand, counting down.
TTTATTTTTTGCAGATACATTAAAAGAATAATATTTTAATATCAGTGTAAATCAACTCAACAGCTACTAACAATACAGCCAATAATCCAAGCCAAGCGATCCATTTGTATTTTTTAATCCAACCAGAAATCAAAGTAGCAGCAGTAGCCATCAAAATAATTGATAAAGCTAATCCAAAAACAAGTAGTCCGTAATGATCACCAGCTGCCCCCGCAACACCTAGAACATTATCTAAACTCATTGTAAAATCTGCAAGCAAAACAGTCCAAATAGCTTTAAAAAAACTTGAGCTATCTACATTAATATCTTCCTCTTTTTCTGAACCTTTTATTACATCTATGTAAAGTTTATAAACTATGTAAAGTAGTAATAATCCTCCAATAAGCCTCAAACCAGTTATTTGTAAAAGATAAGCTGTTAGTAAAGTTAAAATTATTCTTAAAACTACAGCGCCACCAATTCCCCAAAAAATAATTTTTTTTCTTTGTTCTAGTGGAAATTTTGATGCAACCATTCCTATAATGATAGCATTGTCACCAGCTAAAACTAAATCAATAAAAATAATTTGAGTTAATATTGCTATTTGCTCTGGGGTAAAAAATTCTGCAAACATTACTGGTTTAGTATCATGTCTGCACCTTTTTCTGCAATCATTATTGTTGGTGCATTTGTATTTCCAGAAGTAATATTTGGCATTATAGATGCATCAATAACTCTAAGATTATCCAAACCTCTTACTTTTAGTTTTTCATCAACTACTGACATTTCATCATTTCCCATTTTGCATGTTCCAACTGGATGAAATATTGTTTGAGCATAATTTGATGCCTCTGTGACTAATTCCTCATCATTATTTATATGAATACCAGGTCTATATTCTTCTGGTGTATATTTTTTAAAGGTTTTAGATTCCATAATTATTTTTCTAGTTAATTTTAATCCTTTAGCAGCAATAATTCTGTCGTTATCGGTTGATAAGTAATTTTGTTTTATTTTTGCATAAATTCTCGAATCTTTATCAACTATACTTACATGTCCTCTACTGGTTGGTTTGATGTTAGATACAGTTGGGGTAAAGGCATGAAATTCATGATTTTTGGTTGCACCTAAAGTATCCATACTCATGGGTTGTACATGCCATTGTAGATCAGGTAATTCTAGGGAAGAGTCACTTTTAGCAAACATACAAAGTTGACTAGCACCCATAGTCATAGGACCACTTCTATTAAAAATATATTCTAAACCAATCATTAAATTTCCGAACAAGCTGTTGATTTTTTTATTAAGTGATTTAATTCCATTAATTTTATAAACAGGTCTTAGCATTAAGTGGTCATGCAAATTTTCTCCTACGCCATTTAAATTATGAATAACATCTATTCCAAGATTTTTTAACTTTTCAGAATTACCAATTCCCGAAACTTGTAATATTTGAGGAGATCCAATAGCACCTGAGGAAAGAATAATTTCTTTATTCACTTGTACTTTTTTTAAGTCGTTGTCTTGCCAAAACTCTACTTCTTTAGCAACTTTATTTTCAAAATTTATTTTTTTAACGTGCGCATGAGTAATTATCTTTAAATTATTTCTATTTTTAATTGGATTAAGATATCCAACTGAAGTACTACACCTGAAACCATCTTTTTCTGTAACTTGAAAATAACCACAACCGTGATTATCCCCTGTATTAAAATCTTTAGTTTTTGGAATACCAAATTCTTCAGCAGCATTTTGAAATTCATCCAAAAGAGGAAGATGAATTCTCTGATCAGAAACTGACAGAGGTCCATCTACACCATGAAATTCACTTTTACCCCTTTCTTGGTTTTCTGCTTTTATAAAATAAGGTAAGACATCATCCCATCCCCAGCCAGTATTTCCAAGTTGTCTCCAAACATCATAGTCTCTGTGCTGACCTCTAATATATAAAAGACCATTAATAGATGAGCTACCTCCAAGCGTTTTTCCTCTTGGATACCTTATGGAAATATTATTCATGCTCTCGTCTGGTTCAGTTTTATAACACCAATCTGTTTTAGGATTGTGCATTGTTTTAAAATAACCAACTGGAATGTGTATCCAGGGATAGTTATCCTTGCCACCAGCCTCTAAGAGTAGTACTCTGTTCGAAGGATTTTCTGACAATCTATTTGCGAGCACACATCCCGCGGAGCCAGCTCCTAGTATTATATAATCAAAATTGTCCATTGCTTAATATTCTTATAAATAAAATTTTTTTTTGTAATATATATGCACAATAAATAAAATTATCCAATATTAACACTTGTTTTAGAATACATTCTTTGATTAGCTTTCATTTTTAAAAACAAAGAGAGGGAAAAAAATGAAAAAAATCATTTCAATGTTATTTGCAGTTGCAATGGTATTTGGATTTATTTCAAATGCTAATGCTGCAAAAACACTAAAATGTCAGACAGTTCTTAACACTAAAGCTGATGAAGTTAAGATGTTAAAAGACTTTACTGACACGGTTACAACTTTGACAGGGGGATCTCTTAAGTTTGAAATTTTACCTGCTGGAGCTGTAGTTGGGGTAAAAGAAACTTTAGACGCAGTTGACAAAGGTCTAATTGATTGTGGATTTGCTTGGACACACTATTGGTCAGGTGATCATCCTGCTGCTATGCTATTTGGATCTCCAGTAGCTGGTGGTGGTGTTGGTATTGACAACATCGCATTTTTATCTTGGTTTCAATATGGCGGTGGAAAAGAGCTATATGACAGACTATGGAAAGAAATGGGAAGAGATATTAAAGGATTTATGATTCAACCAGTTGGACCAGAGGCTTTAGGTTGGTTTCCAAAACCAATTAAAGACATGGCTGACTTTAGAAAATATAAGTTCAGAACTCCTCCAGGAATTCCAGGACAAACTTACAAAGACATCGGTATAGCATCTGTTGCTATGGGTGGTGGAGATATTCTACCAGCTCTTGAAGCAGGAACTATTGATGCTGCTGAATGGTGTTGTCCAAAACCAGACTTAACGTTTGGTTTCCAAAAAGTATTAAAGCACTACTATCTACAAGGTTTACACCAAGTAGTCGTAAATGCTGACTTTTATATTACTGGGAAAACTTACAATGCTATGACTGCTCATGAGAAGAAGTCACTTGAAGTTGCTGCTAATGCTTCATTAGCTAAATCTTTAAGTTACAGAATCTATGAAAACGGTAAAGCTTTAAGAGAGTTAACTACTAAGCACGGAGTAATTTTAGAAGATACACCTTCTGATTATTTCACAGAATATATGGCTGCTGCAAAAGCTTCTTTAAACAAGAATGCTGCTGACAACGCGTTTTTTAATGAAGTTTATACTTCTATGAAAAACTTTGCTGATATTGCTGTTCCTTTCTGGAGTGGTGCTCAAATGTCTAATGCGAAGCTAGGAATGGCTCACGCAGCAACATTAAAGTAATCATCAAATTATAACTAATTTAGAGCGGACTTTATAGTTCGCTCTAATTTTTTAAAAAGAATTTTATGGCAGACGAACCAAGTAAGTTGGATATATCTGATGAAATGATCGCTGAAAGGCGAGGTGGTTCAGGAAAAATGCCAGAGGACATGCCATCATGGATGGCAAAATCAATAGTTAATATAGATAAATTTAGTAAGTGGATAGGAAGCATAGTCTGTTGGATATTAATGCCATTGATATTTGCAATGACTTATGAAGTCCTTGCAAGAAAATTATTTTTAGCACCTACAATATGGGCATACGACATAAGTCGTTTTTTATATGGCGCATTGTTTATGTTGGGAGCAGGTTATGCTCTTTCTAGAGGAGTGCATATAAGAGCAGATTTTTTATATCGTAATTTTAAAACTAAAACTCAGGGGAAAATTGATTTTTGGTTATATCTTTTATTTTATTTTCCAGGTTTAATTGTATTTCTTTATATGACCGTTGGTTATGTTGGAGAATCTATACAAAGAGGTGAAAGAGGTATGGATACCACATGGATGCCTTATATGTGGCCAATTAAAACCTGCTTACTAGTCGGAATAGTATTTTTACTTATTCAAGGTATTTCAGAATTATTAAAAAGCTATTGGGCTGCTAAAAAGGGTGAATGGCCTGGAGAGGATAAATGATTGCTGAATTAATAGATCCAGCCATATTAGGTTTTATTCTTGTTGGTGTAATGCTATTTGCTATTTTTGTTGGATTTCCAATTTCTTTTACTTTAATTTTTTTAGGTTTTGTATTTGGTTATTTAGGTTTTGGAAAATTAGTTTTCTATCTAATGACTCTCCAATTCTCGATGGTCATGACCGAACAAACTCTCGCCGCCGTACCACTCTTTGTATTCATGGGAATTATGATGGAACAAGCTGGTTTGATGGAAAGGCTATTTTCAGCATTTCAAATGATGTTAGCTAGAGTAAAAGGCTCACTATACTACGCTGTACTATTTGTTTCGGTTATTTTTGCAGCTGCAACTGGAATTGTAGGAGCTTCTGTTACAATCTTAGGAATTATGGCAGCTAAATCAATGAATAGATCGGGTTATGATGTAAGACTTGCTGCAGGAACAATAACTGCAGGAGGAACTTTAGGGATTTTAATACCGCCAAGTATTATGCTTGTTGTAATGGGACCTATAATGGAAATTCCAGTAATTGATTTATTTGCAGCAGCAATTATTCCAGGAATACTTCTTGCAAGTTTATATGCAGGTTACACAACAATTAGATGTATGCTTAATCCAAAGCTTGGACCTGTACTCCCAGAAGAAATGCGTGCAGCTAGCATGAAAGAAGTATGGATTGAGTTTTTTTTAGGTTTAGTTCCACCTGCTGCATTAGTTTTTGCAGCGTTGGGAAGTATTTTATTTGGCTTTGCCACACCTACTGAGGCTGCTGGTTGTGGTGCAATGGGTGCTCTATTACTATCAATAGCTTATAAAAAACTCACTTTACCAAAATTACAAGATGCTCTTGTAAAAACTTTAGAAATAACGGCTTTAATAATGGTTTTAGTTGCGGCTTCAAACTTTTTTGGAGCTGTTTTTGCCAGATTAGGAACTCCAACGTTGTTAACTGAATTTTTATTAGGTTTAGAAATGAACAAATATCTGATCCTAGGAATGATTATGGTCATGATATTTTTGTTAGGCTGGCCCTTAGAATGGGTACCAATTGTCATGATAATTGTACCAATAATTTTACCATTAGTAGAAGCATTAGGATTTAATTTAACCTGGTTTGCTATATTGGTTGCTGTTAATCTTCAGACCGCCTGGCTATCTCCACCTGTAGCACTGTCAGCATATTTCTTAAAAGGCGTAGTTCCAGAATGGGATTTAAAAGATATTTATTATGGAATGATGCAATTTATGGTTCTACAAATTATAGGCTTAGTTTTAATTATCATATTTCCAAAAATTGCCTTATGGTTACCAACTCTCTTATATGGACAGTAGAATTTATTAGTTTAAAATAAATTCAATGAATCAGCCAAAAGTAAAATACTCTTTATCAAATTGGGATTTGGTAACAGTTAATCCAAATTATAAAAATTGGAATTGGAAAGATTTATTTTGTTTCTGGGGAACCAATGTACAAAGTGTAATTGGTTTCTCTTTAATATCCTCACTATACTTAATGTATAGTTTAAATGTTTTTGTTGTATTTTTTGGAATTATATTAGGATCTTTTTTTGTTTATTTGTTTTCAAATATAATTGGGAAACCATCTCAAAAATTTGGTTTACCATTTGCTGTATTGTTAAGGTCATCATTAGGATTTAATGGTGCTAAATTTTTTGGACTAATAAGAAGCTTAGTTGGAATTTTTTTATTTGGTATCCAAACCTATTTTTTATCTAAAATTTTAGTTTATCTAATAAGAATTTTACTTTTTACAATTGATGACTCTATATTACAGCAAAATATTTTTATTTTTTATTATTTTGGTCTTAATATTATTGATTGGTCAGCAATATTAATATCAATTATTTTTCAAACATTGCTTTTTAGTATTGGAATTCAATATAACAAAAAATTAATTAATTTTTCAGCTATTACAGTATATGTTGGAATGCTAATTTTCTTCTTTGTTGTTTTCTTAAGTGATGTCAAAATTACTAGTGAAGCATTTTCGACTATATTTAATTTAAATAATTTCTTAGATATAAATAATTTAGCACCTTTATTTACAGTTGCTGGAACGATATTTGCCTATTTTTCAATTTTAATTATTAGTTTTGGTGATTTTTCTAGGTATGTAAAAAATGAAAAAGAACTTAAAAAAGGAAACTTAAGTTTAATTTTAAATTTAATCATTTTTTCTTTTTTATCAGTTTTTATTGTTACAGGTTCAGATGTTTTTCTAAATCAAAAATTTTCAGATATGGATAGGATTTTTACTAATCCAACAGATATTATTGGAAAGTTTGATAGTTTACAAATAACAATAGTTGTTTTGTTTTTTATTATAGTTGCTTCGGCTTCTACAAATCTAGCTGCTAATTATATACCATCTCAATATTCTCTAATAAATTTTGCTCCATCTAAATTAAGCCTAAGAAGTGCAAGTTATTTAATATCATTTTGCGGTTTATTAATTGCAATATTCTGGCTAACAATTTTAAGTCAAATAGGTATTTTATCTTTTATTGATACTTTTGGAGCTTTTTTTGGTCCCTTATTCGGAGTGATAGCAGCTGATTATTATTTAATCAAAAATCAAGAATTAAGTAATAAAGATTTATATTCAATAGATAAAAAGAGTGCTTATTATTATTCAGGTGGTTGGCATATAAAAGGTGTTTATTCTTTAATTATAGGTTTCATTTTTTCTGCTTCTACAATTTGGAATATAAATTTAATGTTTTTACAGTCTTATGCTTGGATTATTGGTGCATTTGTTGCTTGGATAACATACTACTTGTTAGCAAAAAAATAATTTAATGCATAAATTCGATTTTAAAGATAGAACCGCTATAGTTACTGGCGGAGCCCAAGGCTTTGGTTTAGATATTGCCAAAAGATTTTTAGAGTCTGGTGCTAAAGTATTTATATGGGATATTGACAAAAAACTTCTTAATTCAGCAGTAGATGAGGTAAAAAATCCTAATTTATTTCATAGCGTTGTTAATATTTCAAATTATCAAGAAGTAGAAAACAGCGTTGCAGAAATTACCTCAAATTCAAATATTGATATTTTAATCAACAATGCCGGCATAACAGGTCCCACGGGTCCACTGTGGGAGTATGATGTTGATATGTGGAATAAAATAGTACAGATAAATTTAATGGGTACTTTTAATTGTTGTAGAGCAATAGTTCCAAATATGATTAAGAATAACTATGGAAGAATTGTTAATGTCGCTTCTGTTGCAGGAAAAGATGGTAACGCAAATGCAAGCGCTTATAGCTCTGGAAAAGCTGGGGTAATTGGATTAACTAAGGCTTTAGGTAAAGAATTAGCCGATAAAGATATAGCTGTTAATGCTGTCACACCAGCTGGTGCAAAAACAAGAATATTAGACCAAATGAGTAAAGAGCATGTAAATAGAATGCTTTCAAAGGTTCCAAGAGGAAGATTTCTTGAAATACATGAGTTTACTTCGTTAGTTTGTTGGCTTTCTTCTGAAGAGAATACTTTTTCTACGGCTGCGGTATTCGATATCAGTGGTGGTAGATCCACATATTAGTCTCAAAAATTTGAAACTATTTTTAGATTTATATTTTGATTTTTAATAGAATTTTTACTCATAACTGGTGCTGTAATCATTATTGACCAATATATTAGAAGTATAAATACAGAAATTATTTTCATATTATCTATATAACAATTAATTTTGAATTTAGAATGTTGAAATTGTGACTGAATATTGAATTTATAAATAATCTATCTATAACAAGAGCATGTTAAGAATATTTTATATTTTTATTATATCTGTAATATTTCTGAGTTTTGCTAACGCAGAAATTGTTAAAGTTTTTGAATTTACTGAAAAGGAGCTTACTGAGCTTGAAGTAAGAAAGGTTAGAGGAGTAAAAAATAAAACTGAATATACAGTTGGGTCTAATGAAAATGGTAACTATTTAAGAGCTTTAGCTGATAATGCAGCTTCAGGCCTTGGAAAAGAGATCAAGGTTGACCTAAATAAAACACCTTTTATCAATATTACATGGAAAGTAGAAAAGGATTTAAAAGGCATTAAAGAGAATACCAAAAAAGGGCATGATTATGCCGCTCGTGTATTCGCAATTAAAAAAACAGGAGCTACACCACTTTCAAATAGAGCTATAAATTATGTATTTTCAAGTAATAGTGACGTTGGAGAGAATAGACCAAGTCCTTATACAAAAAAATCAATAGATAATGTATTAGCCTCAACCAAAGATAGCTTAAATCAGTGGGTTACTGTAAAAGCCAATGTTAAAGAGGATTTTAAGAGATTTCATGATTTAGATGTAAACGAATTAGACGGTCTTGCAATAATGGCTGATACTGACAATTCTAAAATGAAATCAATTTCTTACTTTCAAGATATTTATTTTTCAGCACAATAATCAAATGGGAAAAAGTTTTAAACACACAATCAAAGTTTATTATGAGGATACTGATGCTGGAGGGGTTGTTTATTAT
>CACOMK010000019.1 GCA_902628305.1 uncultured Pelagibacteraceae bacterium | reverse complement strand
CCTTTTTTTGCAGTGAAAGCTTTTCTTATGTCTTTTCCATCTTCTGATTTAATTGGTATGTTTTGTAAGTTGGGATCACTAGATGCTAGTCTTCCAGTCGTTGTAGCAGCCAACAAAAACGAAGTATGAACTCTTTTTGTATTTGGGTTTAAATGTTCAGGTAAAGCATCTGAATAGGTGTTTTTTAATTTTGAAACTTGTCTCCAGTCTAAAATTAATTTTGGAAACTCATGACCTTTAAAAGCTAAATCTTCTAAAACACTTGCACTTGTTGCAAAACTTCCTTTTTTAGTTTTCTTCAATCCAGCTATTTTCAAATCGTTATAGATTATTTCACCTAATTGCTTTGGGGATGCGATATTGAACTCTTTTTTAGAAATTTTAAATACTTCTTTTTCAAGTTTTTGGATTTTTTTTTCAAATTTGGATGAAAGAGATTTTAAAAACTTACTATCAATTTCAACTCCCTCTATTTCCATAAATGCAAGGATTTTAATTAATGGCTTTTCAAAAATTTCATAGATATTTATCATTTTTTCTGATTTTAAATTTTTGATAAATTTCTTATATAATCTAAAAGTAACATCGGCATCTTCAGCAGCGTAATCTTTTGCTTTATCTAATTCTACTTCGCTAAAATTAATTTCTTTTTTGCCTGTTCCTACCATATCTTTAAAAGAAATAGTTTTATGTCCTAGATGAATTTCTGATAAAGTATCCATATTATGTCTGTTTTTTCCTGCATCTAAGACATAAGACATCAGCATTGTATCTTCCATTGATGAAAGCATTATTCCGCACTTATAAAGTACGATAAAATCAAATTTTATATTTTGACCTATTTTTTTTATACTAGGATCTTCTAACATTTTTTTTAATTTTTTAATTACCGCATCTTTTTTAAGACACTTAGGTGACTTGTGACCAACTGGTATGTAACATGCTTTTCCAATTTTAGAACAGAGAGAAATGCCCACTAAATCTGCTTGATGAGGATCTAATGAAGTGGTTTCTGTATCTACAGCAACTTCACCAACTTCTTCCGCTTCCTCTATCCATTTATCAATTTCATCTAAGCTATTGATTAAGTAATAATTTTTATTATTTATCGTTTGTTCTTTTTCTAAGTTTTGAGTTTCAATCTTGTTACTTTCTAGTTCAGGTTCACCATAAGCAGAAATTGCAGAGCTTAACAACCTGTTAAATTCCATTTCTCGTAAAAATTTATATAATTTATCTTTATCTATATTTTGCAATTTAAATTCACTTAACTCTCTATTAACAGGAGATTTATGATCTAGTGTTACAAGTTTTTTACTTATTAATGCTTTATCCTTGTTCTCAATTAATGTTTCTCTTCTTTTATTTTGCTTAATCTCATGAGCAGATTTTAGTAAATTTTCTAAAGTACCATATTTGTTAATTAGCTCTGCAGCTGTCTTAACACCTATACCTGGAACACCAGGAACGTTATCACTACTATCTCCTGCTAAAGATTGCACATCAATGACTTTTGAGGCATCTACTCCAAATTTTTTTACAACATCATCATCATTTATAAATTTGTTTTTCATTGGGTCAAAAATTCGAACCCCTTTTTTGTAAAGCTGCATTAAATCTTTATCTGATGAGACAATTGTAACCTTTGCACCTTTTTTAAGGATTTGATCTACATACGTGGCTATTAAATCATCTGCTTCATAATTAGGAAGATCAACAGATGGTAAATTAAATGCTAGGACTGATTTTCTTATATATTCAAATTGAGGGGCCAAATCATCAGGCGCCTCTGACCTATTAGCTTTGTAATCACTATAAATATCATTTCTGAAGGTTTTTCTTGCTGAGTCAAATATTACTGCAAAATGTGTTGGCTTTTGCAAGTTTTGATCAGATTTCGTGTCTTCTAATAATTTAAATAACATACTGCAAAAACCACTTACAGCACCTGTTGGAAGTCCATCACTTTTTCTCGTCAATGGAGGTAAAGCATAATAAGCTCTAAAAATGTAACCAGAACCATCAATCAAATAAAAGTGATCTGTTTTTTGAATTTTATTCATGAAATATTATTAAATATTACAATGATAATATATTCTGTATATAAAATATTTACTCTTAATTATTATAGCAATTATAAGTAGATAATTTTTTATATTTTGAGTATTATTTAACAATGGAATTAACAAAAAATCTCACACAAGCTAAACTATTTAAATCTCTGGTTGTTGTTTTTATTGGTTCAATAGCTCTAACTATATCAGCAAAAATCAAAATTCCTTTCTATCCAGTTCCTATGACTATGCAAACTTTTGTTGTATTATTTTTAGGAATAAGTTTGGGATATAAAATTGCACTAGCTACAATTGGGCTGTATTTAATTGAAGGAATTGCAGGACTTCCTGTATTTTCAAATTCTCCTGAAAAAGGTATAGGATTAGTTTATTTTACTGGACCAACCATGGGTTACTTAATTGGTTTTTTAACAGCTTGTTACTTAGCTTCAAAAATAAAAGTTAATGATAACTTTTTTGTTGTTTTATTTAAATTAATTATTGCAACATCTACAATCTATATTTTGGGTCTAATTTGGCTTGGAACATTAATTGGATGGGATAAACCAATTTTCGCTTTAGGTGCAAAACCATTCTTATTAGCTGAGGTTTTTAAGATTATGCTTTTAGCTCTTTTGACTAAGCAAATAATTAAAATTAAAAAATTTATCTAGGTGATCTTTTAGAGAGAATTCTTTGAAGAGTTCTTCTGTGCATTTTAAGTCTTCTGGCTGTTTCTGAGACATTCCTGTTACATAACTCGAAAACTCTGTGAATATGTTCCCACTTAACCCTGTCAGCTGACATCGGATTCTCTGGTGGAGCTGCTTTTTTTGACGGATCGGCTAACAAAGCTTTTTCAACATCTTCGGCATCTGCAGGTTTAGCAAGATAATCTATAGCACCTTCTTTGATTGCAGCAACTGCCGTTGGAATATTTCCATAACCAGTTAACATGATAATTCTACTATCACTATTTGAGGACTGAATTTTTTTTACAACCTCAAGTCCATTACCATCTCCAAGTCTTAAGTCTACAACTGCAAAACCTGGTATTTTAGAATTTACAGATTCAACTCCCTTTTGCACACTCTCAGCTTGAAACACTTCAAAACCTTTTTTTTCCATCGCTCTAGCTAATCTTTCACGGAAAGGGTTATCGTCATCTACTATTAATAATGACTTATTCTCGAAATCACTTAAATTTTGCAATTTTGCTTCTACTTTCATATCGTTTATATGGGAACTCAAATAGATATTTCAATACTCGGATTTGGCGTATTTGGGCCCTAAATTATTTGCTTTACATTATTGCTGTTTACTTTATATGCGACAAAATATGAAAGTTTTTTTCGAAAAGACTTTTTTTTATTAAATTTTTTTTGGAGGCATTTAAAATGCAAAAATTTAAATCAGTTGAAGATTTGGTTAATCAACTAAAACCTGAAAAACCAGTTTACTGTATAAGAAAAGATTCTATAAAATCTGCAGTTAAATTTTTCTTAAACAAATTTCCAGGTAAAATTTTATATGCAGTCAAAACTAATCCACACCCTGAGGTAATAAGAACAATTATAGAAAGTGGAGTTAAGCAATTTGATGTTGCGTCTATTGAGGAAATTAAAAATATTAGAACTTTTAGCAATACAGCTAAATGTTCTTATATGCATACTGTTAAAAGTAGAGAAAGTATAAAAGAAGCATATTTTAATTATGGTGTAAAAACTTTTTCTCTAGATACTAAAGATGAGCTGATTAAAATAATTGAAAGTACAAATAATGCTAAAGATTTAGAGTTATTTGTAAGAGTTGCTGTTTCAAATGAACATGCGGAAATTGATTTATCAAAAAAATTTGGTGCTTTAATTTCTGAAGCAATAGGTTTGTTAAGACTTGTAAAACAATATGCGAAAAGAATTGGTTTAAGTTTTCACGTTGGTTCACAATGTATGCATCCAATTTCTTATTCAAAAGGAATTAATGAAATTAAAAATATAATTAAAAAAACAAAAATTATTCCAGATTATATTAATGTAGGTGGAGGTTTTCCTACAATCTATCCTGACTTAATTCCACAATCTCTAGATAATTATTTTAATGAGATAAAAAAAAGTTTAGAAAATTTAAAACTTGAAAAATTGCCAGAAATTATTTGTGAACCTGGTAGAGCCCTAGTAGCTGAAAGTGGTTCAACAGTTGTAAGAGTTAATTTGAGAAAAAAACAAAAGCTTTATATAACTGATGGTACATATGGAACTCTTTTTGATGCAGGTACACCAAATATTGTATTTCCATCTAAAATGATTAAAGAAAATTCAAACAAAATAATTTCAAAAAAATTAACTGCTTTTGATTTTTTTGGGCCAACATGTGATAGCATGGATTATATGAAGGGACCTTTTTTACTTCCAAACAATATTAAAGAAAATGACTATATTGAACTTGGCCAACTTGGGGCATATGGATTAACATTTAGAACTCAATTTAATGGTTATTACTCAAATGAAATTTACGAAGTTGAAGATAAACCAATAATGACAATGTATGATAAAGACATTAATAAAGCTAATATGGTAGCTTAATGTCAGGTCAAAAAAATCCAGGTCATAATATTAAAAGAGATTTCTTAAAAAGTCCTGTTGAACATATTGATATAACCTCTTTTGACTCTAGAAAAATTATATCCTCGATGAAAAAAATGTCGTTTGTTTCTAGGGAAACAGCAAATGCTGCAAATATTTATAATGAGATGCTAAAAGATAAAGACTGTACAATTTTTCTTACTTTAGCTGGTTCTACTTCAGCAGCTGGATGTATGAATATTTATAAAGATTTAGTTAAATATAATATGGTGGATGCAATCGTTGCAACGGGTGCCTCAATAGTAGATATGGATTTTTTTGAGGCTCTTGGTTTTAAACATTATCAAGGTTCACAATTTCAAGATGATACTGAGCTAAGGAAAAACTATATAGATAGAATTTACGATACCTATATAGATGAGGAAGAGCTTCAAATGTGTGATAAAATTATAAGTGAAATCGCAAATAATTTACAAGCGAGAAGTTATACTTCAAGAGAGTTCATTTGGGAGATGGGAAAATATTTAAAAAATAACTCAAAGAAAAAAGATTCTTTGATTGAAACAGCCTTTGACAATAATGTTCCTATCTTCTGTCCTGCTTTTACTGATTCTAGTGCAGGATTTGGTTTAGTAATGCATCAAGAACAAAATCCAAAAAAACATATGACAATAGACTCTGTTAGAGAATTTAGAGAACTGACAGAAATTAAAATCAAATCTAAAGGATCTGGATTGTTTATGATTGGTGGTGGTGTGCCTAAAAATTTTATTCAAGATACAGTTATTTGTGCTGAACTATTAGGAAAAGATGTAGACATGCATAAATATGCTGTTCAAATTACTGTTGCTGATAGTAGAGACGGAGCTTGTAGTAGCTCCACATTAAAAGAAGCAAGCTCATGGGGGAAAGTGGATGTTACAAAAGAACAGATGGTATTTGCAGAGGCAACAAGTGTTTTGCCGTTAATTGCTAGTGATGCTTATCATAGAGGTGAGTGGAAAAATAGAACAAGAAAAAACTTTACAAAAATTTTTGAATAAAATTGAAATATCTCTCAAATAAAAACGGGTTTTTAGGAATTGATAATAAATTTAGCTTTAAAGAAAAAGCTGTAATTATTCCATTTGGACTAGAAAAAACAGTCAGTTATGGAGGTGGAACCAAAAATGGACCTAAAGAAATTATAAAAGCATCTCATCAAGTTGAGTTATATGATGAAGAACTTAATTGTGAACCTTATAAAAAAATAGGTATTAAAACTTTAAAACCATTTAAAATTGACAAAAATATTAAAAATGCATTGAATAAAATCTCAAAGATTAATACAGAGATTTTAGATAAAAAGCTTTTCCCGATGACCTTAGGTGGAGAGCATTCAATTACTCCTGGGTGTATTGTTCCTTTTACTAAAAAATATAAAAATATTTGCCTCTTGCATTTTGATGCCCATGCAGATTTACGTCAAAGGTATAATGGAGAAAAATTTTCACATGCTTCAGCAATTAGAAGGTGTCTGGATTATAAAAATGTTTCTTTAATTTCATTTGGAATAAGAAACATCTCTGAAAGTGAAATCCCATATTTAAAAAAGAATTCTTCAAGAATAAATATTTTTTGGGCAAAAGATAAAAAAAAATGGAATTTGTCTAAATTTAAAAAAATGATTAAAAACAAAACTGTATATCTAACGTTCGATGTAGATGGACTAGATTCAAGTATTATGCCTGCAACTGGTACACCTGAACCAGGAGGACTTTTGTGGGACGAAACATTAGATATAATAAGAATTGCAGCTAAAAACTCAAAAATTGTTGGAGCGGATATTAACGAACTATCTCCAATTAAAGGATTTAATTCTTATAATTTTCTTGTTGCAAAATTAGCTTATAAAATTTTGTCTTATAAATTTTTATATTAAACTTTAATTGGTTTAACAATTTTCAATAACATTCTGAATGGTATTAACATTATTATAGCAACTAAAATTTTTACCACTAAATCTCCAAGGGATAAAGTAACCCAAGGTACTCCTGTTGCATAAAATGATATTGAAAAAAATAAAAATGTGTCGACTGTTGATCCAATCAAAGATGAAGTAAGTGGTGCAACAAACCACTCTTTTTTTCTTAATCGATCAAAAATTTGAATGTCTAACAATTGAGCGGTAATAAAAGCTAACCCTGATCCAATTGCAATTCTAACAGAGATTAAATCTGCAAAATCAGTTGAGAATAACAATGTAAATATAATTCCAATTAAAAAGCCTAAATATACAATTTGCCTTGCTAATAATTTACCGTAAGACCTATTAGCTAAATCTGTTATTAAAAAAGCTATTGGGTAACTAAAAGCTCCATAAGTTAAAATCTCATTTAATCCATAATAATTAATTGGGAACTGAACTAAATAATTAGAAGATAGTACAACAACCCCCATCACTATAGATAGAGTGATAAATAATTTATTCATTAAGCTGATTTAGCTATAGTTTTCTTTTTAAAAGGGGATTTAATTAAAACTACTTTTTTTAACTTTTTTAATCTAGGAGATAAATTTTTATTTTTTACAGTTTTTAAAAATTCATCAAAACTACCTTTTTTGTCAACTGACCTTACACCTGAATTGCTGACAGTAAGTTTTAAACTTCTTCCAGTAAGCTCACTTGTAAATTTTACTTTTTTAAGATTGGGTAAAAATCTTCTTTTAGTTTTATTGTTAGCATGACTAACATTATGACCTTTCATAGGAATTTTACCAGTAAGTTCACATTTTTTTGACATAATAACAGTGCCTATATAAGGGGAGATGTTGAAGGCGTCAAGTTTAATACATTTAAGAAACAGTTTTATTTCCAACAATTTCTGTGAAATTTTTGACACCATCTCTTATTAGTAATTCTTTTAGGTCTTTTTTAATCATGCCAGCAATATTAGGTCCTTGAAATACCATGCCGGTATACAATTGAACATAATCAGCTCCTAATAAAAACTTATCATAAGCTGCCTTACCAGAGTCAACGCCACCTACTCCAATTATTTTAATTTTACCTTTAATTAAGTTGTAAAATTTACTTATTAAAAAATTGGATTTTTTTTCGATCGGTTTTCCAGATAAACCACCTTTTTGATGCCTCTGTATATTTTGAAGTGTTTCTCGGGAAGCTTCAGATGTATTTGAAATTATTATTGCACTTACACCATTTTCTATAAGTATTTCTGAAATTAACTCAACTTGATTTTCATTAATGTCTGGTGAAATCTTTACAGCCACAGGAATTTCGGTTTTTAACTGTTTTTTTTTCTCTGAGACAGATTTTAATAACTCTTTTAATTTATTCTCATCGTGAAAATTTCTGAGATTTACAGTGTTTGGTGAGGAAATATTAATTGTAATATAATCTGCAACTTCAGAAAATTTTTTTAATCCTATTAAATAATCATTCAATCTATCACTAGAATCTTTATTAGGTCCAATATTTATACCTAGCACACCTAGTTTCTTGTTAGATTTTATTCTATTTAATATTGTATCTGATCCATGGTTATTAAAACCTAACCTATTAATCAATGCTTGATCTTCTACCAATCTAAATACTCTTGGTTTTTCATTTCCATATTGTTTTAATGGAGTAACCGTGCCTACTTCAACAAAACCAAAACCTAACTTAAATAAAGAGTTGTATACCTCTGCATTCTTATCAAAACCTGCAGCGATACCAATGGGATTATCAAGATCTTGATTAAATAATTTTGTTTTTAAAATAGGATCATTCTTGTTTTCATCAAATATATTTGAAATTAAATTAAGCTTAAGAGATTGAATTGCTAAAAAATGAGCTCTTTCAGGATCTATTTTAAATATTAAAGATCTTAAATTTGAATACATTATTTCAATTTACTAATTATCAATTCTTTTGTTTCGTTAACACCGAAAAAACTTATAAAAAAACCCATTCTTGGTCCATTTTCATCGCCAAATACCACTTCGTAAATTAACTTAAACCAATCTCTTAAGTTTTCTGAATACCCATTCTCTTTACCTGTTGAATAAATTAATGTTTGTATATCCTCTGGAGACATCTGATCATTACATTTTTCTAAAGTTTTAACTAAAGCTTGTAGAGCTAATTTTTCATTTTCAGATGGATTTTTATATTTTTTTTGAGACTTAATAACATCATTGAAATATTTAATTGCATAACCAACTAATCCATCAAAAATTGGAGAATTTTTTTCATGAATATTAGATTTATATTTTTTAACAAACTTCCATAATAAATTTTTATTTTCAGCGTTACTTGTTTCAACTAAATTCAATAACATAGAAAAGGTCATGATCATCTCTTCTTTTGGAATGTTTCCATTATGAACATGCCAAACAGGATTCATTACCAATTGTTGTTCTGTTTGTTTTTTTGATTTTTCAATATTATCAAGGTACTCATCTACAGCTTTTGGCACAATTTCTTTATAAAGTTTTTTAGCTCTTTTTGGATTTTGATACATATATAAAGATAAGCTTTCGGGTGAAGCATATTTTAACCACTGATCGATAGTAATACCGTTTCCTTTCGATTTTGAAATCTTTTCACCTTTTTCATCAAGAAATAATTCATAAGCAAATCCAGATGGATGTTTTTTACCAATCAAATTTACAATTTTGGTCGATAAAATTGCACTCTCAATAAGATCTTTTCCATACATTTCAAAATCTATATCCAGGGCATACCATCTCATTGCCCAATCAACTTTCCATTGTAATTTACAATTTCCATCTAGAATACTAGATTCTAATTTTTTACCCTTATTATCAAAAATAATTTTAAAATTTTTTTTATCAATTTCTATAACTGGTATTTCGAGAACATGCCCTGTGTCTGGACAAATTGGTAAAAAAGGACAGTAAGTTCGTTGACGTTCTTTGCCTAAAGTTGGAAGTATAATATTCATTATACCATCATAATTTTCTAAAATAATTTTTAATGTTGGGTTGAAAAATCCACCTTTGTATAAAGATGTTGAGCTTTTAAAACTGTATTTAAAATTAAAACTATTTAAAAAATCTTTTAACATTTCATTATTGTGCTCTCCAAAACTAGAAAATTTTTCAAATGGATCTGGAACTTGTGTTAATGGTTTATGTAAGTTTTTTTTTAGTAATTCCTGATTAGGAACATTATCAGGAACTTTTCTCAAACCATCCATATCATCAGAAAAAGTAATTATCTCTGCAGGTAAATCTGTAAGTTGTTTTAAGGCATTCACCATCATTGAAGTTCTAGCAACCTCACCAAATGTTCCGATATGAGGAAGGCCACTTGGACCATATCCTGTTTGAAGGGTAATTTTACCTTTTTTATCAATAAATGATTTTCTCTCACGAAGCATTTTTTTTGCCTCAACGAAAGGCCAAGCACTTGTTTTGTCTAAAATTTCTTTTTCAATCACGAATATATCTTTTATAAAAATCTTAAATTGGCGATTTTATTAATTCTTATAGAGTTGAAATTTATTTACCATAAAATAATGTTCTTTCAAAATGTCTAATTATAAAACTGTTTTTTTTACACTAGGAATTTTACAAATAATTTTAGGGGTCTCAATGTTCATCCCTATAATTACTCAATTTATTTATGCCGAAATAGATTCATCATTTTTTGGTGCATCCATTATTACTATAATTTTTGGATCATTATTTTTTCTTTCAAATCTAGACCACGACAAGAAGTTAAATTTGCAGCAAGCATTTTTATTAACTGCTTTGTCTTGGTTAAGTATTGCTATTTTTGGATCTTTACCATTTATATTTTCAACTATTGAGCTTTCCATTACTGATGCTTTTTTTGAAAGTATGTCAGGAATTACAACGACAGGATCTACAATTATTTCTGATTTAGAGAATACACCAAAAGGAATTTTGTTATGGAGGGCATTGCTTCAATGGTTGGGAGGAATTGGTATTATTGTAATGGCAATAACTTTAATGCCCATAATGAATGTTGGTGGTATGCAATTATTTAAAATTTCTAGCAACGACTCATCTGAAAAAATTCTTCCTAAATCAAAAGAAATAGCTTTAAGACTTATTTATATTTATTCGGGGTTAACTGGTCTTTGCGCATTTTCATATTGGATATTTGGAATGGGAAAATTTGATAGTTTAACACATTCTATGACCACGATAGCAACTGGTGGATTTTCAAATTATAATCAATCTATAGGATATTTTAATAGTGT
>CACOMK010000018.1 GCA_902628305.1 uncultured Pelagibacteraceae bacterium | reverse complement strand
TCATATAGAAAATGGTGCAAAAAAAGTGGTCGTTTCTGCTCCATGTAAAAATGCTGATAAAACAATAGTATTTGGTGTTAATGAAAATATAATTACTGTAGAAGATAAAATAATATCCGCAGCTTCTTGCACAACCAATTGTCTAGCACCAGTAACCAGTGTTCTTGATGAAAAATTTGAAATTGAAAAAGGTTTTATGACTACAATTCATGCAATTACTAGCGATCAGAGAATTTTAGATAATTCACACAAAGATCCAAGAAGAGCAAGATCAGCGATTCAATCAATAGTTCCCACCTCAACAGGAGCTTCGAAAGCAATAGGTGAAATAATACCAAACCTCAAAGGAAAACTAGAAGGTGTAGCGATAAGGGTGCCTACTCCTAATGTTTCTCTTATTGAATTAGTTTTTTGTACAAAAAAAGATATTAATATAAAAAAAATTAACGATGCATTTGAACAAGCGTCAAAAAATAAATTAAAAAATATCCTAGAAATTACTCATGAAAAATTAGTATCTATAGATTTTAACCATCACCCTGCTTCTGCAATAGTAGATGCTTCTTTAACAAATGTAGTTGGAAGTAATATGGGTAAAATATCAGCCTGGTATGATAATGAATGGGGCTTTTCTAATAGAATGTGTGATATCGCTGAAACTTTGCATAAAATCTCTTAATGAGAAGTATTATAAACGAAAAAAATCTTAACGATAAAAAAATACTATTAAGACTAGATTTAAATGTCCCTTTGGAAAGAGACAAGATAACAGATACAACAAGAATTGATAAAATTCTTCCAACATTGGATTTTTTGATTAAAGAAAAAGCTAAAATTATAATTTTATCTCATGTTGGAAGACCAAAAGGCAAAATTGTTAAAGAGCTCTCCCTAAGACCAATTTGTGAAGAATTGCAAAATAAATTAAAAAAAAAAGTAAAACTTATAAGTGAAAATATTAAAGAAATAAAAAGTAAAAATTTCTTCAGTGACTATAATGAAGATATCTTTATTTTAGAAAATATTAGATTTTATTCTGAAGAAGAGCAAAATGACAATAAGTTTGCTGAAATGATATCAAAACTTGGAGATATTTATGTCAATGACGCTTTCTCTTGTTCACATAGAGCTCATGCTTCAATTTATGAGATTCCAAAATTTTTGCCTTCGTTTTCTGGATTACAGCTAGACCTAGAAGTGAACGCACTTAATAAAATAACTTCTGAAATTACCAGACCAATTACTTGTATTATTGGGGGATCTAAAATTTCAACTAAAATTAATGTTATTAAAAATTTAATTCCTAAATTTGATAATATTATAATTGTTGGTGGTATGGCTAATAATTTTATAGAATATTTTGGAAATAGCATTGGAAAATCTATTAAAGAAAAAAATTGCAATAAGATAGTTGAAGAAATTATATCTATTTCAAAAAAAGAAAAATGTAAAATAATCTATCCAGAAGATGTGATTGTATCTAATGATTTAAATGGATCTCCTCAAAAGAAAGAGTTGAACGAAGTATTATCTGGTGAAATGATATTAGATATTGGTCCAAGAACTATAGATAACATAACAAAAATTATTGATAACAGTAAAACTATACTTTGGAATGGACCCGCAGGGTACTTTGAAAATCCAAATTTTGCCGAAGGAAGTATACAAATAGCAAAAAAAATAACTGAAAATAATAAAGAAAACAAAATTTTTTCTGTTGTAGGTGGTGGAGATACTGTTTCTTTATTAAATAATTTAAACGTTGTTAACAATTTCAATTTTGTTTCAACTGCAGGTGGAGCTTTTTTAGAATATCTTGAAGGTAAAAAGCTACCTGGTATAACCGCATTAAATTAAAATGTCTGAACTAAATAAAATTGCTCTTAAAATAATTTCCAATGGTAAAGGAATCCTTGCAGCTGATGAAAGTAATGGAACCATGACCAAAAGACTTGATGCTGTAAATGTAAATTCAACTCCAGAAAATAGACTTTCCTTTAGAGAAATTCTTTTTTCATCCGAAGGAATGAAAGATTGCATAGGTGGTGTTATTCTTTACGATGAAACTATAAATCAAACTTTAGATTCAGGAAAAAAAATACCTGATTTAATATCTAGCTCAGGTGCAGTCCCTGGAATTAAAGTTGATACTGGTGCGAAAAATTTAGCAAATTCATTGGAGGAAAAAATTACTGAAGGCTTAGATGGTCTAAGAGAAAGATTAAAAAAATATTATAATCTTGGAGCAAGATTTACAAAATGGAGGGGGGTCTATTCTATTACTGAAAAATATCCAAGTAAGCTTGCAATTTCTAGTAATGCTCATGCGCTTGCTAGATATTCTGCGCTTGTTCAAGAAAGTGGGATGGTGCCAATAGTTGAACCTGAGGTATTAATGGATGGAGATCATTCTGCAGATATTTGTTTAAAAAAAACATCAGAAGTACTTAAAAAATGTTTTGAGGAATTAACTTTACACAAAGTAGATCTGTCAGGAATTATTTTAAAACCAAATATGATTTTACCTGGAAACCTATGCAAAAAAAAAATTTCTAGTGAGGAAGTTTCACTTAAAACACTTGAGTGTCTAAAAGAATCAGTGCCAAATGAAGTGCCTGGAATAGCCTTTTTGTCAGGAGGCCAATCTGAAATAGAGGCTACAGAAAATTTAAATGTAATAAATAAAAATAATAATACGAATTTCATAATGACTTATTCTTATGGAAGGGCTCTTCAACAAAGTGCTTTAAAGATTTGGTCGAAAGATACTAAAGATACAAAGACAACTCAAAATACTTTCAATCATAGAGCTAAAATGTGTACTTTAGCTGCTCAAGGAAAATGGTCGAGCGAACTTGAAAATAAATAAAAAAAAATTTATTTATCTTATATCTCCTAACAAAATACCAAATACTTTTTATAAAAATCTTAACTTAGTTCTAAAAACTGGAAAAGTAAGTTTTTTTCAGCTTAGGCTTAAAAATTATTCTCAAATAAACAAAATTAAAATTGGAGAAAAGATTAAAAATATTTGTAAAAAAAACAAAGTAAAATTTATAATTAATGACAATCCTTCACTAGCAATAAAATTAAATGCTGATGGTTGCCATTTAGGTCAAAAAGATATGCCTATTAAAGATGCTAAAAAAATACTTGGTGAAAAAATTATTGGTATTACTTGCCACAATTCATTAAATCTGGCTAGAAAAGCAGTTAAACATGAAGTAAGCTACATTGCTTTTGGTGCTTTTTACTCATCTAAAACTAAAAAAACTAAATATGTAGCTACTATTAAAATTTTGAATAAAGTTAAAAAGTTTACTAAAACTCCAGTAGTAGCTATTGGTGGTATAAATTCTCAAAATTATAAAAATCTATTATTGAACAAAGCAAATTTTTTAGCTATTTCAAGCTACATTTGGAAAAATAAAAAATATAAACCATTACAAGCTATAAAAAAATTAAAATGAAAATTAATGCAGGAGAAATTAGAGTGGGTATGCTTTTAGAGTATAAGAATGATCTATGGCAAGTTATAAAAACTCAACATGTTAAACCAGGAAAAGGTGGTGCATTTGCTCAAGTTGAGATGAAAAGTTTAATCAAAAATACAAAATTAAATGAAAGATTTAGATCAAGTGAGACAGTTGAAAAAGCTTCCTTGGAAGAAATAACTTTTAATTATCTTTACAGTGATGAAAATAATTATTTTTTTATTGATTCAAAAACATTTGAACAAATAGAAATTAAGAAAGAAATTGTCGGTGATAAAGGAAAACTTTTGACAGAAAATCTCAACGTATCAGTAAGTTTTTACAATGAAAATCCAGTGTCTATTGAATTACCAAATCAAGTACAATGTAAAATTGAAACTACTGATGTGGCTCTCAAAGGACAAACTGTATCTTCCTCTTACAAACCAGCGACGCTTGATAATGGTTTAAATGTTCAGGTTCCTCCGTTTATTGAAGCAGGAGATGAAGTAATAATTGATACAAGAAACTTAGAATATGTAAAAAAAGTTTAATATGATCTCTATATCTTCAAATTTAAATATAATGATTAAAGCTGCAGAAAAAGCCTCAAAATCAATTATCAGAGATTTTGGTGAGATTGAAAAATTGCAAGTTTCAAAAAAAGGGCCGAACGACTTTGTTACAAAAACCGACAGACATGTTGAAAAGATTTTAATTGAAGAACTTTCTAAAATAAAAAAAAATTATTCATTTTTATCAGAAGAGATAGGTAAAATTGATAACAAAGATAAAGATAATGTTTGGATAATTGATCCTATTGACGGTACAGTAAATTTCCTTCATGGAATACCACATTTTGCGATTTCAATTGCTCTTCAATCCAATTTAGAAATAGTAAGTGGTTTAATTTTCGATCCTATAAAAGATGAGATGTATTATTCAGAGAAAAATAAGGGTGCTTTTTTAAACAATCATCGGTTAAGAGTATCTAAGAAAAACTCATTAGATAATTGTTTGTTTTCTAGCAATCATGAAGGTGTAAAGTTTAGTGATTTAAGTATTAGATGCAGTGGATCTGCTGCATTAGATTTAGCATATGTGGCATCAGGGAGATTAGATGGCTATTTTCAAAATAAGGTTAATATATGGGATATTGCCGCCGGAACATTAATGGTTGAGGAAGCGGGAGGGATTGTAAATGATATAAAGAAGTTCAATGATAATAATATTAATATTAGAGCATCTAGTGGGGTAATTAATGATAAAATGCTTCAAAAATTAGAGAACTTTTAATTGTGTTATAAAATTCTTTTGCTATAAGTCTCGATATGAAAAAAGACATTCACCCAAACTACCACTCAATAAAAGTGGAAATGACAGATGGAACTCAATTTGAAACCAAATCGACATGGGGCAAAGAGGGTGAAATTTTAAAGCTAGAAATTGATCCAAAATCGCATGCTGCTTGGACAGGTGGAAAACAAAAACTCATGGACAAAGGTAGAATAAGTAAATTCAATAAAAAATTTCAAAATTTTAAGTTAGAAAAGAAAAATTAAATGTCAAATGCACCTTTAATGCCAATGGCTACAGCTGTTTGGTTGGTTGAAAATACAACTCTAACTTTTAAACAAATTGCCGATTTCTGCAAATTACACGAAGTAGAAATCCAAGGAATTGCTGATGGAGAAGTTGCTAAAGGTATTAAGGCCTATAATCCAATTATCTCAGGGCAGTTGTCTAGAGAGGAGATAGAATTATCCTCTCAAGATGAAAATCGTCCATTACAAATTAATAGTAATGACATTGAGATATCTAATGATGAAAAAAAAATAAAGAAATATATCCCGCTCTCAAAAAGACAAGATAAACCAGACTCAGCATTATGGCTAATAAAACAACACAATATTCTTAAAGACTCTCAAATCGCAAAATTGGTTGGTATAACTAAAAATTCTGTAACCTCAATTAGAAACAAAAGTTATTGGAATTACAATAATCTTAACGCAAAAGATCCTGTAGCATTAAATTTATTTACACAGAAAGATTTAATTGAAGCTATTGAAAAAGCAGAAAGAAGAATAAAAAGAGAAAAAAAAGATAAAGAAAAACAAGCTAAGACAAATCAAACCAACATTTAATGAATAAAATAAATAGACATAAATTTATAAAAGTGTTAATTAACCACTTTTTTGGAGGTAGTTATTAAAATAGAAGTTAAAGATAATAATGTTGAACAAGCGTTAAGAGTTTTAAAAAGAAAACTCCAAAGAGATGGTTTCTTTAAAGTTATTAAACTTAAAAATACTTATGAAAAACCATCTGAAAAAAAAAAAAGAATTCTTCAAGAAAATATTAAAAGAGTTAAAAAGTTAAATAAACTTAAGAATAGAATTTAACATATGCCGCGGGGTGGAGCAGTCTGGTAGCTCGTCAGGCTCATAACCTGAAGGTCGGCGGTTCAAATCCGTCCCCCGCAACCAATTAAATTCTAAACTTAGATTTTTTACTATCAGTTAAAAAAGCTTTTACAGTTTCAGTTGTCAGTTGGTCAAATGACTTTCCAAACTTTTCAATTTTTTCAATAGTAGTTGGGGGTATTGTTATTATATGACAACCTAATTGTTTTGCTTGAATATAATTATAAGGTTCTCTCACACTAGCCCATAAAATTTCAACATTTTTAAATTTTTTTGCCATACTTATACTCTTTTTAAATTCGGGCACAGGATCCTTACCTGAGTCTGCGGCTCTGCCAGCAAAAATAGAGATTATTACTTTAGTTTTTTTATCTATCTTACTTAAGATTTTTTTAGTTTGTTTAGATGTATAGACTGCAGTGATATTTAATTTTATATTTTGACTATTTAATTCTTTTATAACTCTGCCTGTAAATTTATTTTTTGAATTTACTACAGGCACTTTTACATAAATATTTTTACCCCAATTATTTATTTTTTTACCCTGTTCAATCATACTATTATTATCGTCAGCAAATACCTCAAATGAAATCGGTTTATTTTTACACATTTTAAGTATTTGTTTGGAATATGACCTGTAATCTTTAGCACCAGCTTTTCTCATTAAACTAGGGTTTGTAGTGAAGCCTTTTACAATTTTTTTTTTATTAAATTTCTTAATTGACCTTAAATCTGCAATATCACAAAAAATTTTTGTACTCATCTCGTCTATAGATTTTTTGTAATATCTTCAGTCATTTTTTTTGCATCTGCAAATAACATGAGGGTATTATCTTTATAAAATAAATCATTATCAATTCCTGCGTAACCGGGTGATAAACTTCTTTTTACAAATAAGACAGATTTGCATTTTTCTACGTCAAGAACAGGCATCCCATATATAGGACTTTGTGGATCAGTTTTTGCAACTGGATTAGTAACATCATTGGCGCCAATAACAAAAGCTACATCTGCATTAGCAAAATCATTATTAATTTCCTCTAGTTCAAATACTTCATCGTAAGGTACATTTGCCTCCGCCAACAAAACATTCATATGCCCAGGCATTCTTCCAGCCACAGGATGAATGGCATATGACACTTTAATATCATTTTTCTTAAGTGTATCTACCATTTCTCTCAAAGCATGTTGAGCTTGAGCTACAGCCATTCCATATCCGGGGACGATTATAACTGATGAAGCATTTTTCATTAAAAAAGCAGCATCATCTGCGTTGCCACTTTTAACTGGTCTTTGTTCTTTATTTGAATTATTAACATTATCCTCTGTTGCCCCAAATCCGCCCAATATTACATTAAAGAATGAACGATTCATTCCTTTACACATAATATATGATAAAATTGCACCGGAAGATCCCACAAGCGCTCCTGTAATAATCAATGCTGTATTTTCTAAAGTAAATCCGATCCCTGCTGCTGCCCAACCCGAATAGGAATTAAGCATTGAAATTACCACAGGCATATCAGCACCGCCAATTGGAATAATTAAAAGGAAACCAATTAAGAAAGAGGCAAATAGGAGTATCCAAAATAAATTAGATGACTGTGTAGAGCAAAGTAAAAAAATTATAACAACTATCGAAATTAAAATTATTGCATTAAGAAAATGTTGGCCTTTAAATGTAATTGGTGAACCCGACATAATCCCTTGTAATTTTAAAAAGGCTATAACTGATCCTGAGAATGTTATAGCTCCTACCGCAGCTCCTATGGACATTTCAATTAAACTACCAAGTTTAATGTTTCCTGGTAAACCCAAATTAAATGCCTCAGGATTTAAAAATGCGGAAATAGCCACAAAAACTGCAGCTAATCCAACCAAGCTATGGAAACCTGCAACTAATTCTGGCATAGCTGTCATTGGTATTCTATAGGCTATAAATGCCCCTAATGAACCACCTAATAAAATAAATATTAATACAAAAATAAACCCTGTTGAAAAATTATCTATAGATAGAAATGTTACTGTTATAGCGATAACCATTCCTAAAATTCCAAACAAATTACCTTGTCTTGAGGTTTCTGGTGATGACAAACCTCTTAAAGCAAGAATGAAAAGCACACCCGAAACTAAATAAAAAATTGCAGATAAATTCGCTGAAATCATTATTTATCCTTTTTCTTTTTTTTATACATTGCTAACATTCTTTGAGTTACAAGAAATCCTCCAAAAATATTAATTGCAGCTAAAGCAGTAGCTAAAAAACCAAAAATACTCGAAGTATTAAAAACACTTTCAGAATTACCTGATAAACCAGCTATTATGGCTCCTACAATAATTACTGAAGAAATTGCATTTGTGACTGACATTAATGGTGTATGAAGGGATGGTGTAACGCTCCAAACAACATAATATCCTACAAATATCGAAAGGATAAATATACTAAATCTGAATATTAAAGGGTCTATTTCCATAACTTATTTAATTAGTGTCTTTTCTATAATTTCATCTTCTAAATTAATATTTATTTTTTTACTTTCTTTGTCGAATAAATTATCAACAAAATTAAAAACATTTTTTGCATATAAATTTGAGGCAGAAACAGGTAATTTATTTAAAATATTACTTTCACCCATTATTTTAACTCCATTTCTTTCAACAACTTTGTCTAATTCTGTAAATGCTGTATTTCCTCCTTGAATTGCAGCAAGATCGTATATAACTGATCCTGCTTGCATACCATTTATCATATTTTCTTTAATTATTAACGGTGCTTTTTTTCCAGGTATCAAAGCTGTGCATATTACAATATCTATTTTTTTTAAAGTCTCAGATAATAGCTCTTCTTGTTTTATTTTAAAATCTTCTGAAGTCTCTTTTGCATAGCCTCCCTCTGTTTCTAAATTTTCTGAACCTTCTACAGTAAGAAATTTACCGCCTAAACTTTCAACTTGTTCTTTAGATGCCATTCTTACATCGGTAGCAAAAACTATTGCTCCCATCCGCTTTGCAGTTGCAATAGCTTGTAGTCCAGCTACTCCCGCACCAACAATTAAAACTTTTGCTGCTGGCACTGTACCAGCTGCTGTCATCATCATTGGTATAGCTTTTTCAAAATTAGCAAAAGACTCAATAACAGCTTTATAACCAGCTAGATTTGCTTGTGAGGATAAAATATCCATAGATTGAGCTCTGGTTATTCTTGGAAGTAACTCTAGAGAAAATAAATTAATTTTTTTTTTTGCTAAGTTTTCTAATTTTTCTTTATTGTTATATGGATCTAAAACTCCGATTAATGTCTTGTGCTCTCCAATATTAATAACTTTTTTATCTGATAGCATTCCTAATTGAATAATCACATCGGATGAATTTAATATTTCAGCTTCATCTTTTGAAATCTTAGCACCTATCTGTATATACTGATCATCATTTATACCAAGATGTAATCCGTAATTTTCACTTAAACATACCTCAAATCCAAGAGATATATATTTTTTTACTATTTCAGGAGTTACGGCAACTCTTTTTTCTGAGCTCTGGTTTTCTAAAATTGATCCAATTCTCATTAGAAAACTTACAATAAAAATATTGCCATTAAAATCAAAACAACAATAACAGCGACAGTTCCCCACAGAACAAATTTAGTAAAATTATTCCAAGTTTCTTTATGGTTTTGGTTATCCATAAAATTTATTTCTGTCTTGCTTTAAATTTTGGATTAGTTTTGTTGATTACGTAAACACGTCCTCTTCTTCTAACTAATTTAGAGTTAAGGTCTCTTTTTTTGATAGACTTTAATGAGCTTTTAATTTTCATAATTTATTTAGCCGGCGACGTCCTACTCTTCCATGTCTTAAGACAAAGTACCATCGGCGCAGAAGGGCTTGACTTCCGAGTTCGAAATGGGATCGGGTATGACACCTACGCAATAATCACCGGCAGCTGTTTTATACCTAATAAATATTTAAAGTAAACTAAATTTAACAGATAAATTAGCTTGAAATCTGATGTTTTTTTAAAAATTCAGTAATATATTTTCTAAGACTAATTTTTCCAAAATTCCTATGAACTTTGTTTGACAATATAATATTCGTTAAAGCTGAAGCGTATCTCTCACCTTTTCTTGGGGGCAAATATTTAATTTTAGATTTAAATAACTTTGCGACTGACAAAATGGTGTAACTTTTTTTATGTGAAATACTATAGTGTTTACAAGTGTTTTTTTTCCAAGCATTATAGCACACTTCTACTGTATCATCTATATGAGTAAATCTTCGGGATTGGTTGCCAGGTTTTACAACAGGAAGTGGCAATTTATTCATAACTGCATTTTCGAATATTCCTATTACTGTAGCC
The DNA here is from genome assembly GCA_902628305.1 of uncultured Pelagibacteraceae bacterium. Lineage (GTDB taxonomy): Bacteria > Pseudomonadota > Alphaproteobacteria > Pelagibacterales > Pelagibacteraceae > Pelagibacter. The sequence continues at coordinate 766 of CACOMK010000018.1, read as the reverse complement.
ATATCTCCCTTTGTAATTTGGTTAGGACCATAAACATTGTAAAAATAAATAATTTCGTATCTAAAATTAAACCATTTCTTTAAATTTTCTAAAAGTTCTAAATTTTTGGCTTTTGTAAATGCATATGGAGATAAATTTTTATCCAAACCTCTGTTTCCAATAGTTGCTGAAGTTGCACTATAAATAAGTTTGATTTTATATTTTAAACAAAAGTTAAATACAGCATTAGATCCAATCGTATTAGAGTCCATACACTGGTCCATTTTTTTGAAACTTTGATATATTCTAGAAAATTCACCAAAATGAAAAATTGAATGTATATTTTTTGGTTTCTTTATAATATTGGAAATATTTTTTGTATCTGCCTTGATGTATTTAACTCTTTTATTTACAATTTGATTTTTTTTATTACCAGAGCTGTAATTATCAATTGATAATATTTCATATTTGGTTCTTTTAAGTAATAACTTAATTAAGTTTGAACCTACAAAACCAGCTCCACCTGTAACTATTACATGTTTTTTTTTCATTTTTTATTTTTTTGAGTTAAAAATTTTTTATACGTATTTAAGATTGCATCATCAAATTTATATCTTGATGTCCAACCATATTTTTTTGCAATAGAAACATCTAATACTTTTCTGGGTGTGCCATTTGGTTTAGATTTATCGTATAATATTGTAATTTTTCTCTCAGGAATTAAAATTTTAAGCATTTTATTTGTTAATTCATTTATTGAATAATCTTTACCTGTTCCAATATTTAT
>CACOMK010000017.1 GCA_902628305.1 uncultured Pelagibacteraceae bacterium | reverse complement strand
ATTTTGTAGTGATCACAACGGTTTCAAATATGATTGTAAAAAAAATAATGAAACTAATTTTAATTATGCTTTTATTGGTGATAGTTTTACAGAAGGTATTGGACTCGAATATAAAGATACTTTTGTAGGAATGTTTGACAATTTTACAAAACAAAAAGTTGTTAATCTAGGAGTTAGTTTTTATTCTCCTTACCTATATAAAAAAAAAGTTATCTATTTAATCGAAAACAAAATTATAAAGTTTAATCATTTAATTGTAGCGGTAGATTTGAGTGATTTAAATGATGATAAAAGTTTTAATGAAATTTATTTTTCAGATAAAAATTTAAGTGAGAATAAAGATGAAAATAATCATAAATATAATTTATTGTCTACCTCTATTATAATAATAAAAAGAATTTTAAAAAAAAATTTTTTAATTACAGATTATCTTGCAAGACAAATTTGGTGGCTTGGTATAAGAAATTTTTTTCACAACTACTCTGAACATTATATAGCATTTGATAATATAAATAGTTCTTGGAGCTATAAAAAAAAATCTGAAGATTATAGAGATATAAATTTTATGATTGAAAATATGGTCCAACTTTCAAAATATCTAAAAGAAAATGATATAAAATTGTCTTTAATTATCTATCCTCATCCAGCAAGCATATTATATGATGACAAAACAAGTTTATATAAAGAAACTTGGGAAAATTTTTGTTTTTTACATTGTGATTACTTCATTGACTCATTTTCAAATTTTTTTGATTTGCATGAAAATAAAGATAAAATTATAAAGGAAAATTATATCAAAGGTGACGTACATTTAAATAAAAATGGAAATTATATTTTATTTAATGAATTGGTTAAAATTTTTAAATAATTTTTTATAACCAAACATGTACTCTATTAAATTTCTGAATTGGCTCTTAATCTTTCATAAATTAATCTAGCTCTAACTCCCAAACTTAAAATTGGATCAGGTGGTAGCCATGTAGGTTTATTTCTTGCTTCAATAGTTTCTATCTCTTTTGTGTTTTCATTAATTGCTTTGATTGCTATTTGTTCTCCAAATAAAGTACCAACTCCAATACCAGAGCCATTATAACAACCTGCTACAAATATATTATCATCTATTTTTTCAAAAATTTGAGAACTATTTCTTGTTCTTGAAACAATTCCCGACCAAGAAGACTGGATAATATCATCAGGTAATTTGGGAAATCTTTTTTTAATTCCAATTTTTTGTTTTAATGATCTTTTGGCTAATTCAGATTTAGACATTTGATAAGGATTATAAACTTCTGCAGTATTTCTAATTAAAATTCTTCTATCTTTTGTCATTCTAACAGTAGCACCCATTGGTCTTACAGGTAAAACTCCCCATTCTTTAGGCTCACCAAGAGATAAAAATTCTTCATCTGATAAAGATCTGGTCATACTAGCTGTTAAAGTAATTGGAAAATTATAATTTGATTTTATTCCTAAAGACTTAAGAAATCCATTTGTAGCAAAAATAATTTTTTTAGTTTTAATTGAACCATTTTTAAATTTACAAATGACTGTATCATTTTTCTTTTCCCAATCTAATAATAAAGAATTTTCATAAAGATTTACGTTATCTGGTAATGTATCGATCATAGCTCTAACCAATTTACCTGGGTGTAATAAAATCCCTCCCTTTGTATGGAGAGCAATATTGTAAAAATTGGTACCCAATCTTTTTTTAAGTTCTTTATTTGATAACAAATTATGTTCAAACCCTAATTTTGATAAAGTGCCTGAAAAATTTTCTAATATTTTTCTATCTTCCTGCTTTGATGTTGCAAAATATTTACCACATTCATTCCAATCACAATCTACCTGATATTCTTTAATAAATTTTTTAATAACATCTATTCCTAATTTATAGATGTCAGTTTTTTTTTTATAATTATCTAATTCTTTATTGGAGGTAAAACCATCATTAAGCGTTGTATCTACTAAATAGCCTGAGTTTCTTGAGCTAGCCCCCTCACCTGCAAGCTGAGCATCAACTAAAAATATTTTTTGATTTGGAAAAAGTTGACCTAATTTTCTTGCTGCAGATAATCCTGTATAACCTGCTCCAATAACAATCCATTCACATTCTTCATTTTTATTTAGATATTTTATATTTGATCTTGGGTTTAAATCATTAATCCAACTACATCCTTTATCATTAACAATTTGCATTTTAATGAATTTAATCTAATTCAAATTCTTTTGTATAATCTTTTTTAAGTTTAGGGTTCTGTTTTAATTTATCTAAAATACAGTCTCCAATAACCAAATAATCTAATTCTGTTCCCATGAAGCAATTAAAAGCATCTGTTGGTGTATTTACAATCGGCTCACCTCTTACATTAAAAGACGTATTCACAATAACTGGACAACCTGTTTTTTCTTTAAACTTTGAGATTAAATCATAGTAACGATTATTTTTTTCTTTTGTAACAGTTTGAATTCTAGCAGAATAATCAACATGGGTTACAGCTGGAATTTCTGATCTCTTTATATTTAATTTATCTATACCAAAAAGTTTTTTTTGTTCATCATTCATTTCAATTTTTTTATTAGGATTTATATTTGCAACTAATAGCATGTAAGGGCTATCAACATTAATCTCGAACCATTCTGACAAATCTTCTCTAAGAACTGACGGTGCAAATGGTCTAAAGCTTTCTCTATATTTTACTTTAAGATTTAAATTTTTTTGCATTTTATCAGATCTAGGATCTCCTAAAATAGACCTGCCTCCTAAAGCTCTTGGACCAAATTCCATCCTCCCTTGAAACCATCCAATAGCTTTTTCATTTGATAAAAATTCAGAAGCTTTATCAATTAATTCCTCGTACTTTAAAGTTTCAAAATTAGCACCTGCAGCTTCTAATTCTCTTTCAATTTCCTCTTGATTGTATTCAGTTCCTAAATATGAACCTTTCATATCATCATTTAAATTTACTGATCTTTTATTACCTTGATCAATATGCCATAGCGCTAATGCTGCACCTAAAGAACCTCCTGCATCACCAGCAGCAGGTTGTATCCAAATATTATCAAAGATTTTTTCTCTAAGAATTTTTCCATTTGCAACACAATTTAATGCTACACCTCCAGCTAAACATAAGTTTCTAATCCCATATTCTTCACGAATAGATTTTGCCAACTTAATCATAATTTCCTCGGTAACTTTTTGAATTGATGCCGCTATATCCATATGAAATTGAGTTATCTTTTCTTTATGAGGATTGCGAGGTTTTGAACCAAATAAACTGTTAAATTTTTCATTTGTCATTGTAAGTCCAGTTGCATAATTAAAGTATTTTTGATCTAGTCTAAAAGTTCCATCTTCCTTTAAATCAAATAATTGTTTAACTTTATCTTCATAAATAGGATTTCCGTAAGGAGCCAAACCCATTAATTTATATTCACCACTGTTTACCTTAAAACCAGTGTAATACGTAAAAGCTGAATAGAGTAAACCGAGTGAATGAGGAAAATGAATTTCTTTTTTGATTTCTAGTTTTTCATTTTTTCCAATGGCAACAGTTGTTGTTGCCCACTCACCTACACCATCTGCAGTTAAAATAACTGCTTCACCGAAAGGGGATGGAAAAAAAGCACTCGCTGCATGACTTAAATGGTGATCTGAAAAAAATATATTTTCATCTGATTTATAATTTTCATCATGTTTTTTAAGTTTATTAAATAAAAGATTTTTTTGAAACAGCTTTTCTTTAATCCATATAGGCATAGCTTTTGCAAAAGAAACAAAGCCTTTAGGTGCAAATCCTACATATGTTTCTAACAATCTTTCAAATTTTAAAAATGGTTTTTCAAAAAAAACTATTCGATCAACTTCGCTTAATTTTAAACTTGCATATTTTAACACAAACTCAATTGCGTTATGAGGATAATTTGGATCATGTTTTTTTCTGGTAAATCTCTCTTCTTGTGCTGCGGCAATAATTTTCCCGTTTATTAAAATACATGCGGCGCTATCGTGATAAAATGCTGAAATACCTAAAATTGAACTCACTTTAAAAAATTGTATATATAAATGGAGCTACTGCTGAACCTTGCGATAATATAATTAGACCACCAAATAAAACTAAAACAATTATAATTGGTAAAAGCCAATACTTTTTTCTTACTTTTAAAAATTCCCAAAACTCTTTTATAAAACTCATATTAAAATTGATTTTTCATTTTACTTTTTGGACCATTTTTTTCAATCCAATAAGATTGGCTCTTATTATACTTTAAATTCAATACATCTTTTCCAAATAATCTCATTATTAAACCTATTGGAGTTACCACTAAGAAAAATATTATTCCCATAATCAGTGGGGAGATTATTTTACCCAATAATATCCCAAACTTAAACCAAAGCTTATTTAAAGGAGTTAATATTTTAGAGTTAAGTAAACCTAGGACTAAGAAGATTAAAGAAATTATTGACGACCAGATTCTTATCTCTTCACTGTAGGTTAAGGGATATAAAGCTATAAGCAAAAAAACTATAAAAAAAACAATACCAAAACTTCGATTTGAACTTATCTTAATATCATCCATTTAAAGATTTTTGGGGTTTCATATCTTTTTTATCAATACCAGCAACTCTAACAGGTTTTTTCATAGCATCTCTTCTAAATGGCTCTCCAAGCTCTTGGTTTAAGATAACTTCGATAAATGTTGTGATGCCTTTCTTTTGATCTTCACAAGATTGCTTAATTGCAGTAGTTGTTTCTTCCATAGTTTTTACAGTCACACCTTTTAAGCCACAAGCATCAGCAACTTTTGCATAACTTAACTCTGGGTCTAACTCAGTTCCAACAAAATTATTATCAAACCATAATGTAGTATTTCTTTTTTCAGCTCCCCATTGATAATTTCTGAAGATAACCATTGTTATTGCTGGCCATTCTTCTCTAGCACATGAACTCATTTCATTCATGCTTATTCCAAAAGCACCATCTCCAGCAAAACCAATAACAGGTGTATCTGGACAACCTATTTTTGCACCTAAAATAGATGGAAAACCATAACCACATGGACCAAATAAACCTGGTGCTAAATATTTTCTTGGTTTTTCAAATGTTGGGTAAGCATTACCAATAGCACAATTGTTTCCAATATCACTTGATATAATTACATCATCAGGCATTCCTGCTTGAATTGCTCTCCAAGCTTGTCTTGGCGACATTCTGTTTGCATCTCTTTCTCTTGCTTCTTTATTCCAAACTGTTCCTTCGTCGTCATCTTCATGATCTAAACTTGAAAGTTTTTGTAACCAAGCTGATTTAGTTTGATGAATTAAATCTCTTCTAGCTTGTCTATCAGTATCACCAGCGTTTGAAGATAATTTTTCTAAAATTTGTTCAGCTACTAATTTTGCATCACCACTAATCCCCACTGTAACTTTTTTGGTCAAACCAATTCTATCAGGATTAATATCAACTTGAATAATGTTTGCTTTCTTTGGCCAATAATCAATTCCATAACCAGGTAAAGTAGAAAATGGATTTAATCTAGTTCCCAAAGCCAATACTACATCGGCTTTTGAAATCAATTCCATTGCGGCTTTAGATCCATTGTATCCTAAAGGTCCTACTGCTAGCGGATGGCTACCTGGGAAACTATCATTATGTTGATAACCAGAACAAACTGGTGAGTCCAATTTCTCAGCAAGCTTTTTTGTTTCTTCAATTGCTCCAGCAATAACCACTCCTGCTCCAGATAAAATAACCGGAAACTTTGCGTTTGATAAAAGTTGTGCAGCTTTATCTATCGCCTCAACTCCACCACCTTGTCTTTCTAATCTAACAATTGGTGGTAACTCAATATCTATAACTTGAGTCCAATAATCTCTTGGTACATTTATTTGTGCTGGTGCTGAACCTCTGATGGCTTTTTCTATTACTCTATTTAAAACTTCTGCCATTCTTGATGGGTCTCTTACTTCCTCTTGATAGCAAACCATATCTTTAAATAAATTCATCTGCTCAACTTCTTGAAATCCACCTTGCCCCATAGTTTTGTTTGCAGCCTGAGGTGTAACTAGTAATAATGGTGTATGGTTCCAATAAGCTGTTTTAATTGGAGTAACCAATCCTGTAATTCCAGGTCCGTTCTGAGCAATAACCATCGACATTTTTCCTGTAGCTCTGGTATAACCGTCAGCAATTAAACCTCCATTTGTTTCATGAGCTACATCCCAAAATGTTATTCCAGCATCTGGAAAAATATCTGAGATAGGCATAAATGCAGAACCGATTATTCCGAAAGCATGTTCGATGCCATGCATTTGTAAAACCTTAACAAAAGCTTCTTCCGTTGTCATTTTTGTCATAAAACTAAAACCCTTCTTAAATGCTTATAAACTATTAATAAAATTCATTTGTTAATTTGTGCGATTAATATATAAGATTTTACAAAATTCAAATAAACAATTCGACACGATATGACAACTGACATTATAATCCATGATAAAAAAGATAATGTAGGAGTGGTTGTTATTGAGAAAATCACTCCAAAACAAGACTGTGCTTGCTGGATTATGGAGGATGATAGTTCAACGAGTATTCAATCCGTAGATGAAATACCCTTAGGTCACAAAATTGCAATGATTGATCTTAATGAAGGTGATACTATATTAAAATATGGTCACGATATTGGTAAAGTTATAAAATCAATTAAAAAAGGTGAGCATGTTCATGTTCACAATGTGAAAACAAAGAAATGGTAATTAAATGGAAATTCCAAAGAGTTTTTTAGGCTATAAAAGAGAAAACGGCCGGGCTGGAACAAGAAATCACGTCATCATTCTTCCTGTAGATGATATATCTAATGCATGTGCGGAAGCAGTTGCAAATAATATTAAAGGTACAATTGCACTTCCACATTCATATGGAAGGCTTCAATTTGGGGCAGATTTAGAATTACATTTTAGAACAATGATTGGAACTGGTAGTAATCCAAATGTTGCTGCAGTTATAGTAATTGGTATTGAGCCAAAATGGACAAAAAGAATAGTTGATGGTATTGCAAAAACAGGAAAACCTGTTGAGGGTTTTCACATTGAAAGAACTGGTGATATTGGGACGGTAATGAAAGCATCAAAAAAAGCACAAGAATTTTCACAATGGGCATCAGAGATACAAAGGGAAGAGTGCCCGCTAAGTGATTTATGGATTTCGGTAAAATGTGGCGAGTCTGATACAACTTCAGGATTAGCATCAAATCCAACTGTAGGAAATTTAATGGAAAAACTTGAACCACACGGAGTTCATTTATGCTTTGGAGAAACTTCTGAACTTACTGGTGCTGAAGAGGTTTGTGCAACAAGAGGGGCAACACAAGAAGCATCAGCTAAATTTATGAAAACTTGGAGTAATTATAACGATTTTATTTTAAAAGAAGCAACAGACGATTTATCGGAAAGTCAACCAACGGCAGGCAATATTGCTGGAGGTTTAACAACAATTGAAGAAAAAGCTTTTGGAAATTTTCAAAAAATTGGAAACTTAAAATTTATAGATGTTCTAGAGCCAGCTGAAGAACCAAAAAAAGGGCCAGGGTTATATTTTATGGATACATCATCAGCAGCAGCTGAGTGTATAACACTTCAAGCGGCAGGTGGATTTAATATCCATTTGTTCCCAACAGGACAAGGAAATATTGTTGGAAATCCAATAGAGCCAGTAGTGAAATTAACAGCTAATCCACTAACAGCTAAAAGTATGAGTGAACATGTGGATTGTGATGTCTCAAATTTACTTTCAAGAGAAATGAATATGTCAGAGGCAGGAGATGAATTAATTAAAACAACATTAAGGGTGGCTAACGGAAGATTGACTTGTGCAGAGGCATTAGGTCACAAAGAATTTGTGATGACTAAACTCTACAGAAGTGCATAAAAGCTGCGTGCAATCAAAATTTCAGTATATAAAGTCTATTATACCTGGTGTAATATTAGCTTTAATATTTTGTCTATTTTCCCAAGGTATTAACAACCTGATAGCAATAGAAATTTTTGGAACTATTAAAAGCCCAATTTCAACAGTATTAATTGCAATACTCCTAGGAATTATTATGGGTAATGCTTTTACCCCAAGACCAGGTATGATGGTTGGTTTAGATTTTACACAACAATATATTCTAAAGTTAGGAATAATATTTTTAGGTATTAGATTAAGTTTTTCTGATCTCATTAAATTTGGAACAATAGCAGTACCTTTGGTTATATTTTGCATCATAGGTGTATTAATTCTTATAAAAATCCTTATTAAAAAGGTACCTATATCATCAAAAATGTCATACCTAATTGCCATTGGTACTAGTGTTTGTGGTGCTACTGCAATTGTTGCAACAGCTCCTGTTATCAATGCAAAAAAAACAGAGGTTGCTTATGCTATTGCTAATATTACATTGTTTGGAGTGATTGCTATGCTAGTTTATCCTTATTTCGCAGGATGGTATTTTGAGAATAATGCATTAAAATCTGGATTATTTTTAGGAACTTCAATTCATGAAACTTCTCAGGTTGCTGCTGCTGGATTAATTTATGATCAACAATTTAATAATCCAGAAACCTTAGATGTGTCAACAGTAACAAAATTAATTAGAAATACTTTTCTGGTAATACTTATCCCTTTATTTGCTTTTTTATATAATAGAGGTGAATTTAAAGATCAAAAATATTCTATTTTAAGTATTTTTCCATATTTTGTAATTGGTTTTATAGGCATGATAATTGTCAGAAATTTAGGAGATCAATTCTTTTCAGTTGAAACTGGAAATTTTTATGCCTGGTCTAAGTTTATTGAGTATCTAAAAATTTTAGCAACTGTTTTTTTAACAATGGCAATGGCAGCTCTAGGAATTTCAATAAACTTAAGTGAACTTAAATCAATGGGTTATAAGCCATTTGTTGTTGGATTAATTGCAGCAGTGACTGTTGGTATTATTAGTTTAATTTATATAGAAACTTTAAAAAATTTTTTTATTTAAGATTTTACCAGTAATTTTTTTCTTAAGTTTGAAACAAATCTTCTAATATATGCTGCCCCAATACCTAAAATAATTGCAAACATAATCGTAAATAGCCCATAAAAGAAAGGCATCTCTTTTGAAAAATCTATTATAAATTGAGAAAAGAAATTTAAATTTGAAATTGTTGTATCTTTAGTTCCATCAATAATTTTTTCTGCAAAAAATGTATCGTATGCTATTGCTATACCCACTAGCAGTAACAAAATTGCTAACAAAGCTCTTAAACCAGAACTATCGATTTTTTCTCCTAATTTTTGCCCAACCTGAACTCCTATAATTGATCCTACAACTAATATTAAAACTAACAACAAATCTATAGATCCATAATTAAATGAATGAAGAAAAGTAACAACCACACTTACAAAAATAGTTACAAATAGTGATGTGCCAGGAACTAATTTAGTAGGCATCTTAATTATATAAATCATTGCTGGAACTAAAATAAAAGCTCCTCCAATACCCATGATAGCCGCGATAAAACCAACTAATAAACCAATTATAATTGGAGTAAAAATACTTTCATATAATTTTGACTTTGGAAATCTCATTCTTAATGGAAGACCGTGAATCCAATAATGAACATGTAATTTTTTTTTAACTACTACGTTTCTTTTTGCTTTATCTATTTCGCCTAAACTTTCAACCAACATTAAAGTCCCAATTATTGCTAATATATACATATAAGCCAGAGAGATAACTGTATCAATTTTTCCAATACCTTTAAAATAAGTAAAAGTATAAATTCCTAAAGAAGTTCCAATTACTCCTCCGATCACAATCATTGAACCCATTTTATAATCTAAAGTATTTTTTAAAAAATGAGTGGTAGATCCTGAAACCGATGTAGCTAATATATTATTTGCTTCATTAGCAACTGCATAAGCAGGAGGAATTCCTAAAAATATTAAAAAGGGTGTCATTAAAAAACCTCCACCTACACCAAATAAACCTGAGAGAACTCCAACAATTGCGCTTAATAATAATATCTCGATAGGATTAACAAAAACCTGAGCAATTGGTAAGAATACATCCATAATTAAACTTCATGTTGTTTAAACCAACTCAGTTAAAAGAGAAAAAAGTACCAAGCAAAATCACACCCCAATAAGCGGCAAGACTAATAATTATTCCTATTTTTAAAAAACTTATTTTGAGATTGAATAGTTTATTTAAAATTTTTACCCTAGATAACTGCATTTACTCCGTCATTACACCCACAGCGCTAATTGTCAAACAATTATTTATTATTGAGTAATTTTTTTTGTCTAGTAGATAGTGGCACCAAAAACTTTAACAACATCGTCCTCAACCCCCAAAACTAATCTTCCAAGGAACTCGCCTGGTATCTCCTTATTTGTCTGTTTAATTAGAACAGTTATATGGTCACCTCTCCTAAGGCATCCGAATGGCTCAAAAGTCTCTTTGAGATTAGTAATCAGCTTATTATTAGCCCACTGTTTACCAAGTTCTACTTCGTTAGCACCAAAAAGCATCTGAGTAGAGAAATCTCTTGTAAATCCACCATAATCTTTAAGATTAGAGGATTTAACCAAATTATCCCAAATAGGTCTAGCTAGTTCAAATATTTCACCATCTGTTTTAGATAAGATATCCATTAAATTTAATTTAAATGTTTATTACGAAGCTTTTTTCTTCTCGTTCTCATCTACTATATGGTAGACAGGAACTTTCTCCATACTAAATTTACCTGTTTTAGGATCTCTTCTTGAAACTGTTAAACAATGCCAATTATCATCGTCAAGTTTCATATGATCGCCTCTATAATAATAACCTGGCCATCTAGTTTCTTCTCTAAACATAGTATGCTCTGTTACACACTGAGATGTAAGAGCTCTATGTTTTAGCTCCCATGCTCTCATCAGCTGGTGATAATCCTCAGCTCCAACATTTTCAAGATCTTCCTCAAGCCAAGCCAATAACTCTAATCCCCTTTTTAACATATTAGCATTAGTCATGTAATTCGTAGCTATTCCACCAACATATTCATCCATTATTCTTTGTAAACGTTGTAACCCTTGAATAGGTGATATATAGCTTGGAGATACAGTTCCTCCTGTAATCTCATTTTGAGCAACTGTGTAGTTTTCTAAAGGTTTATAGACTTTAACTTTAAAATCTTCACATTGTTTATCAGAAACCTTTAATCCTTCAGCTTTTTTGTCTTCTATATATTTTACAGCTGCTTTTGCCGCTAATCTTCCCTCGGTAAATGATCCTGATGAAAATTTGTGAGCACTTCCACCAACAGTATCTCCTGCTCCAAACAAACCATCAATGGTAAGCATTCTATTATATCCCCAGAAGTACTCTGGTGGAGATAAATCCTCTGGTCCACTTACCCAAGCTCCAGAACAAGTAGCATGCGAACCCATTACGTATGGTTCAGAAGTTGTTAATTCAGGATTTGTATATTTTGGATCAATATTTTGAGATGCCCAAACAACAGCTTGGCCTACAGTCATTCCTAAAAAGTTTTCCCAACCAACAGTTTCTAAATGTGGATCTTGAAAAGCCTCAGTTGTAACCATGTGAATTGGTCCACCACCTGACATAGTCTCTTGTATAAAAGCATGGTTTCTTAAACATGTAGGTGTTGGATGATGATCTATATACTCACCCACTAATTCTTTCGTTTGCTCGTACCACTTTTTCTCATAGTTTTCACCATTTGCATTTTGTGTATATGTTTTTAAATGTAAGAAATAAGCTCCAACTGGTCCATATCCATCTTTAAATCTACATAATACAATTCTATTTTCCATTTGTGTCATCTTAGCACCAGCTGCTATTGGTAATGCATATGCTGAACCATTACTCCAAGGGGCATACCAAGTTCTTCCCATACCTTCACCAACAGCTCTTGGCTTAAATATGTGAGAAGCTCCTCCAGCAGCAACTATAACTGCTTTTGCTCTGAACACGTGGAAGTCACCTGTTCTCATGTTAAATCCAACCGCTCCACCTACTCTGTTCTCTTTTGCTTCATCCATTAAAAGGTGGGTAATCATAATTCTATTGTAAATTTTATCTGCAGATTTTTTTGCTGCTTCTGCAACAATTGGCTTGTAACTTTCACCGTGGATCATTATCTGCCACTTACCTTCTCTTAAATATCTTCCTGTCTCTTCATTTTTCATCATTGGAAGACCCCATTCATCAAACATATGAACAGTCGAGTCTACGTGACGAGCCATATCATAACCTAGGTCTTCTCTAACCATTCCCATCAAATCATTTCTAGCATATCTAACATGATCCTCTGGTTGGTTTTCACCCCACTGCATACCCATGTAACAGTTAATTGCATAAAGCCCTTGTGCAACTGCTCCACTCCTATCTATATTAGCTTTTTCAACACATACAATCTTCATATCTCTTCCCCAGTGCCTAGCTTCAAATGTTGCACCAGTTCCAGCCATTCCTCCGCCAACAATTAGCACATCGCAATCTTCGTAATGAGTTTTGTGTTTAGCCATTAATAGTAAACTCCTTTTTTGAATGAGTTTTTTGGTACACTTGGAAGCTCACCGTCTATATTAAGACCTTCTGGCTCGGTGTATAATCTTTGAGAATTTAACTCACCTTGTTTAATTTTTTCACCATCTGCAAGTTTAGGAATAAATTTTCCCCATGGTTTTGTTGTTATTGGTGAAACAAAATCTTTTGTTGTCCCATTTCTAAATTTAATTTTCCACGAGATAGTTCCTTTTTCTTCTTCACGTCTTACTCTTACGCTATGACCCATTGGTGCGAAATCGGCATAACCTCTTACATCAATTGCATGGTTTGGACATGCTTTAACACATGAGTAACATTCCCAACAAAAATTAGGTTCAATATTTTTTGCACGTCTTATATTTTCATCAATGTGCATAATATCTGATGGACAAATATCTACACAATGGCCACAGCCATCACATCTGGTCATATATACAAAAGTTGACATAATTTTATTTTACCCTTTCCTAGTTATCATATTAATAATGTTTTGGCTCTTCTCTTTTTATTCCTAAACCAAATTGTTCAGGTGCATCTGCAGGAGGTGGTAAATTATCTCTAGAACCGTCTGCTTCAGCTAAATTTTTTTGTA
>CACOMK010000016.1 GCA_902628305.1 uncultured Pelagibacteraceae bacterium | reverse complement strand
CATTTTAAGGGAATTAATTTCTACCAATTATTTATTGATAAATATAGTCTCTTGTAACAGGCGTAGAAGAATAATTCTTTGATAATTGAAATTGGTATACAACTTGATCACCCCATTTAAATGCCATCTCACAACCAGCAAGATAAAATTCCCACATTCTAAAAAACCTTTCATCGAACATTTCAATTATTTTGTCTTTATTTCGAATACAATTTTCTTTCCAATGTCTTAGTGTATGTGAGTAATGAAGTCTTAAAACCTCAATATCCGCAACGATTAAGCCTGCTTTTTCAATTGGTGTTGTTACCTCACTTAGGCTCGGTGTATAGCCTCCTGGAAAAATATACTTAGTGATCCATGGGTGTGGATCTCTTGGTGGATTTACTGACCCAATAGTATGAATTAATGATACTCCATCGTCTTTTAAAAGTTTTTCAACTTGTGAAAAAAATTTTCTATAAAATTTTCTTCCTACATGTTCAAACATTCCAACACTGACTATTCTATCAAATTTTTCATTAAGCTCTCTATAATCTATTAATTTAAAGTGCAATTGATTTTCTAAATTAAGTTCTTTTGCTCTTTTCTTGCAGTAATTAAATTGGTTTTCTGAAAGTGTAATACCTGTTACTTCGCAATTTGCACTTTTTGCAATATCTATTGCTAGAGAACCCCATCCACATCCAATATCTAAAACTTTTTGATTGGGCTTTATGTTAAGTTTTTTTATTATATGTTGAATTTTATTATTTTGAGCAGTTTCCAATGTATCTGTCTCATTTTTAAAATATGCACATGAATATTGTCTTTTAGGATCTAAAAATAAGTCATAAAGATCATCTGAAATATCATAGTGATGTGAAACATTCATTTTTGATTTTTTTATAAAATTAAAATTAGTTAAATATCTATAAGACCCTCTTAATCTATTAATTAAATAACTAAAAAAATTTAGATCACCTCTTCCAAAATTCATTAAAGAAAGATCCAAAAAATCACTAAGTGTTCCATTTTCAATAGTTATTTCACCATTTGTATAAGCTTCACCAAAATATAAATCAGGATGAATTAGTAACTTAAAATGAAGATTTTTATTTAAAATTTTAAGTTTTATTGGGTTTTCACTTTTTGGATTACCAATAATGTAACTTTTTGAATTTGCATCAACTAATATAAATCCGTCTTTTTTAAAAACATTATTTAAAAATCTAGCAAGTTGCATCATGCTACCTTAGTATTTTTTAATGAAAAGTTTAATTCATCTAAATTATTTATTAAATCTGACTCATCTTTAGAATTTAAAATGCTAAGTGGTGGTAAAAGATTTTTATAATATATCTCTTTTTTAGCAAAATAAGTATGTAAACTTGAGATTAGATTATATTTTTCGAATTCAGCTCTTACATCACAAAGATTTTGATTTACTGTCTGGTCTTTTCCGTCATTAAAATCATCGTATACTTTTCTAGCCAGTGAAGAGGTAGCATTACACGTAGCTGTAATAATTCCTGAACAACCTAATTGAAGTCCTTTAAATAATTTAGACTCTGATCCAGGTAAAACTGAAAAATTATCAATTTTTAACGTTTCAAAAAGATTGTAAGTACTATCTTTTACTCCAACAATATTTTTTGGATATTTTTTTACCAAATCCTCAATACATTCAATACTGAACTTATAGCCACAAAGTTTTTCAAAATTATACAGTACTATTTCACAATCAGAAATTACGTCTACTATTTTACTATAAAATTCAATTACCTCTTTATCTCCATATTTATAATATGCAGGTGGCATAATTAAAAATCTGTTAAAACCTAAAGATTTAGAAACCCTCATTAAATTAATTGTTTCACCTAAAGAGTTTAAACCAGTACCAATAATATACTTTTCTTTGTGCTTGCTTGAAGTCAAATGATTTAACAAATTAATTTTTTCAGAGACAGGTATAAGTTGAGCTTGCCCTGTACTTCCAAATATAGCTGCTCCATGACAACCATTGTCTATTACCATTTCTGCGTGTAGAATAGTTTGTTTAATATCAAGCGTTAAATCATCATTTAAGATAGACATTGAGGCCGCATAAATGCCTTTAATTTTACTCATAATAAAAATTTATATAAAAATATAAATTAGTAAAGTTTATAAATTAACTATGAAAATATTAGCTATTCAAAATAGGATGGGTATTGGTGATACTGTAATTTTTCTTCCTTTTATTAAGGCTATATCAAAAAAATTCAATTCACCTGTAAGTTTATTGGTAAAAGAGAACTCGAAGGCAAATGAATTTTTAAATTATACAAATTATATTGATAACATTATTTACCTGAAAAGAGATAACAAAAAAAATGAAAGACATGATGGAATATTAGGTTTCTTCAAAATAGTAAGCGATATCAAAAAATATGATTTTGAAAAAGTGTTTATATTTAATTCTTCTCTAAGATTTAATCTAATAGCAAGGTTGGCTGGTATTAAAGATATTAATCAATACCCTTTATTTAAAAAACAAAAACAACATATCACTAAATCAGCTAAAAAATTAATTAAAGACAAATTAGATATAGAGACTACTGAAAATCCTGAAATTCAACTAGAAAATAATTTAATTTATCAGTCAATGATTAAATATAAAATTAGTAAAGATGATATAAATATTTTACTAGGTATAGGTGGCTCTGGTGCTACAAAAAGAATTCCCTCTAGTACATTTATTAAAGTTATGGAAAAAATTGATAAACAAAATAAATGTAAATTTTTTTTAGCTACAGGCAAAAATGAAGAAGAACAAAAAATTTTAAGTGAAATTTACAATTCAAAATTTAAAGAAAAATGTTATCCTTTAGATGATTTAACTATTGCAGAAACTTTACCAATAATAAAAAATTGTAATATTTCTATATGTAATGATACTGGATTTGCACATCTATCCTCAGCATTAGGTGTAAAAACAATTACTTTAATGGCAGATACACCTTTAATTTATGGATCTTATAGTTCAAATATGTATCCAATAATACCAGATGGTGAAACTACAGTTACTCATGACACTCTTGGTAAAGATAAAATTAATCCAGAAAAAATTTTCGATAAATTTGTTTCATTAATTAATTAAGAAATATCTTTTAAAACTATCTCTTTTGCCTCATTAACAATAGCTGATAATCTTGTCGTTTCTGGAGACACATCTGGATGTATTTTTTTTTGAATTTTTTGATAGGCTTTATTAACTAATTCTTTGGTTGGTTTTTTGTTAATATCTAAATTTAAAATTTTATATGCTTCAGAGACAGATAAATTGCCTGAATTGTTATTTCGTGAAGGATTAAATGAAAATCTTCCACTATTTCTAAGTGTCTGAATAAGTCGATATAGTGAAATCAATTGAAACAAAGATAAGCCTTTCAATTTTACTAATGCTAAACTTGCTAACGTCAGTGGTAATGTTAATAAAAATTTTCCACCCACAGCGAACAAAACCGCAAGAACTGTCAATAAAAATATTGTAATTAGTCTAACACTTTTTGACATTTTCTTTGGAGAAATGCTGGACCACCACCTTAATAAAAAATATAAGATAATTAAAATTATGAGTGTATAAATTATAATATTCATATATTTCCTATTAAAATGAAAGTACCACAACTTAAAAAAAAACTAGAGATAAAATCTTGTCACAATATTGAATGGGAAGATAATTATAGCTGGATTCATCAAAAAGATATTTTGGAAGTTCTAAAAGATAAATCTAAACTAGATCCTGAAGTTAAGAAGTACCTAGAGGAAGAGAATACTTATGCAGACTTTCACTTGAAGAATACAAAAAATATTCAAAAAATATTATTTGATGAAATTAAAGGTAGAATAAAATTGGATGATGAATCTTTACCTTACAAAGATCATACTTATGAATACTGGACAAAAACAACAGCTAAAGGAAATTATTCTATAAAACTGAGAAAAAAAATAGGCTCAAAAGAAATAGAGGAAATATGGAATGGTGATAAAGAAAAAGAAAAACTACAAACAGAGTATTTTGGTGTTGGAGATTTAGAGGTAAGTAATAATGATAAATATCTAGGATACTCTTTAGATACTAAAGGTTCTGAATATTATACAATTTATATAAGAGATATAAAATCAAACAAAATTATTTCAAAAGAAATTACAGATACATCAGGTGGGATTACTTTTAGTTTAGATGATAAGTATATATTTTATTCAAAACTTGATGAAAATCATAGAGCTAGGAAAATTTATAGACACAAGATAGGAAATTTTAACGAAGAAGATGAATTAATCTTTGAGGAAAAAAGTGAGGCTTTTACAGTTGGGATAGGGATAAGCTCAGATGAAAAGTATTATTTTATAAGTACTTCTGACCATAATACGTCTGAACAATATTATTTTAGGTCAAATGAAGAAAATCCATCTCCTAAACTTATTATTAAAAGAGAAAGGGGTGTTCTTTATTCTGTCAGCTCGTGGGATGGTAAATTTTATAATCATACAAACAAAAATGCTGAAGACTTTAAAATAGATATTTGTAATAATTTAGAAACACAGGATTGGAAACCATTTATATTAGCTAAAGATGAGGTTTTAATTGGAGGATTAACATTTCTTAAAAATTGGATAATTCGTAGCGAAACATCAGAAGCTTTAGATAAACTTTTTGTCAAAAATATTTCTACAAATTTAGAGGAAGAATTAATTTTTTCTGATGAAACAGTTTATGTCCCAGGAGTCACGTTAACTCAAAAAGATAGAAATACAGATGAAGTCTATTTAGGATATTCTTCACCCAAAACTCCTTCTAGAGTATATAAGTATAATTTAGCAACGAAATCTAAAGAACTTGTCAAAGAACAAGAAATTCCTTCTGGTCATATTAAAGATGACTATATTGTTGAGAGAGTTGAGTTTAAATCTCATGATGGGAGAATGGTTCCATTAACAATTACAAGACACAAAAAAACAAAAATTGATGGATCTGCAAATATTTTATTGTATGGGTATGGATCTTATGGAAATTCCATGTCCCCAAGTTTTTCTTCCACAAGATTAAGTTTAATAAATAGAGACATAATTTGGGCCACAGCTCATATCAGAGGTGGTATGGAAAAAGGTATGAAATGGTGGAAAGAGGGAAAATTAACAAACAAAAAAAATACTTTTGAAGATTATATTTACGCAGCAAAATATTTGATCGAAAAGAATTATACTACAAAAGGAAATATTATTGGAATGGGTGGATCAGCTGGGGGATTATTAATGGGAGCTGCAGTCAATCAATCTCCTGAATTATTTTTAGGAATTATTATGGCTGTTCCTTTTGTGGACTCATTAACAACAAATCTTGATCATTCTTTACCTTTAACTGTGGGAGAATTTGACGAATTTGGGAATGCAAAAGATAACAAAGAACACTTTGATTATATTTTTTCATATGCTCCTTATAATAATATTAAGAAAATGGATTATCCACATATCTTGATTACAACCAGTTTAAGTGACAATAGAGTTTTATTTGATGAGCCAGCAAAATTTACTGCAAAACTTAGAGATTACAAAACTGATAATAATTTGCTTCTTTTAAAGACTGAAATGAATGCTGGTCATGGTGGTAAGTCAGGTAGAGATGGTGCAATAGAAGAGATTGCTATTGACTATGCATTTGCATTAAAAATTTCTAAAAAAATTTAGTACATTTTAAATCTTGAAAAAAACAAATTAATTCCCATATAAAGTTAGTAAGTCGCCTAATGGGGCTTACAAAAATAAACTTGCTTAACAAAGGAGGATAAAATGACAAGTAAGGATTTATCTATATTTAACTCACTTAGACCATTTTCAATTGGTTTTGACGATATGTTTGATCAATTTGAAAATATGTTAGGTAATGGAAATTTGACAATGCAGTCAAATTACCCCCCATACAACATCCGAAAGACTGGTAAGGATAACTATGCTATTGAAGTAGCATTAGCTGGTTTTAGTAAAAAAGATGTAGAGGTTGAGTTCGAAGATAACTTATTAACTGTTAGAACTAAACAAGTTAATAAATCTGAGGACAGTGATGTTAATGGAGAAATTATTCATAAAGGTATTTCTCAAAGACAATTTGCAAGATCATTCACTATTGCTGATGATGTAAAGGTAAATAGTGCTGAGCTTAAAGATGGTCTTTTAACAATATCATGTGAAAGAATAATTCCAGAACATAAAAAGAAAAAACTTATTGAAATTAGATAAGTAAAACCTTGCTTGCGGGGATATATTCCTCGCAAGTTAGCCTAAAAACATCCGTTAGAGATAAAACCTATTACTATATTTTCTGAATTAATTTCAAATCTCCTTTCACAGGGGACAAGATACTTCTTACTATTATAAACTAGTTCAAAATTTCCTTTTGCATTTTTAAAATCTTCATCAGGTTTACCAAGTTCCATTTGAAGTTCACTTGAAGATTTTCCAAGAAATTTGCTTAATTTTTCATTTTCTTTTTCAACAATTGAATCTGTTTTATCTTTAACTGCCTGACATCCAGAAAAAATCAAGGTAAAACAAATTAAAATTAAAAAAATTTTAAATTTTTTCATGAAACATACTAACAGTACAATTATGGCATAAATATAAACTTCTAAGTTGAATAATGTGAATAAACTAGACTTAAATAGAGTAATTTAAGACAGAATCGATTAATCCTCCATTATTAGGAGGATAAATGCTTGACAATTATTTTAATTATAAAAAACACAAAACTGATTTTAAAACTGAAGTAATAGCAGGAACAACAACGTTTTTGACTATGGCTTACATAATGTTTTTGAATCCGTTTATTTTATCGGGAGAATTTGCCGGACCCGAAAAAGGTTTCTTTGATTTCGGTGCAGTTTATACAGCAACAATTCTAGCTACTGCTTTAGCTTGTTTTATAATGGCTTTTTACGGAAAAACTTGGCCAATAGGACTTGCTCCAGGAATGGGCATTAACGCTTTTGTAGCTTTTGGAGTTTGTGCTGGAATGGGCTACTCACCTCAAGAAGCCTTAGGTGCAGTATTAGTTGCAGGGGTATTGTTCTTAATAATATCACTAACACCTATTAGAGCTTGGTTAATAAATTCTATTCCTAAGAGTTTAAAACTAGGTATCGGTGCCGGAATAGGTTTATTTCTGGCTATCATTGGTTTACAAATTATGGAAGTAGTAGTTGATGACCCAGTAACCCTTGTTAGACTTGGGGACTTAAGTAATCCACTAGTTTTATTAGGTTGTGCAACGTTCATTGCAATAATTGTAATGGAAAAAATGAACATAAAAGGAAATATCATTATTGGTATTTTGGTATTTAGTATTATTGCTTGGGCAGCTGGTCTAGCTAAATTTAATGGTTTGGCAAGTTCACCGCCGCCAATGACTTATCTTTTTGAATTTGATTTGTCTGCTGCATTAACTGCTGGAATGTCTACAGTAATATTTACATTATTATTTATTGACTTTTTTGATACCGCAGGAACTCTTACATCAGTTGCTAATGTTGCTGGAAAAGTAGACAAAGATGGTAAGGTTCAGGATATAAATAAAGCAATGTTGTCTGACAGTGTTGGAACTGTTGCAGGTGCAATGATGGGAACAACTACAGTTACGAGTTATGTCGAGTCAGGGGCTGGAGTAAAAGCAGGTGGTAAAACAGGAATGACCTCTCTTGTAATAGGTATTTTGTTTTTGGCTTGTATATTTTTTGCCCCACTTGCTACTAGTCTACCAAAACAAATTGATGGTGCAGCTTTACTTTTTGTATCTGTTTTATTTGTGAGAAATATTACAGACATTGAGTGGAATGATATTGGAGAATCAGCTCCAGCTATCCTCGCAATGATCGCAATGCCATTGACGTATAGTATAAGTAATGGAATTGCTTTAGCATTCGTATCTTATGCCTTAATCAAAATATTTACTGGAAAGTTTTCAAGCACTTCTCCAGCAATATGGGTAGTGGCTATACTAAGTGTAGTAAGTTTTGCAGTTGCTTAAACAAGATTTAACAGGGCTAGAAGTCTAGCCCTGTTGACTAATTTCTTTTAATTATTTCATCTATAGATATTTCTTCATAGTGTTCGGTTGGTTGAACAATCCATGGATCTGAGTCCAGTCTTACTGGACAAAAGTCAGGTTCAAAAGTTGAAGATTTTTTTTTCCATAAACATGCTGTTTTAACTTCCTGAATATAATCTTTTGTTTGTGGATAACTTTTTAACCATTCAATACTTTTGTTTAAAGTTAATCCAGTATCAGACAGATCATCAATCAACAAAACTTTTTTAAAATCCTTTTCATTAGCTAAAGAGCTTATTTCTCTAGCAAACATTAGTTCTCCTTGTTTGTCCTCCATGCCTTTGCCTGAATAGCTTTGGATAACAATGTAAGCAATTGGTAATTTTAAAATTCTAGAAAGAATATCTAAAATAGGTGCAGCACCTCTCATAATTCCAACAAGAACAGTGGGTTTAAATTTTTTGTGAATTTCTACAGCTAATTTCTCTACAATTTTAGTATATTGATTAAATGTGATGATTAATTTATCTGCCATAAAAATTTTTATCATATATAAAAATTTAAAAAAGTTATAATTAAAAAATATGAAAATTTTTGATTGTTTTATGTATTTTGACGAAGAGGTTATTTTAGATCTCAGATTGAATGTGCTAAATCCAATTGTTGACTATTTTGTAATTGTAGAGAGCTCATTTACTCATAAAGGAGAGAAGAGAGATCTAACATTTAACATTAAAAAATTTGATAAATTTAAAAACAAAATCATTTACTTAGTTTATAACGAAACCCCTAATAAAGTTGAAGAAGTTCTTACAAACGACTCAAATGATGAAAAATCCAGAAAATTTATACTAAATGCGGCTTACAGAGAAAATGGTCAAAGAAATTATATTTCTAAAGCCTTGGAAAACGCAGATCAAGAAGATTTGATATTAATTTCAGATGTTGATGAAATTCCTAACTTAGATAATTTAAAATTAAATGAGATTAATAATGAAATAATTTTGTTTAAACAAGAAATGTTTTATTACAAATTAAATTTAAAATTGCCTAACTTAATTTGGTCTGGAACAAAAGGATGTAAAAAGAAGAATCTCAAAAGTCCTCAATGGCTTAGAAATATTAAAGATAAAAAATATGCATTTTATAGATTAGATACTTTTTTTTCAGGAAAAAAATATATGAATCTAAAGTTTATAAATAATGGTGGATGGCACTTTTCCAATATCAAGTCACCAGAGGAAATTGAACATAAACTAAAATCTTATCTGCACCATCGTGAATTTGATATTAATCCAATCTCTTTAACTGAAATAAAAAATATTATTAAAAACAAACAAGCAATATATGACTTAAAAGTAGATAAAAGAATTAATAAAATTGGAAATGGAAGTTTACTTGTGGAATATTCACTTGATAAACTTCCATTATATTTACAAAAAAATATAGAAAAATATAAAATATGGTTAGATTAAAATGAAAAAAGGTTATTGGGTATGCATTTATGATAAAATTTATAGCGAAGAAAAACTAAAACAGTATGCGATTAAAGCTAAATCAGCTGTAGAAAAATTTTCTGGAAAATTTCTTGTTAGGGGTGGAAAAAGTAGGACGAATGATGGAATAAATTCGCCAAGAGTAATAGTAGTAGAATTTATAGATTACAATACTGCTATTAATTGTTACGACTCAACAGAATATAAAGAAGCACATGATATTCTTAATAAGTATGCAATCAGACATCATCAAATAGTAGAGGGTGATTAATATTGTATTGGTTCTGGATCTATGCTTCTCCACAAGTACCAGGTTGCCACTGAGCAATAAGGAGAAAATTTTTTATTTAATAAATTTACAAAGCTTTCAGGAGGTAAATATTTTTTATTATAGTTCTTTGAAATAGCTCTTAATAACCCTATATCCTGGACAGGCCAAATATTTGATCGATTATACGTAAATAATAAAATCATTTGAGCTGACCATCTTCCTATTTGTCTAAGTTTTGATAAATAAACAATTGCCTCTTCATCTGACATATTTGGAATTAACTTTGGATTAAAATTTCTATTTAATATCTGCTTAGCTAAACTTTTAATGCCTTTTACTTTTTGTCTACTTAAACCGCAGCTTTTTAACTGCGTAATAGACAATTTATTTACATTTTTTGCATTAATTTTATTGTTACATTTTTTTTTAAATTTTAGAAAAACTGAATTAGCAGCAGCAACACTGATTTGTTGACCAATTATACTTTTACAAAGGGAAAAAAAAATATCCTTTCTAGTAGTTAAAACGGTTTCTGAAGGTGATCTATATTTTTTTATTAATGAGGACATGGTCTTATCCTTTTTGGATAAATATTTTTTCGCTTTATTCCAGTATGATGGTGTTTTACTCATGACGTGAAAAAGCTAACTTTTTTTTCAAATACATCTCTCTTTTAAATATAATAATAGACGAGAAAATAACCAATAAGGCACCTAATAAAGTTTTAGAAGTTGGAATTTCATTCCAAATCAAATAACCAAATGCTATTGCAAAGATTAATGCAAGATATTTTAAAGGAGAAACCAAACTTACCTCCGAATATTTATAAGACTGTGACAGCCATAAATTAGCAAGACCACCTAGGATTCCAATCATAGATAACAAAAATAGATCAATCAAACTTGGCAAAATCCATCCCTGATAAATGGAAAGAAAACTTAAAAGCATTATGGAGAATGAAAAAAAAAAGCTAATTAACCAAGCGGGCTCTGTTGAAGATAATTTTCTAATAGCAATAGCTACATAAGATAAACCCAAGCAAAAAATTATTGGATAAATATAGTATAAATTTAAAGAGCTAAAACCTGGTTCAGTTATGAAAATTATACCAACAAATCCAACTAATACTGCTAACCATCTATAAAAACCAACTTTTTCTTTTAATAAAAAAATTGAAAATATTGTAATAAATATTGGTGCTGCAAAAGAGATGCTTACAACTGTCGCCAAAGGTAAATTTCTTAAAGCTACAAATATAGAAACCAAAGCAATTAATCCTGCTAAACATCTTTTAAAATGAAGAAATGGTCTAGTTGTTTTATAAAAATCTAAATACCTGTCTTTAGGGATAAGGAATATAATAGGAATTATCCCAAAAAATCCTCTAAAAAATAACACTTGTCCAACGGGATAATCATCAGACCATTTAACAATTACATCCATGAGTGAAAATGCACATACCGATATGAACATGTAAAAAAAGCCCAATTGATTTTTTGATAGCATATGATTAACTTTAAATTAATTAAGTTAATTATCAATGGAAATAGCAATTTTAGGATTAGGATGTTTTTGGGGGCCAGAAGTTAAGTTTAGTAAACTTGATGGAGTTATAAAAACAGAAGTAGGTTATTGTGGGGGTCATAGTACTGAAACTAATTATAAAGAAGTTTGTACTGGGACAACAAATCATGCAGAAGTGGTTAAGTTAGATTTTGATCCTAAGATTATATCTTATGAAAAAATCCTAGAATATTTTTTTGAAATTCATGACCCCACAACTTTGAATTCCCAAGGACCTGATTTTGGAACTCAGTATAGAAGTGAAATATTTTATTTAAATGATCAGCAGAAAAGTATTGCTGAAAAAATGATAGAACAAGAAAATCTAAAATTATCAGGAAAAGTTGTAACAAAAACTTCTTTAGTTAAAAATTATTCTCCAGCTGAAGAATATCATCAAAGATATTTGGAAAAAAGATAAAATGTCCTTGGTTAACACTGACTGGTTAGAAAATAATATTGAAAAAGTAAAAATTATCGACTCATCTTGGCATATGCCTCAAACTCAAAGAAATGGTTTTGAGGAGTATTGCAAAGATCATATCCCAAATTCAATTTTTTTTGATTTAGATAAAAATTCAAAACTAGATACCGACTTACCCCATATGCTGACCGATGCAAAATCTTGGGAAAAAATTATGGGCAACATGGGAATAAAGAATATTGATCAAATAGTAATTTACGATAACTCTGATGTTATCAGTTCTTGTAGATGTTGGTACAATTTAATTTATTATGGGCATGATCCAAAACTAGTTCATGTACTAGATGGTGGACTAAAAAAATGGAAAAAAGAAAATAGGACTACAAATAATAAAGAAGTAATCATTAAAACTTCCACATATTTATGCAAAGAAAATAAAGAGCTTGTTAAAAGTAAAAAACAGATAGATGAAAATATTGATAAAAGAGAATTTAATGTTGTTGATGCTAGAAGCAGAGAGAGATTTGAAGGAAAAGTTGCTGAACCAAGAAAAGGTTTAAAGAGTGGTTCAATAAAAAATTCTTTTTGTCTACCCTTTTCTGAATTAATAAATAATGACCATACATTTGTAAGTAAAGATAAACTAGTTGAAAAATTTAAATCATTTAAATTTGACCATAATAAAAATATAGTATTTTCATGTGGTTCAGGGGTAACCGCAAGTGTATTGGCACTAGCTTATTCTTTAATAAATGATAAGTATATGCCGACAATATACGATGGCTCATGGTCAGAGTATGGAAAGATCTAATTAATGAAAACATCAACAAAAGTCACAAGTATAGTAATTATATTTTTTCTAATTATTGCAACTGTAATTATTGGAAGAACAATGATTGGAAACCATTTCAAGAAAAAATTTAGTAAAAGACCGCCTCCAGGAATAATAGTAACTACTACACAAGAAAAAGTTTTTGAAAATGTTATCAGTACCTATGGAACAGCAACTCCTATTCAGACCCAATCCTTTAAAATTGAAAAATATGAAATACTAAAACCAATAAATTTTAATCAAAAAGTTAAAAAAGGAGATGTAATTGCTGATCTTAAAAATAGAAAAATAATTGCACAATTTGATGGGGTTATCGGAAAAAGAGAGTTTTCTGAGGACATAGAGGTTTCAAAATCTTCTATATTGATCAATCTTGAGGATACTAGCTCAATATATTGCGATGTAGATATACCTGAAATTTTTGTTCCATTTATTAAGGTTGGTTTGCCAGTTGATATTAAGTTCTCTGGATATAAGAATAAAATTTACAATGGTGAAGTTGAATCTTTTGCAAGTAGAATCAGTGAAGATACAAGAGCTTTAGCGACCAGGATTAAGATGGATAATACTTCTGGAGAAATACTTCCAGGATCGTTTCTAGAAATTTCAATTAAGTACGATGTAAGAAATGGTTTAAGTGCACCTGACACAAGTACAATAGTCGAAGGTGAAAATATTTTTATTTATAAAGTTGATGAGAAAAATAAAGTAATCAAAACAAAAGTAACGATAGGTGATAGATATTTGGGTTTTGTAGAAATATTAAATGGATTAAGTAATGGGGACAAAATTGTTGCTGAAGGAACAAAGAAAGTTAGACCAAATTTAACAATCAGACCTATTGAAAAGGGTGCTAAAAAGAAACAAGGAAATTCTAGCTGGGGTAAAAAAGATAAATCAAAAAAAGCTAAAGAAAAAAAAGATAAATTTGGTTGGTTAAAAAATATATTTAAAAAATCTGAAAAAGAGAAAAAGTAATTAAATGTATATAACTGAAGTTAGTATTAAAAGACCTGTTGTAGCGTGGGTAATGTCTTTAATATTGATAATTTTTGGAATATTTGTTTTTTCCGAACTTCCTGTCCGGGAACTTCCAGATGGTATTCAGCCACCAGTTGTGCAAGTTAAAACAGATTACAAGTCTGCTTCAGCAGAAATAATTGATGAAGAAATCACTCAAAAACTTGAAGATGTTATTGGTGGTGCAGAAGGTATCAAAAACATAGACTCAAATTCTTTAAATGGGACAAGTCGAATTGATATACAATTTAATACAGATATAGATTTAGATGATGCTGCCAATGACATTAGAGAAAGAGTAGCGCGCGTTGTAGATAATTTACCAAGTGAGGCAAGTGCACCCCAAATTTTAAAACAAGCCGCAGGTTTTACTACTACTATGTGGGTAGGTCTTTCATCCCCATCGTGGAGCGATCTAGATCTTGGGGATTATGCCGAGAGATATCTTATTGATGCATTTTCAAGTGTTCCTAATGTTGGAAGAATTTTAGTTGGTGGATTAAGAGAATTAAGTGTCAGGGTATGGATAGATCCAATAAAATTAGCTGCTAATAATCTTACAATCCAAGAGCTTGAGAGAGCTTTAAGGAATGAAAACATTAACCTTCCTGCGGGCACATTGGAGGCTAATAATAAAGATTTAACTCTCAATATTGACAAATCTTACACCAACATAGATACAATCAAACAGCTGCCGCTCAGAAAAAATAAAGATAAAGTGATAATTCTCTCTGATGTAGCAAACGTTGAATTTGGTCCTGTTTCAGAAAAAACTTTATTCACATCACAAAGAAAAAATGCGGTAAACTTAAAAACTGTAGGAATTGGAATTTATGCTAAGAGTGGTGCTTCAACAGTAGAACTGTCTAAACAAATAAAAGTTAAAATAAAACAACTTAATAAATCTTTACCCGACGGATTAAAATTAGAAATAGCATTTAACAGAGCAACTTATATTGGGGCTGCTATTGAAGAGGTTTATAAAAGTTTAGTCATTGCATTTATATTGGTAGTTTTAATTATTTATCTTTTCTTAGGCAACCTTAAAGCAGTAATAGTACCGGCGGTAGCTTTGCCTGTTAGTATTATAGGATCATTTCTTGGTTTATATATATTTGACCTTTCAATAAATATTTTCGTTCTACTAAGCTTTATCTTGGCTATAGGAATAATTACAGACGATTCTGTAATTATGACAGATGCGATTTATACTAGAATTGAAAACGGTGAAACACCATTAGTTGCTGCTTATAAAGGTTCAAAACAAATTACTTTTGCTATTATAGCAACCACTTTAATTTTAATTGCTGTTTTTTTACCATTAATTTTTATAGAAGGTATTTCAGGAACATTATTTAAAGAAACAGCAATTGCACTTTCTTTTTCAATAGTAGTTTCGTCTTTTGTTGCGTTAACTTTATCACCAATGCTAGGAAGTAAGTTTTTAAATAAGAAAGAAAAAATAAATTTCTTTGTTAAAAAATTTAATAATGGATTTAAATCTTTTACTAAATTTTATGTGAGCTCACTTAGTTATTGGATTAATAAACAAAAGACCGTTTCATTATTTATTATTTTTATCATTGCTGCATCTGGATATCTTTTTAATTTTTCAAAAAAAGAATTATTACCAATGGAAGATAGAGGTGCTTACTTAATAATAGGATCAACAGATGAAGGAAGTTCATTCGAATATACTCAAGAAAAAGCTCAAATAATTGAGGGTAGAATATTGAGATTGTTACAAGCTGAAAATAGTCCTTATGAAAGACTTATAATGAGAGTTCCGGGTTTTGGTAAATCAGCGACAACTTATAATACATTCATTATAATTGCTTTGTTAGATGAATGGAAAAATAGAGAAAAAGATAGTCAAACAATATTAAGAGAGGCGATTGGACAAGTGGTATCAGTGCCTGAAACTTTTGCTTTTCCAATATCTCCTCAGTCAATCAGAGTATCT
Organism: uncultured Pelagibacteraceae bacterium; assembly: GCA_902628305.1. Lineage (GTDB taxonomy): Bacteria > Pseudomonadota > Alphaproteobacteria > Pelagibacterales > Pelagibacteraceae > Pelagibacter. The sequence continues at coordinate 3,458 of CACOMK010000016.1, read as the reverse complement.
AGTTATAATAAACCAGTTCAGATGGTTATCTATGGTTCTAGCTACGAGGAACTAGAGGAAATTCAAAATAGTGTTTTAAGAGAACTTAGAAAGAATAGGAATATGTCTCGAGTTGAAAGTGATTATACAAAAAATAAACCTGAAGTTAAATTGATTACAAATAAAAATAGAGCAAATGACTTAGGTGTCTCTACTGAAAATATAGGTAGAACTTTAGAAACTCTTTATGGGGGTAAAAGTGTAACAACATTTAGCAAAGAAGGGAGGGAATACCCGATTATTTTACAGCAATATTTGGCAGACAGAAGAGATAAAGATGGATTATCAAAAATTTTTGTTAGATCTGAAACAACTGGTAAACTTGTGTCTGTTGCAAGTTTAGTTGAGTTTAAAGAAAAAGGCACTGCTGAAGCACTTCCAAGGTATAATCGCCAAAGAGCTGTAACAATTTCTGCTGCGCTTGCAGAAGATTATACCCTAACAGAAGCAATAAAATACCTTGAGGATGTAATGATTAGAGTTGCTCCTCAAAATCAAATCACATGGAAAGGAAAATCTGAAGAGTTAAAAGAAACAACAAATGAAATATACTTAATTTTTGCCCTTGCTTTATTAACTGCTTACTTAGTTATGGCAGCAACATTTAACTCATTTATTCATCCATTTATAATTATTTTAACTGTACCTCTGGCCGTATTTGGTGGGCTGGTTTTCATTTTATTTTTAAACAGCTCGGTGAATATATTTTCTCAAATAGCTTTAATTATACTCATTGGTATTTCTACCAAGAACAGTATTCTAATTGTAGATTATACAAATCAAATAAGAACAACAGGAGTTAAAATTCAGGATGCCATAATTAAAGCATGTCAGCTAAGAATAAGACCAATAATAATGACATCTCTCAGTACGATGATAGCTATGCTTCCATTGGTTATAGGAAATATTGGCCCTGGCGCAGGTGAAGGCTCTAGACTGGCTGTTGGTTCTACAATTTTAGGAGGAATGATCATTTCAACTTTCTTTACTTTATATGTAACTCCAACAATGTATTTGGCTCTCGCAAAAAATACTAAGCGTATCGATGCAGTTGATATTGAATTAAAAAAACAGCTAAATTAAAAAATAATATATTTTGATGTTGATAAAGAATTCTTACATTCCAATAATTGTTGTTTATAAATATTTGATTGTTTTTCCACACGTTTTGCAAGATTAATCACTTTTTTGTTTTTTTTATAATTCTTATAATTTCCCCAACCTTCGTGATAAGCAACATATTGATTGAAGGCATCACTTCTTGAGATTTTTAAAATTTTTTCAGTTTTATTAGTATACCACCCTATAAAGTCAACACTGTCTTTAAATCTTGATCTTGCTGCATACTTATTCCCAGTTTCATTTTTGTATTGTTTCCAGGTACCTTTTACAGCTTGAGAATAACCAAATGAACTTGATGGTCTTTTATAGGGAATAACCTTAAAAAGCTTTTGTCTTGGTGGTTTTGCCAACCAATCAAAGCTGGATTCCATTTTAATGATTGCAAGCTGTAAGTAAACTGGTGTGCCCCATTTTTTTTCAGACTTTTTCGCATGTTTATACCAAAAATATCTTTCCTCAAATATTGAGCAACTGTTTGCTGTATTTTTAGGAACCGATGAACAAGCTGAAATAAATAATATTATTAAAATTAAAAAATTAAGTTTTAGAATTTTCATTTTTTTTAAAAAAGTAGGACTTGTAATTTCTGTTTGTGTTAAATTATTTTTTTTTTGATACTCATTTATAAAATATTTAACAAAAGTGGTTTTACCAACACCCATCTCGCCGTATAAAAAAACAAACTCACCACCTTTGAGGTATTTTGAGAATTCTTTAGCTAATTCTTTAGTTAACTTCTCTGTAGTGATATCGATTTTGCTATCTTTAATAGCGATAGGCATCTGGTTTGAAAGGACCTTCTGTTCCAACGCTTATATAATCTGCTTGTTCTTTTGATAACTTTGTTAATTTTGCTCCTACCTTTTTAAGATGCAAAGTTGCCACTTTTTCATCTAAGTGTTTTGGAAGTACATAAACTTTATTTTCATAATTTTTGTGATTATGCCAAAGTTCTATTTGAGCAATAACTTGATTAGTAAAAGATGCACTCATTACAAAACTTGGGTGTCCAGTTGCACAACCAAGATTAACCAATCTTCCTTCAGCTAAAAGAATAATTCTTTTAGCGCTAGGCAGCTCTATTTCATGAACTTGAGGTTTTATTTCAGTCCACTTATAGTTTTTAAGAGCCTCAACTTGAATTTCGTTATCAAAATGACCAATATTACATAAGATAGCTCTATCCTTCATGTCTCTCATATGATCTGCAGTAACAATGTCTTTATTTCCAGTTGCTGTTACAACTATATCAGCTCTACTTATAGCCTCCTCCATTAATACTACTTCATAACCTTCCATTGCAGCTTGGAGAGCACAAATTGGATCTGCTTCTGTGACTAAAACTCTAGCACCACTTTGTCTTAAAGATGCGGCACTTCCTTTACCAACGTCTCCGAAACCAGCAACAATTGCTATTTTTCCAGACATCATTACGTCAGTAGCCCTTCTTATCCCATCTACTAAACTTTCTCTGCATCCATATAAATTGTCAAATTTTGATTTTGTGACTGAGTCATTCACGTTTATTGCTGGAACTAAAAGTGATTTATCTTTTTCCATTTTATTTAGTGCTTTAATTCCAGTGGTAGTCTCTTCTGAAACACCTTTAATGTCTTTCATTAAATCCTGATATTCATTATGCATTATGGCTGTTAAATCTCCACCATCATCTAATAACATGTTGGGCTTCCAGCCTTGTTTTCCAACTATAGTTTGTTTAATGCACCATAAATATTCTTCTTCTGTTTCACCTTTCCAAGCATAAACAGGGATCCCAGCCTTTGCAATTGCAGCAGCTGCATGATCTTGAGTTGAAAAAATATTACAAGAAGACCAACGAACTTCAGCACCTAATGCAACTAAGGTTTCGATTAGTACAGCTGTTTGAATTGTCATATGAAGACATCCTATAATCCTTGCACCCTTCAATGGTTTTTCTTTAGAATACTCTTCTCTTAAAGCCATTAAACCAGGCATTTCACTTTCAGCTATTGAAATTTCTTTCCTTCCAAAGTCTGCTTGAGATATGTCTTTTACTTTATAATCTTCCATGGCAAGCTTTATACAGCTAAGATTTTAATTATCAACAATAGATTAAACATTGGGAAATCTTATCTCTATCATTGCGCCTTCTTTATCAAGACGATTGGATGCTACAATTTCACCATCGTGTAATTCAACCAAATTTTTTACTATATTTAAACCTAAACCTGAATGTTCTCCAAATTTTTCAGGTCTATTACTATAAAATCTTTTAAATATTCTTGATGTGTCTTTTTCTTTAAATCCTTGGCCTT
>CACOMK010000015.1 GCA_902628305.1 uncultured Pelagibacteraceae bacterium | reverse complement strand
TAAAGTACGACATTATTTCAGACGAACCAATTCATGTAGACTTTCTAAGAATAGTTGCAGGAATAAAAGTTAGAATAGAAGTTCCAGTAAAATTTTTAAATCACGAAAAATCTCCTGGTTTGAAAAGAGGTGGAGTTTTAAATATTGTAAGAAGAAAAGTTGAGCTAAAATGTCCAAGCGAAAAAATTCCTGAGAATCTTGTAATAGATCTTGATGGAGTTGATATTGGTGAGAGTTTTAAAATTTCTTCTATAAATCTTGATAGTGACGTTACGCCTACTATTCAAGGAAGAGATTTTGTTATTGCAACTCTAGCAGCTCCAACTGTAATGAAAGAACCTGAAAAACCTGCAGAAGCTGAGACGGCTGAGGGAGAAGGTGCTGAGGGAACAGAAGCTGCGGCAACTGAAGGTGGAGACAAACCAGCAGCTGATAGTGCTAAAAAAGAAGGTGAAGAGAAAAAACCTGCTGAAGAAAAAAAATAAGTTAATCAAATTTGAATTTTATCCTCCAAAATTAATATTTATGCTACTACTTGTAGGATTAGGCAATCCAACCCCAGACAGTGAAAATAATAGGCACAATGTTGGTTTCAAAATTATAGATGCAATCAATAAAAAATTTGGTCTTTCAAAGCAAAAACCAAAATTTAAAGGACTTCTTACAACTGGAAATGTAGGAGATCATAAAGTCTATGCCATTAAACCTTTAACCTTCATGAACAATTCTGGAATTTGTATTAGAGAATTAATTGAATATTTCAAAATAGATGCTCAGGATGTTATCGTTTTTCATGATGACTTAGATGTGGATTTTGGAAAAATAAAAGCCAAATTTGGTGGGTCTGATGCGGGACATAACGGTATTGCATCAATAGATAAATTTATTGGTAAAGATTATTCTAGAGTGAGAATAGGAATTGGTAAACCAAAAGACAAAATGGAAGTAAGTGATTTTGTTCTTCAAAACTTTGATGATGATGAAGTGCTTGGATTAGAAAAAATTACGAATAATATTACAGATTCTATTTCAATACTTATTGAAAAAAAATTAGATTTATTTTCTAGCACTGTAAATAATAAATAATGAGTTTTAAATGTGGAATTATTGGTTTACCTAATGTAGGTAAATCTACGCTATTTAATGCTCTTACAAACTCAAACAAGGCTCAAGCAGCTAATTTTCCATTTTGTACGATAGATCCAAATGTTGGAGTTGTGCCCGTTCCTGATGAAAGAATAATTAAATTATCAGAGGTTTCAAATTCAAAAAAAACAATTAACACGACTATTTCATTTGTAGATATAGCAGGACTTGTTAAAGGAGCATCTAAAGGTGAAGGCTTAGGAAACAAATTTCTATCACATATAAGAGAGGTTGATGCAGTTATTCATATGATTAGATGCTTTGACTCAGATGATATTCAAAACGTTAATCCAGATGTTGACCCTGTTAGGGATCTTGAAATCGTCGAAACAGAGATGATGTTATCTGATCTAGAATCTATTCAAAAAAGACTTGAAAAAAATAATAAAAAAAATGTTGATGAAGATCAGCTGAAAATTTTAGAGATTGCATTAGACTGCATTAACAATAACAAAGATATATCGGTACTTAACTCTCAATTTGATACAAAACAACTTAATCAAAGTGGCCTTTTGTCAATAAAACCAAAAATTTTTGTTTGTAATGTGGATGAACAAAATGTTCAGAATGGGAATCAATATACCCAAAAATTCATTGAAAAATATGGAAAAGATAACACTCTTATTATTTCTGCAGATATAGAAAATCAAATAAATGAATTAACAAAAGATGAAAAAAAAAATTATATGAATATGATTGGTTTAAAAGATACAGGTCTGAGCATGTTAATTCAAAAGGGCTATAAAATATTAGAACTTGATACATATTTTACATCTGGACCTGAAGAAACTAGGGCATGGACTATAAAGAAAAATTGTACAGCACCAAAAGCTGCTGGAGAAATTCATACAGATTTCGAAAAAGGTTTTATTAGAGCTGAAACAATATCTTACGAGGATTTCATTGCCTATAATGGATGGGTTAATTCAAAAGAAAATGGTAAAATGAGGTTGGAGGGAAAAGATTATATTGTAAAAGATGGAGATGTTTTAAACTTCAGATTCAATACGTGACCAAATCTTTTTCATGCTGAAGTAAACTAAAGTAGTTAAAATTATTAAATAGATAATTGCCTTAAAACCCATTCTATGCCTAGCCTCCAAGTGAGGTTCAGCAGCCCACATTAAAAAAGTTGTAACATCTTTTGACATCTGCTCAACACTTGCAGTTGTTCCATCGCCATACTCTATTATTCCATCTGAAAGAGGAGCTGACATTTTAATTTTATTACCGTACATATATTTATTATAGTGGACACCCTCATCTAAAATCATTCCAGCAGGTGCTGTTTCATATCCTTGTAACAAAGAGTAAATATAATCAACTCCACCACCTCTTGCTTTGACTAAAACAGACATGTCTGGAGGATATGCACCGCCATTTGCAGCTTGAGCTGCTTTTTCATTTTCATAAGGCATAACAAATTTATCTGATAATTTTGCAGGTCTAGTAAACATTTCTCCATCTGCATTAGGTCCGTCTACAACTTCAAATGAAGCAGCAATTGCTTTAGCTTGTTCAACTGAAAACTCTGGACCACCCTTTTCTGATAAGTTTCTATAACTTAGGTATTTCATAGAATGACAAGCTGCACATACCTCAGTATAAACCTGGTAACCCCTTTGAAGAGAGGCCCTATCAAACTTTCCAAATAAACCTTTAAAACTCCAGTCTGTCTTTAAATAATCAACTTTTTCTGCTGCAATAGATTGTGAAAAAATAGAAATAATTAAGCTAATGATTAAACAGAATTTTATAAAAGCGTTCACTTTATTCTATTTTACTTTCCTTTTTTTTTGCCATTGCTAGATTTGGGGTACCTCCCAAAACTGGTTCTGTAATACTTAATGGAATTGGTATTGTTTTTTCTTTAAAGCCTAAAACAGGCAATATCACTAAAAAATGAAGAAAATAGTATGCAGTTGCAACTCTAGCTATTAATAAGTAAAGCCCTTCTGCTGGCATCGCTCCTACATAACCTAGGATCAAAACATCAGCCACAAGTATCCAATAAAATTGTTTGTATAAAGGTCTAAATACTGCTGATCTTATTTTAGACGTGTCTAGCCAAGGTAAAACTGCCAAAATTAATATTGCAGACAACATTGCAACTACACCTAATAACTTGTCTGGAACAGATCTTAATATCGCATAAAACGGTAATAGGTACCACTCAGGCACAATATGAGCAGGCGTTACCATGGGATTGGCCTCAATATAATTATCTGCATGACCTAATATATTTGGAGAGTAAAAAACAAAGAAGGCAAATACAATCATAAACATTAGTAACGCAAAACCATCTTTAATAACAATGTATGGATGGAATGGTACTGTATCTTTTGAGGGTTTTTTAATATCTATGCCTACTGGATTATTATTACCTGGAACATGCAAAGCCCAAATATGTAAGACAACTAAACCTAAGATTAAAAAAGGAATTAAATAATGTAAGGTAAAAAATCTTGTTAAAGTTGGATTATCAACCGAATATCCTCCCCACAACCAAGTAACAATCCCTTCACCTACGAGAGGAATTGCACTGAATAAATTAGTTATAACTGTTGCGCCCCAAAAACTCATTTGTCCCCAGGGTAATACATATCCCATAAATGCTGCAGCCATCATCAATAAGTAAATAATTATACCGAGTATCCATATAATTTCCCTAGGAGATTTATAAGATCCATAAAATAAGGATCTAAATATATGAATATATACTGCTAAGAAAAACATTGATGCACCATTTGCGTGAATGTATCTAATTAACCAACCATAATTAACATCACGCATAATATGTTCAACACTTTCAAAGGCCATGTCTGCATGAGCAATATAATGCATAGCTAAAGTTAACCCTGTTACTATCTGAGTGATTAAACAAAAAGTTAAAATTCCTCCAAATGTCCACCAGTAGTTTAAATTTTTAGGTGTAGGATAATCAGTTAGATGGTTTGCAAGAGTTAATAGTGGTAATCGATCATTAAACCACTGCCCTACTTTTGATTTTGGTCTAAATTCGTGTTCACTCATTTAATTTTCTATCCAATTTTAATCGTATTAGCATTGACAAATTCGTATTTGGGAACTTCCATGTTCCAGGGTGCTGGTCCTTTTCTAATTCTTCCTGAAGTATCATAATGAGATCCATGACATGGGCAGAACCATCCATTATAATCTCCTTTATCGTTTAAAGGTACGCATCCTAAGTGCGTACACACACCCAACATTACTAGCCATTCTGGATTTTTTGCTCTATCTTCATCTTTCTCGGGATGAATTAAATCCTCCATCTTAACTGAACGTGCTTCATTTATTTCATCTTGGGTTCTTCGTCTAATAAAAACTGGTTTACCTCTCCACAAAACTGTTATTGTATTTCCGGGTGTTAATGAACTTACATCTACCTCTGTGCTAGCTAGTGCTTTAACAGAAGCATCAGGATTCATTTGATCAATCATTGGCCACACAACTGCAGCAGCTCCAACGGCTCCTACAGCTGTAGTAGCGGTAAATAAAAAATCTCTTCTTTTTGTTTTCTTTTCAGACACTTTTAGTAACTTTAATTCTTATAACTTTTTGGTTTAAAACAGTTAATATATAAATTCATATAATATAAAATAATTATTTTACTACTGAAAGAATGACACATAATTCAACAATTTTAGTGCCTAAAATAGCTTTGTATGAGCCTGATATTCCTCACAATACTGCTGCAATCATTAGAACTTGTGCTTGCTTAGGTGCTAAATTAGAAATAATTGAACCGTGTGGCTTTCTATTGTCAGACAAACGCTTTAAAAGAGTGGTTATGGACTATATGGAATATAGTCAGATTAAATTTTATCAAAGCTCAGAAAAGTTTTTTGAGTCAAAAAAGGAACAGAGAATCGTTTTGATGACAACTAAAGGTTCAATAAATTATACTAAATTTAAATTTAAGCATGATGATACTATTTTGTTTGGAAGAGAAAGTGCTGGAGTGCCTCAAAAGGTTCATAAAATAATTAAAAATCGTTTAAAAATACCAATGAATAACCAAGTTAGATCTCTTAATATTGCATCATCTGTTGCCATTGTTTTGGCAGAAAGTTTGCGTCAAATTAAATTAATATAAAATGGATATTTCAATTAAAAAAGACTTAACAAGTAATTGGTTTAAGCTATTACAAAATGCAATTTGCGACGACATTTTAAAAATTGAAAAGAACAAAGTTAATTTTCAATCAACTTCTTGGAAAAGAAGTAGTAAAAAAGATGAAGGTGGTGGTGAATATAGAATTCTTAAAAATGGAAAAATTTTTGAAAAAGTTGGAGTTAACTTTTCAAAAGTAAATGGGAGGTTTCAAAAACAATTTCAAAAAAAAATACCAGGTGCAGAGAAAGATCCTAGATTTTGGGCTTCAGGAATTTCAATAGTTATGCATATGCAAAATCCCCACATTCCTGCAATGCATTTCAATACTAGATTTATTTGTACAACTAAAAATTGGTTTGGTGGTGGAATGGATGTAACCCCATCAATTAAAGATGAAAAGGAAAAAAGAAATTTTCATAAAACTTTAAAAAAAATGTGCGATAGACATAATAAAAATTATTATGAGAAATATAAAAAGTGGTGCGATAAATATTTTTACTTACCTCACAGAAAAGAACCAAGAGGTATTGGTGGAATTTTTTTTGATTATAAAAATGATAATTTTGAAAATGATTTTAAATTTGTAAGGGAAGTTGGAGTAACATTTCAAATGATGTTTAATGAAATAATTAAAAAAAAAATAAAAAGAAAATGGACTTTAAAAGAAAAAGAGGTTCAGTATATTAAAAGGGGTCGTTATGCAGAATTTAATTTACTCTATGATAGAGGAACTAAATTTGGGTTAGAAACTGGAGGTAATGTGGAAGGAATATTAATGTCATTGCCTCCAATTGCAAAATGGAAATAAAAGATGGATAAAGAGCCAATAACATTAAATGGATTAAATAAATTAAAAGAAGAATTAATTTTTTTAAAAGAAAAAAAAAGACCCGAAATCGTAGCTGCAATTTCTGAAGCAAGATCACATGGAGATCTAAAAGAAAATGCTGAATATCATGCGGCTAAAGAAGAACAATCTCATAACGAGGGGAGAATTACAGAAATTAACGATATTATTGCAAGAGCAAATGTTATTGACGTTACAAAACTAAACAATGAAGGAAAAGTAATTTTTGGATCTACAGTTTATTTAGAAGATTTAGATACTGGTGAAAAAATTAATTATAAAATTGTTGGAAGAGATGAGGCAGATTTAAAACAAAAACTAATTTTCTTTCAATCACCAATTGGCAAAGGTTTGATTGGAAAAAATAAAAGTGATTTAGTTGAAATAAATACACCCTCTGGTGCAAAAAATTTTGAAATTAAAGACGTTAAATATATTTAACTTTTAACTATTTGTTGTACTTGCTTATCTGAAATTTGAAATCCGTTTTGAACCCAGGTTTCTTCAATTTTTTTTAGTTTATTACCTAAAGTTTTACCCTCAGGAATTTGAAATTTAGACATTAGTAAATCAGCCCCTACTGGTAAAGTTGGAATTACTTTCTGTTTATAAGTACCTAATAATTTGATTAATTTTTTCTCTACTTTGTTTGAGGTAAAAATTTTAAAATTAATTATATCTATTACAGCTTGTCGCCCATTAAAATAAAAAAATTTATTCAAATTTTTCTCTGTAAAGTTGTTTAGAGTTATTTTTTCTCTATAAAAAAGATCTATCAATTTTAGTCTTTTCTTATCTTTGTTGGATATTTTAAATTTGTAAAGAAAATAATCAGCATTATCAGTCCCATCAATTACTAAAAGTGCAATTAAGAATATAAAGTCAATTTTTAAAAAATTATCTACAGCATAAGAATTTTGTTTTTTAAAATTTTTAATATTCTTTAATTGAGGGAAAATTATTTCTATGAGTTCTAAACTTTCTTTATCTTTAAAGAGTTTTAAAAATCCATTTGAACTAGTTATTTTTTTTAGTTCATCGATTAATCTTTCAGATGATATATTTGAAATTCCATCAATATTTTTTTTTATATTTTTTATTATTTCTGACTGGTGCTTATGATTTGAGTAATTTAAATAAAATCTTAGATACCTTAAAATACGTAAATAATCCTCTTGAATTCTTTTTTCTGCATTACCAATAAAATTAATATAACCTTCCTCCAAATCTTTTTTACCATTAAATGGATCAAATAAATTACCATCACCATCTGCATAAATTGAATTGATAGTAAAATCCCTTCTAGAGGCATCTTCCTTCCAATCTAAAGAGAATTCTACTTCGGCATGCCTTCCATCAGTTGAGACGTCTTTCCTTAAAGAAGTAATTTCATATTTATATTCTTCAATTACTGCAGTTATAGTTCCGTGTTCAATTCCTGTTTCGTAATAACTTATTTGTTTGTTTTTTAGAGCCTCACAAACTTCCGGGGGAGTTAAATTTGTTGCTAGGTCAATGTCATCAACGTTTTCTTTTTTTATCACTTTTCTTACACACCCGCCCACATATCTGATTTCACTTTTCTCTGAAAAATTATTAATTGCTTCAAAAATTTTATTTGCTGGTGTTGTTAAAGTAATTTGTTTTAAATTTTGACTGATATAATCAAGATTTTTTGATCGGGAAAAAAATTTATCTAAAAAATTTTTCATAAATGGCTGGGGCGCTAGGATTCGAACCTAGGATGCAGGTACCAAAAACCCGTGCCTTACCGCTTGGCTACGCCCCAATAATAGCTTCCTATAACATAAAAATATAAAATTCATATAGTTTTTGCTGTAACACACCAATAATTTTTATATTTTCTTTTAAATTTAGCTTGTGCCAATTTACTACTCTTTAATGAATTATAATAGGCAACAATTACAGATCCTGAACCAGTCATTCTTACAAAAAATGGATTATTAATATTTTCTAAGTACAACTTTATTTTTTTTAGTTTTGGGTATTTTTTGAGTGCTATTGTCTCTAGAGCATTTTGTTGATTAATCAAATATTTTGCTTCAAACATATTTTTTTTAGGTTTGTTGTATTTTGATTTTGTATACTTTCGAACAGCAGAATATATTTTTTTAGTTGAACAACCAAAATCAGGCTTTACTAAAGTAGAATAATATTTTGGAGTATCATTAATCTTTTTTATTCTTCCATTTGACGACAACACACAACTCGATGCAACTGTTCCTAAAATAACATCAGAACCAACCAAGTCACAGATACTTCGAGTTTTTTGGTGATTAGGATTAATAATTTTTTTTTTAATCAGATAATTAAACACGCTAGCTGCATTCATCGATCCACCACCCAAACCAGATTCTTGGGGAATTAATTTTTTAATTTTAACTTTGAATTTTTTATTTTTTAATAAATTATCTTTATCTAGTATTTGAAATAATTTTTGAACAGTATTTTTTTTTCCAATATTTTTAGAAAACTTTCCATAAAAAGAAATATGGTGTTTTTTTCCATTATGTTGATTTATCGAAATAACATCATGTAGATCTATGAAACCAATTATACTTTCAATTTTATGTAAATCCTTTTTTTTTCCAGTAATATTTAGTGCTAAATTTAACTTTGCATTAGATTTAATTTTATTAATTTTCATTTAGGAATTTTTAAGACCCTTGATTACTTTAATATTAATTTTTTCTCTCATATCGTCTTCTGTGTCATCAAAAGTTAATACACTGTTCCAAAAGTATCTTGCTTGTATCTTTCGATTTAATTTCCATAAAATATCTCCATAATGATCATTTACGATCGGATCATCTGGCATTAATTCTACTGCTCTCTTTAAGTATTTTTCTGCTTCTACATAATTTTCTATTAAAAAATATGCCCATCCAATTGAATCAATAATGTATGGATCATTACTTTTTAAATCATATGCTTTTTTTAGCATTTCCATTGCGTCATTAATTTTATAATCACGTTCTAACCAAGAATATGCAAGGTAATTTAAAATATATGCGTCGCTAGAATTAATTCTAAGTGCATGCAATAAATCTTCATCTGCTTTTTCATAATCGCCTATTCTTTCATAGCTTCCACCTCTACGATACAATACATCTGATTTAATAAGTGACATATCATCAATCATTAAAATTATTTCTGAGTAAAGATCTATTGCCTTTGTATAATTTTTTGAATTTTTATAAAAATTAGCTAAATCAAAAATCATTTTTATATTTGGATTTTCAATTATACTAAATTTTGAAGATAGGTATTCAACTCCATTTTCATAATTCTGCTTTTGAGTTATTATTTGAGCTTCTTTTTTTAATCTAAACCAATAAAAAAATTCATCCTCTTTTTTAAATTTTTTTAAAATTCTTTGAACTTCATCAAATTCATTGTTTAAATAAAAATTTTCTGCAATCAATGACAAATTAAATTCAAATTTAGGATTTAAATAATTTGATAAATTTAAATAAAAATTTGACTTTTCAAAGTTATCTTGTGATGAATAGAGATTAGAAATTAAAAATAAAAACTCACCTACAACATCATTATGATCGTTACATGAAAAAATTTTTCTAAAATTATCATATTTCTCTTTTTCTACCCAACTTTTGCTTTGTGATAATAAAATTGTTGAATTTATATAATCAATTTGCCCAACAACTGATCTAGCCTCATTTAATTTATTTTTATCAATTAAATAATTAAGATAAAAGAAAATGTATCTAGAGTAATCGCCTTGTTGATTATTTATTAAATTAAGAAAAAACGATGAAGTTCTTTTATCCTCAATATAACATCTTTGGAATGTCTCGGCTATAAAAGAAAGGTTTCCAAAGTTTTTTTTGTTATTTAATATTTTTTTATTTTTAAAAGTATAAATATATTGTTTTAATGTTTCAAATATAACTAAATTTATTCTATCTTCATCTTGAAATTTTAAACTTTGTGTTAAATATTCATCAGCTTTTTTAAAATTATTTTTCTTTAAACTGTCAATTATTAAAATTATATAAGCATCATAAAAATCTGAGTTAGATTTGTTTGCGTTGTTATTTAATACATTAATTGCTTGAGGTACTTTGTTATCTAAAACTAAAGAATTAACGTATCTTTTTAAATAACTATCATGTTTATTAATTAAAACTTTGGATAAGTTAAAAAATTTTAAAGCTTCAGAATTATCTCGATTTTCAAATGCAACAATCCCAGAAAAATAATTTGATAAATCTCTTGAGTTAAAATCATTAAAAGTAGCGCTTTTGGAATACAAAGGTGTCTGATAAGATATAAATATTATAAGTACTAATTTTATAAATTTTACAAACATATGATTATTCTATGATTAAAAAAGTTATAAATCAAAATACCAGATTAAACCAAGAATTAATAAATACAATTGAGCCAAAATTTATATTCGCTAATAAGCCTATAAATAGATTTAAAGTTTTAGAAACAGGTAACGCCACTCAGCAAATTAACAAAGAGGAATCACTCAAAAATTTAAAGGATCAAATAAATTCAATTGAAAATTGTAAATTGAAGGAAAATTCAAACAAGATTATTTTAGGAGAAGGAAATATAAATAGTCCTTTAATGTTAATTGGTGAAGCGCCTGGGGCTGAAGAAGAAAAATTGGGCTTCCCATTTAGAGGTGAAGTTGGCGAACTTCTTAACAAAATGCTCATAGCCATCAATATTAAGAGACAAAATATTTATACTAGTTATGCAATAAATTTTAGACCTCCTGATGATAGAAAACCAACTTCAAGCGAAATTAAAAGATACTCAGTATTTTTGAAAGAGCATATATCAGTTATAAACCCAAAGATCATTGTTTTGATGGGTAGCTCAGCAATGGAGGCATTGACAGGAATAAGTAAAAAAATATCTGCCGAAAGGGGAAATTGGAAGGAAGTTATTTTAAAAAATAAAACATTCCCTTTAATTATAACTTTTAGCCCATCTTATTTAATTCGTTTTCCAGAAAATAAAAAAAACTCTTGGGAAGATTTAAAGAAAATTAGAGACAAAATTAAAGATCTAAATTTAAAAATTTGATGAAAATAATAGCTGGGGTTGATGAGGTTGGTAGAGGAAGTTTAATCGGGCCTGTCTACGCTTCAGCAGTAATATTAAAAAAAACAGTTAATTCCAAATTATTAAAAGACTCGAAAACATTAAATAAAAAAGAGAGAGAATATCTGTGTAGTTACATAAAAAAAAATTCGATATGGTCTATAGGTAAAGCTTCTGTCAAAGAAATAGAAAACCTGAATATAATGCAAGCAAGTTTACTAGCTATGAAAAGAGCCATCAAAAAACTTAAGAAGAAACCAACTCAAGTTCTTATAGATGGAAACAAAATTCCAAAATTAGAAAATTATAATTTAAAATCAATTATTAAAGGGGATAAAAAAATTCCCTCTATTTCTGCAGCTTCTATAATTGCAAAAGTATCTAGAGATAAGTTTATTACTGCCTTGTCAAAAAAAAATAAAGGTTATAATTGGGATAAAAACTTTGGGTATGGAACAAAACATCATTTAAAAGCTTTGAAAAAATTGGGCGTTACGAAACATCACAGAAGAACTTTTTCACCAATTAGTAAAATAAATTAACACTATATCTAGTTACCATCAAATTTATAAACACTAATCGAATCTAAATTTTTCAATCTCAGGTTGACCATAGAATCCATTTGGAGTCTAATTTATTTTTACAAATGAAAACTGATCTCAAAAATAAAATAGTTAATGGAGATAGTCTATTAGAATTAAAAAAAATTCCACGTGAAACTTTTGATTTAATTTTTGCTGATCCACCTTACAACTTACAATTAAAAAGTGAATTAACTAGACCAGATAGATCAAAGGTCAGTGCGGTGAATGATAAGTGGGATCAATTTGAAAATTTCAAAAAATATGATGATTTCACTTATGAATGGCTTAGTGAATGTAAAAGAATTTTAAAAAAAGATGGAGCTATTTGGGTTATGGGAAGCTACCATAATATCTTTAGAGTTGGCACAGCAATCCAAAATTTAGGTTTCTGGATTTTAAATGATGTTATTTGGAATAAAAATAATCCAATGCCAAACTTTAGAGGAACACGTTTTACTAATGCTCATGAAACTTTAATTTGGGCGTCTAAAAATAAAAAATCAAAATACACATTCAATTATCAATCTTTAAAATGTCTAAATGATGATTTACAAATGAGATCTAATTGGAACCTTCCAATATGCAATGGTTCTGAAAGACTTAAAAAGGATGGAAAAAAAATTCATTCCACACAAAAACCAGAGGCACTTCTACATAGAATTTTACTAGCTACATCTAATAAAAATAACTTTATACTTGATCCTTTTTTAGGATCAGGAACAACAGCTACAGTAGCAAAAAAACTAGGTAGATATTATTTTGGAATAGAAAAAGAGAGAAGTTATTTTAAAGCTGCTGAACAACGCTTAAAAAATACAAAACCTATCGAAGATGATTTGCTAGATACACTTAAAAATAACAGGTCAAAACCAAGAATTCCTTTTGGATCATTAGTAGAGCTTGGAATAATTAAACCAGGAACAAATATATTTGATAATAAGAAAAAAATAACTGCAAGAATTATGGCTGACGGAAGCATCAAACATAATAAAGCAGAAGGCTCTATTCATAAAGTTGCAGCCACTATTTTGGGAGCTGAGAGTTGTAATGGATGGACTTATTGGCACTGCGATATCAATGGACGGACATATCCGATAGATTATCTAAGACAAAGATTAATTTCTAAAAACTAATTTTTATAGATTTTGCCTAAATAATTTTCTAAAAAATTTCTGTTTTTAACTAAATATCTCATTGAAATATTTCTAAAAAATTTCATCACTGGATTAGACAAATGGAAAGCAAATTGATTAAAGTTAGACCTGCGATTAATCATTTTTACTCTTTTTGATATTGTAATAAAAAAATTATTATTATTTAATATACTTTTATAGAGATCATAAGCACCTTCAATTGATTGTGAGGCACCCTGAGCAAACGACGGAGAAAATGCAAAAAAAGCATCACCGACTAAAAAAGTGTTATTTGGTGGTTTAAAAAAACTTTTACTTACAAAAACTGGAAAGTACTTAATATTGTGGATTTTTTCAAAAATTATTGGAGGGATTTTTTGAGATAATTTGTTTTTAATATTTTCTATAAAAAAATTTTCATTAAAAAGTTCATGATTTTTTTGCTCATTTAAAGTTAATTTGTGTTTTAGTATTCCAATAAAATTAAAATTCTTATCTTTATTTAAGGGATAAATTACATAGTGAAAATCTGATCCTAAAAATAATGAAACATTTTCATCGTTTATATTTTGAAAATTTTCTTTTGAAATATTGCCCCTAATAGCAATAGAATTATCATAAAATGCATTTGAATTATTTTCTGAAATTAATGACTTGCCTTTAGAAAATACTCCATCAGAAATAATTAAATAATCACACGTTTTTTTTTCGCCATTATCAAATGTTAGATTAATAGTATTTTTTCCATATTCTATTTGATTAATACTATAATTGTATTTGATTATTTCGTTTGCAATTCCGTCTATCAAAAACTGAAGTAATTTTGATCTTTTTAATGTAGTGTATTTGCAATTTTCTGAATTAAATTTTGAAATTTCTAGGTCACAAATTTTTTTAGTATTTTTAATTTCGTAAAAATCTATTTTTTTTGGATTAAATTTTTCCTTATCTGTCAATGAATGAAAGCCTATTCGATTCAAAAGATCTACACTATTTACTGATAACTGAATTCCATATCCTTCATTAACTTCTATTGAATTTTTTTTTTCATAAATTGTGACTTTATAATCTTTATTATTTTTAAATAAATTTGCTACATACAAACCTGAAATACCTGCTCCTATAATAGCAATATTTTTCATTTATGATTTTCTAGATAATTTACAATCTTTTTTGTAAAAGTAGGCAAAGTATAATCTTTTAAATTTTTTGGATCTATCCAATTTGGTGTAGTTACTAATTTATCTAAATTATCATATTCTATTTTAATATTCATATTCATATTTGATAATTTGATATTTAGATCCTTGTCAAATTTTTTTGGTTTAATTATTTCTTGCATGGGAAAAATATCAAAATTTTTTAAAAAATTAAATTGTGTGTTTTTGATAAGTAGATATTTTTGATTTTTTTTAAAAACTTTAAGTAAATAATATTTATTTTTATTTTTTTTCTTTATTTTATTTAAAATAAAATCTTTTTTTTCATAAGAAATACACTTTTCTGATATTGGACATTTTTCGCAATTGGGATTATTAGGTTTACAAATTAATGCTCCAAGTTCCATAATTGCTTGGGCATAATCACTAGATCTTGGTGAAAAACCAAATATTTTCTTTTCTTCTTGTAAATTTTCTTTTGTTATTTGATATTCTTTTTTTAAATACAAATACCTTTTGAGAACTCTCTCTATATTTCCATCCAAAGGAATAAATGGTTTGTTAAACGCGATAGCTGAAATTGCACTTGCTGTATAATCCCCAATACCTGGTAAAGATTTTAATTCTAAATAATTACTAGGTATATTTTTATTGAAATCATTTATTACAATTTGGGCAGTTTTTTTTAAGTTTCTTACTCTTGAATAATAACCCAACCCTTCCCAGAATTTTACTAATTTTTTCTCATCAAAGTTTGCTAGAGTTTCTAGATTTGGAATGTTTTTTATAAACTTTTTAAAATATGGTATTACAGTTGCAACCTGAGTTTGTTGTAACATGAACTCACTAACTAAAGTGTAGTATTGTTTTTTTTTACTAGAGACTTGTTTTCTCCAAGGTAACTCTCGCTTATTAATATCGTACCAATTAAGGATTTTATTTGTTATTATCTTGTTATTCATATGCAATTTAAAAATAATACTAAGCAGAGAAGCCAATCCATTCAAGGACTAAGATCTTTTAAAGACACTTTGCCAAAAAATGTTAAAAAAATTATTAACAAAAAAGGTCATATTTATTCAGAAACACTTGGTAACTGGAAATACATAGTAGGAGTTGAACTTTTTAAGGTCTGCTATCCAAAAACATTCAAAAACTCAAATAAATTTGGTGTAAGCACACTTGTTATAATGGTTAAAAGAGGGCGCGAGGTTGATGTGGAATATTCAAAAAAAGAAATTATCAATAAAATGAATAATTTTTTTGGTTATTCCGTTGTGGAAAAAATAAAATTAGTCACTTTTGATAATGAGTATGAAATATCAGTTGAAAACGATAAAAACAGTAAAAATGTGTCAATTAATAAATATAAAAACAGATTCAACAATGTTAAGAATGAAAAAATACGAAAATCATTAATTGAGTTTACAAAAGTTTTTAGAGAAAAATGAAAAGAATCACCTTAATAGCCATATTTTTTATAAGTGTTTTTACACATGCTAAAGCGCAAGAAATTAAAAGGATAATTGTTGGAAATATAGATGCAAAAATAACTATAATAGCCTACGAGTCTTTAACCTGTAGTCATTGTGCCAGTTTTCATAAAAATGTTTATCCTCAACTTAAAGAAGAATTTCTAGATACGGGACTCGCAAAAATTGAATTTAGACATTTTCCTTTAGATATGGCTGCTTTTAATGCATCGAAAATTTCTCAATGCAAGAATGATGGGAATTCAAACATACTTCAAAGCTTATATGATAATCAACAAGCGTGGGTTAAGGGTAGTACAGTAGAGGAAGCCAATAAAAATCTTCAAAAATATCTTAAAAATGAAGGATTTAGAATCGATTTTGACTTATGTATAAATAACAAGCAAATAGAGGATTTTGTTTTAAATGATAGAATTGAAGGTGCAAAAAATTTCAAAGTAGACTCAACTCCTACGATAATAATTAATAATAAAAAATTTGAAAAAACTTTAAACTATAAAAATTTGAAAAAAGCACTGGAAAAACTGATATAAGTTAGTGCATGGAGTTTAAAAAAATCCAATTAAATGGATTTAAATCATTTGCAGAAAAAACCAACTTTTTAATTGAGGATGGTCTTACTGGCATAGTGGGTCCAAACGGTTGTGGAAAATCAAATATAGTGGAGTCTTTAAGATGGGTTATGGGGGAGACCTCTGCAAAAAGTATGCGTGGCTCAGGAATGGAAGATGTAATTTTTTCAGGAACATCAAATAAAGCATCAAAAAATATTGCAGAAGTTTCAATAGAAGTTGAAAATAAAGATAAAGAAGGTCCAATTCAATTTCGCGAGTTAGATCAAATACAAGTTAGAAGAAAAATAGAAAAAGATAAAGGATCTAAATTTTACATTAATGGTAAAGAAGTAAGAGCAAGAGATGTACAAATGTTTTTTGCTGATCTCTCGACTGGTGCACACTCTCCATCTATGATTAGCCAAGGAAGAATAGGTGCATTAGTAACTGCTAAACCAACAGATAGAAGGGCTATTTTAGAGGAAGCTGCCGGTATATCTGGTTTACACGTTAGAAGACATGAGGCTGAATTAAGATTGGGTGCGGCTGAGAATAATTTAAAAAGAGCAGATGAATTAAGAAGACAGCAAGAAAAACAATTGGCAAATCTTCAAAAACAGGCTGAAGAGGCAACAAAATACAAACTAATTTCAGATCAAATTAAAAAAATTGAAGCAGGTTTATATTATTTAAAATTATTAGAAATAGACAAAGAAATTAGGATAGAAAATGAAATTAATACTGAGGCGGAGGGAGAAGTAGAAGGATTTAATAACAAAATATCTGAATTAGAAAATTCAATTGTAACTTTTACAGATAAAGTAAACCCATTGAGAGAGAAAAATATAGAAAATTTATCAAGGATACAAAGACTTAATCTAGAACTTCAAAGTTTAGATGAGGAAAATACAAGAATTCAAGATGAGATAGAAAGCATCAAAAAATCAATTCAAACACTTGATGATGATATCGCGAGAGAAAAAGGGATTATTATAGACGCTAACTCAAACGAAAAAAGATTGAAGGAAGAAAAAACTGAATTAATAGAGACAGACTCGAAATATTTTGAAACAGAAAAATTATCTAATGAAGAGTTGGAAAGTGCAAAAAACAAACTTAAAAAAGAACAAAAAGCTGTTGATGAAGTTGTAAACAACTTAGCTGAAGAAACTGTGAATATAAGTGTTGGTCCAATAAGGAATATAAAAAATACTATATCAAGGGTAAAAGAATTAATAGATAATAATGAAATAAATCAAGCAGTTACACTTCTAGATAGATGTAATATGGAGCTAGATAGTTTTTTAAATAATTTAAAAAATGAGAGATCCAGAAGTGAATTATTAGGAGTTAGCGAAAAATCAGAAAATATAAAATTACTCCAAGAAAAATATGCTGATGCATATAGTAAAAATCAATCAATTAAAAATGAGTCTATAAAAAGAAATGAGAGAATTAAAACCATTGAAACTGAAATTGAAAGTTGGAAAAATTTGTTAACTAACTCAGACAAAATGGTTAATGAACTAACACAACGAAAAGAAAAATTATCAAAACAATTAAGTGATTTAGAAAACCAACCTAGAGTACAGGCAGAGAGAAAAGGTCAAATTTCAGAAAATTTAAGAATTTCAGATAAAGAAAAAATTGATAATGAAGCGATTATAGATGAAACAGATCAAAAAATTGAAATGTTAAGAGCACAATTAAATGAAATTCAAGAACAATCAATTCAAATCAGAGAAAGAAAAGCAAGCTCAGGAGCTACAATTGAAGGTCTGCAAAAAAGAAAAAATGATCTGCTTGATAGAATTAATTCTGAGCTAAATTTGAATGAAGATAATATTTTAGAAAATTCAAATTTAAACGGAGTAGAAGAACTTCCAAATCCAGTTGATCAAGAAGATGCTTTGGATAAGAAAAAACAAGAAAGAGAAAAATTAGGATCTGTAAATTTAAAAGCAAATGAAGAAACAAGTAAATATGAAGAAGAGATAAAAAAAATGGAACAGGATCGTGCTGATCTTGTTACCGCTATCGTGAAACTAAAAGATAGCATCAATGAACTTAATCAAAAAGGAAGGGAAAGATTGATTGAAGCTTTTGAAAAAGTTAATAGAAAATTTAATGAAGTTTATACAAAACTTTTCAATGGTGGAAATGCCAAATTAGAATTCGTGGACTCTGATGATCCACTTGAGGCAGGTTTAGAAATGTTAGTTAGTCCTCCAGGAAAAAGACTTCAATCTATAACTTTGTTATCTGGAGGTGAACAAGCATTGACTGCTCTCTCTTTAATCTTTGCTGTATTTTTAACAAACCCTTCACCAATATGTGTATTAGATGAGGTTGATGCACCACTTGACGATGCTAATGTAACAAGATTTTGTAGTTTACTTGAGGAATTAATAAAAATAACCAATACCAAATTCATTATTGTAACTCATCATGCTTTAACCATGTCAAAAATGAATAGACTATATGGGGTGACTATGCCTCAAAAAGGAATTAGTCAGCTTGTGGCTGTTGATTTACAAAAAGCAGAGAGTATGGTTGCTTAAACTATATAAATGTCAAAAGACCCTTTCAAAACTCGCTTAGAGATTGCAAAAAGTAAGATTTCAAAGAAAAATCTCTACAATAAGAAGAATGAACCTTCACCCATAGGAACTGCATTCAAATTGAGTACAGAACTTGTTTCAGCAGTGGCTGTGGGGACAATTATTGGGTTTATTTTTGACAAGACCTTTGGTACTAAACCATGGTTTATATTAATATTTTTTTTTGTTGGTGTAGTTGCTGGAATAACCAATGTGATTAAATCTGCAAAAAAAATGCAAAATAAATAAGTATTATGGCAGCAAATCCTATGTCCCAATTCGACGTTTATCGAATTGGACCGGAAATTAAAATTGGAGCATTCGATATATCATTTACAAACGCAAGTTTGTTTATGATTATAAGCACTGTATCTATTTTGTTAATCTTTAATTTGGGATCAAAAAAAAGTTCAATAATACCAAACAAAATTCAATTATTAGCAGAACTTAGCTATACCTTTGTATCCAAAATGATTAGCGATACAGCTGGATCAAAAGCTAAACCATATTTTGCATTTATATTTTCTCTATTCATGTTTGTTTTATTTTGCAACATGTTTGGAATGATACCTTATACCTTCACTGTAACCAGTCACATCATTGTAACATTTGTACTTGCTGCGTTTATATTTATTGGAGTAACTGTGATTGGTTTTATTAAACATGGATTTGGGTATTTAAAATTATTTGTTCCAAGTGGGGTACCCGCAATATTACTTCCATTGATAGTTGTAATAGAAATTATTTCTTATTTGAGTAGGCCAATAAGTTTATCAGTTAGATTGTTTGCTAACAT
>CACOMK010000014.1 GCA_902628305.1 uncultured Pelagibacteraceae bacterium | reverse complement strand
TTTCAAACGAAAATCTTAAAAATTCACTCATTGAAGCTAAAGATTTATTTAGAGAAAACTATCATGATCAGGAAATTATTCACATGATAATTAAAAAGTATTTTATTGATGGCAAAAGTCAATTATCATTAAAAGAAAATTTTAAATGTGATAGTTTTGCTTTAGAGATCAACTTTATATCCGCTCCAAATAATGATATATATGATTTAAGTAAAATTTTAGAAAATTATCACATCAAAATTACTAAATATTTAGATGGAAATTATGTTAAATCTTTTTTTCATAAAAATGACAATATGAGCTTAACAGAAATGTCTTATAAGATCTTATGCGGTCAAAATAAAAATGAGGTTATATTTGTGACAAAAAATAACAAAAAATTGGACTTTTTTGAGAAATTTTTTCAACTATTTAGTTAATTTTGTTTTTTCTTGTAATATTTGTTGTTTTTAAATTTTTGAGGAAACGAATTAGAAATATTATGTGTCATATCTTACTCAAAAAACTATCGAAAAACCTGTCACATTCTCAGGAATAGGTTTGCATACTGGTGTAAAAGTTAACGTTTCTATTAAACCAGCATCTCCAGACACAGGAATAGTATTTAAGAGAGTAGACTTAAAAAGTAATAATTTAGTTTATCCAAGCTTCATGAATGTGATTAACACTTCCTTAAATACAACTATATCAAACGAATTTAAAGTTAAGATTTCTACTATAGAACATTTAATGGGAGCTTTATTCGGACTTGGAATTGATAATGCTCTTATTGAGATCGATAACGAGGAAGTTCCTATACTAGACGGATCCGCAAAAGAATTTATAGAGAAAATTATACCTGCAGGTTTAAAAGTTAGTGAAGCACCTATTAAAATAATCAAAATAAATAAAAAAATTGAATTTAAAAACGGAGATAAAACAATTCTAATTAAGCCCTCAAAGTTAAGTTTAAACATCGATTTTGAAATAAAGTACAAGAATCCAGTTATTGGAAATCAGAAAAATAAGATCAATGTTTATCAAGATAATCTAGAAGACATTTTTAATTCAAGAACTTTTTGCTTATATGAAGATATTGAAGCAATTAAAAAAATAGGATTGGCAAAAGGTGGAAGCTTAGAAAATGCAATAGTTGTCAAAGATTATGAAATTTTAAACAAAAATGGATTAAGAAATTCCAAAGAATTTGTTAATCATAAAATACTAGATTGTATTGGTGATCTCTTTACTTCTGGTTATAGAATTATAGGTAGTATTGAGTGTTCTAAAGGAGGACATTTTTTGACAAATCAATTATTAAAAAAAGTATTTAAAAATAAAGAAAATTTTTCAATTTTAGAAATTAAAGAAAGAAACCTTCCACATACATTAATAAATAAAAGCATCCTAAAGTCTATCGCGTAGAATATATATAACTTCCAAATTATGAGTGGAAACTATATAAATATTTTATGATTAAATATTATAATTCTTTCTTTTTTTTAATTATTATTTTATTTTTGTTCTCATGTTCAAAGGAAGAGCCTCAAATAAAAAATATTAAAAAAAAAAGTCAGGAGTTAGAAATGACGATTGTATACAACGAGGCTTTTGAAAAACTTAAAGTTAATGATACTTACAATGCTGCACAAAAATTTTTAGAAGCTGAGCTTTTATTTCCACAATCTGATTGGGCACCAAAATCTGCAATTATGGCTTCTTACTCATACTATATTCAAAATTATTATTCTGAAGCTCTATCTAATTTAGATAGATATTTGAAAACTTATCCAAATGATAAAAGAATACCTTACGCACATTATTTAATTGCAATTTGTTATTATGAGATGATTGAAGATGAAAAAAGAGATATGGAACCACTTATTAGAGCAAAAAAAAAGTTTGAGTTAATATTAAAAGAATATCCAAATACAGATTTTGCTTTAGACTCTAAATTTAAATTAGATTTAATAGAAGATATTCTTGCATCTAAAGAAATGTATTTAGCTAGACATTATCAAAAAAAAAATAAATGGATTGCAGCGGTAAATAGATACAAATATGTAGTTGATGAATATGAACAAACAATATTTGTTGAAGAAGCATTGCACAGATTGGTTGAGATAAATTATAAGATGGGGCTGATAGACGAGTCAAAAAAATATGCTAGTCTTTTAGGTTACAATTATCTATCAAGTGATTGGTATAAAAAGTCCTATAAAGTATTTAATAAAGATTACAATGATGACATTCCAAAAGAAATTAAGAAAAATAAAAAAGGTGTAATAGCTAAATTTAAAGATCTTTTTGATTAATATGAAAAAGTCCTTGATAAAGCAAAAATATTATCAAAAACTTAACTTACTTCATAAATATAATAAAAAATATTATGATGATAATTTTTCAGAAATTACAGATGCAGAATATGACTTGTTAAAAAAAGAATTATTAGAAATAGAAAAAAAATATAATTTCGTAAAAAACAAGAATTCAGCTTCAAAACATATTGGTTATAAACCATCTAAAAATTTTAAAAAAGCTTTACACAAAGTTCCAATGCTATCTTTAGCAAATGCCTTTACAGAGGATGATTTATTAAATTTTGAAAAAAAAATTCTAAATTTTTTGTCGAAAGATAAAAATTATAAAATTTCTTATAGTGCTGAACCAAAAATAGATGGAATTTCTGCTTCATTGACATATAAAAATGGTATTTTTGTAAAAGGATTGTCAAGGGGTGATGGAAAAGAGGGAGAAGATATAACAAAAAATTTGGCAACGATTAAAAATATTCCAAAAAAAATTTTAAATAAAGATTTTCCTAAAGATATTGATGTTAGAGGTGAGGTATTTATTCAAAATAGTGACTTTGATAATTTAAAAGAAAAATTTGCAAATCCTAGAAATGCAGCTTCGGGCTCTTTAAGGCAAAAAAATCCTGACGATACAAAAAAAATACCATTAAATTTTATAGCTTACACTTTTGGTTTTGAAAAAGGTTTAAAGCAAAAAAAACAATCTGATTATTTAAAAAAATTAGCTGAATGGGGTTTTAAAACCAATCCTCTTAATAAAACAATATCTGGTATTAAAAATTTGATACAAAATTATAACGAAGTTGAGCAGCAAAGAGCAAATTTAGATTTTGACATAGATGGGATTGTATACAAAATTAATGACTTCGAATTACAAAAAAGGTTAGGAAATGTTGCTAATGCTCCAAGATGGGCAATTGCACACAAGTTTTCCTCAAATAAAGCAATTTCTAAAATTTTAGGTATAGATATTCAAATTGGAAGAACAGGTGCATTAACTCCAGTAGCAAAAATAAAACCTGTAAATATTGGGGGAGTGTTAGTATCCAATGCAACTTTGCATAATGAAGATGAAATTGTAAGAAAAGACATACGTATTGATGACACAGTAACAGTTGAAAGAGCTGGAGACGTCATTCCACATATTCTTTCCGTTGACCTAAAAAAAAGATCTAAGAAAAGTACAAAATTTATTTTCCCAAATAAATGTCCTTTTTGTGGATCAAAAACAATAAAAGAATTTAATAAGGTTACAAAAAGAATTGATGCAGTCAGAAGGTGTTCAAGTGAGGATTACTATTGTGATAAAATTTCAGTTGAAAAATTAAAGCATTTTGTGTCCAAAGAGGCATTTAATATTGATGGTCTTGGAAAAAAAATTATTGAAGGGTTTTGGAAATTAAAATTAATAAAATTCCCACAAGATATATTTAAATTAGATTATAAAAAAATTGAAAAACTTGAGGGTTGGGGGAGTTTATCTGTAGAAAATTTAAAGTATTCAATAAATCAAAAGAAAAATATATCTCTAGAAAGATTTATATTTGCTTTAGGTATTAGGCATATAGGATTAGAAAATGCGAAATTATTATCTAAACACTTTATAACTTTTTTAAAATTCCAAAATTTGTCTAAAACAAAAAATTATGATGATTTGTTAAATATTGATGGAATTGGAGAAACTCAGGCAAGTTCACTAAAAATTTTTTTTTCAAATGAAATAAATTTAAAAGTTTTAGATGAATTAGGAAAAATTTTGATAATTAATGATGCTGCAGTTACAAATCAAGACGGATTATTAAAAAATAAATCATTTTTAATAACCGGCAAATTACATGGAATTAGTAGAGCAGAAGTTAAATCGTTAATTGAGGAAAACTCTGGTATTACGGTAAGCATTGTCTCAAAAAAATTAAATTATTTAATTGTTGGAGACAAACCAACTAGGAGAAAAATAGACAGTGCTAAGGAGCTAAAAATCAAAATTATAAGTCAAGATGATTTTTTGAAGATGCTAAATTAAACTTGCTAACCATTTTTTTTCATTTTGATTTAAGTACTTGGATATTTTTGAGTAAACAGCTAAATGGTACTTAAATAGATAATTTTTTTCAGAAACTGTCATTAAATCAAAATTAATTAGGTCTTTTTCAATTGGCGCCATTGTTAAATTTTTGAAGAATAGTTTTCTGTTTTTTTTAGCAACATAAACTAAATTTTCTATACGTATTCCAAAATAGTTCTTCTTATAATATCCAGGTTCATTACTCAAAACCATTCCTGGTTTGATTGTAACTTTATTTACATTTGTGATTGATTGCGGTCCTTCATGAACATTAAGAAAAAAACCGACTCCATGGCCAGTACCATGCGCATAATCTAAATTACTCTTCCTTAAAAATTTTCTTGCTCTTTTATCTATTTTTTTACCAATGTTATCTTTATTAATATTTGTTGTTGCAACGGCAATATGACCTTTTAAAACTTTAGTATAAATATTTTTTATATTTTGACTTTGTTCAGAAAAACAAATTGTTCTTGTTACATCTGTCGTTCCATATTTATACTGGCCACCAGAATCACAAAGGAAGATATCTTTTTTATTAATATTTCTGCAATTTTCTTTTTTTGCACGATAATGCACAATTGCTCCATTTTTTCCAGAACCAGCGATTGTATCAAAACTAGGATAAAGGAAATTTTTGTTTTTTTTTCTAAATCTTTCTAATTTTATAGCTGCTTCAACTTCAGTAATTTTATTTTTATTAATTTTTTTAATCCAATAAATAAATTTTGTTAAGGCAACACCATCTAAAATATGTGCATTAATCATATTCGAAATTTCTACTTTATTTTTAATTGCTTTTAAAAGATATGTTGGATCTTCTCTACTAACAATTTTGAATTTTGAATTAATTAAATTTTCGTAAAAAATAGAGCAAGATTTATCGTCAATAATAAAATTTTTCCCTTTAAGTTTTGATATTTTTTTTGGAAATTTATCAATATCTAAAAACTGTTTAATTTTAATAACTTTTTTATTAATTAATTTTTTACACTTCTCAATTTTACTTAATAATAGTATTTCTTTTCTTTTATTAATTAACAATCTTGAATTAGGTACAGGGCTATTTGGACCATCGCCACCTCTAATGTTTAAGATCCAAGCAACATTTTCCGGTGCACTAATATAAATATAATCTGATTTGTTTTTTTTAAGATATTTTGCAATTTTATTAATTTTAGAATTAACACTTTCACCAACAATATTTTTATTTAATGAAAAAAAGGGAATATCAAATTTTTCTTTTTGTTTTTTTATTTCATCAATAAGGTTTTTATTAATGTATTTAATTTTATTATTTTTTAAAAAATAATTTTTAATTTGAGTATTGGTAAATACCTTTGGATCAATACCTAGGGTTAGATTTTTAAACAAATTACAATTTAATAATTTTTCAAATCCATAAATTTTAAAATTTTTTCCACTTTCTTCCTGACTTTGTATTGTGTACCTTCCATCAGTAAATAGATAGTTTTTATTCTTTAATATAATTGCCAATCCAGCTGACCCACTAAAATTTGAGATAATTTTTAATCTATTAATTTTGGAATATTCTGTAAAATAATCGTCATTTTTTGGTATTATGTAACCGTCAATTTGGTATTTTTTAAATTTATTTCGTAATTTTTTGATATATTTTATCATTTAATTCTCTTCTGATATCTTATCCAACCAGGACTTCTTGTTCCTTCCTCCTCGATATCAAAATCTTGATTAAACTCAAAATCGTCATTATTAGGCACCTCCTCTTCGAAAAATGAATTTTTCTCTAAATTTTTTTCTGGTAATTCATCTATAAATCTTGAGGCCATACTGTCTATCCAGTCTCCTTGATAAAATCTGTTCATTGAAAAAGATATTATAGCTTTTTTTTTTGCTCTAGTAATACCAACATAAGCTAATCGTCTTTCTTCCTCCAGCCCATTTTGTCCTTTTTCCTCAATAGATTTTTGATGAGGAAACAAACCCTCTTCCCAACCTGGAAGAAAAATAACATCAAATTCTAATCCTTTTGCAGCATGCATTGTCATCATGTTAATTTTTTCACCATCCCACTCTTGATCTACTGAAGTTGCAAGAGACACATGTTCTAAAAAACTTTCTAAATTATCAAATTCTTTCATGGCGCTTAACAACTCTTTAATATTTTCTAATCTATTTTCATTATCAACATCTTTTTTATTTTTTAACATTGCTGAATAACCAGACTCATCCAAGACAATTTGCAACAATTTAATATGATTTAATTTTTTTGATATTAAGTCGTTTCTCCATTTATTGAGAG
The DNA here is from genome assembly GCA_902628305.1 of uncultured Pelagibacteraceae bacterium. GTDB lineage: Bacteria > Pseudomonadota > Alphaproteobacteria > Pelagibacterales > Pelagibacteraceae > Pelagibacter. Next base: position 15,872 of record CACOMK010000014.1, on the reverse strand, counting down.
CATTTATAAATAAATTTAATCCAATTTTTGCTTTTGGTTTAATTAAATTTTGTTCTAGCATTTTAATTGACGCTCTTTCTAAATTTAAATTATTTTCTTTTGCATATTCATGAATATTTTTTAAAGTACTATCTCCTACTGACCTTTTCGGGTTATTAACAATTCTTTCAAAAGCAAGATCATCTTTTTCCTGATAAATTAATCTTAGATAAGCTATGCAGTCTTTGATTTCAGCTCTTTCATAAAATTTCGTTCCACCTAATATTCTATAAGGCATGCCAATTTTGAGAAAACGTTCTTCAAATTCACGAGTTTGAAAAATTGCTCTTACAAGAATTGCAATATTATTATATGAAAATTTTTTTTTAATATTTTTCTCAATTTCATCCGAAATTCCAACTGCTTCATCTTTACCATTTTTAAAACAATTAAGTTTAACTAAGTCACCCTCATCCATAGTAGTAATTAATGTTTTACCAACTCTATTCTGATTATTAGAAATTAAATTTGAAGCCACGGATAAAATATTTTGTGATGATCTATAATTTTGTTCTAATCTTATTACTTTTGTATTTTCGTAGACTTTATCAAAGTCTAAAAAATTTTTTATCTCAGCACCTCTCCAGCTATAAATTGATTGATCGTCATCTCCAACACAGCAAATATTTTTATTTTTTTCTGACAAAAGATTAAGCCATTTACTTTGTATAAAATTTGTATCTTGATATTCATCAACAAGGATATATTTAAAATTTTTTGAGTATAAGTCTCTAATATCTGAATTAAATTCTAAAATTTTTACAGAATGTAAGATTAGATCACCAAAGTCACATGAGTTCAAGTCAGTCAATTTTTGTTGGTATATTTTATACAATGGTAGAATTGTTTTTTCATATAGATCTTTTTTATTTATTATTACTTCTTTCGGATAAAATCCCTTGTTCTTCCAACGATCAATTATTGCAAGTATAAATCTTGGAGATAATTGTTTGATGTCAATATTTTCAGCTTTACAAATATTTTTTATAAGCCTTATTTGGTCGTCTGTATCTACAATTGTGAAATTAGAGTTAAGGTTTGCAGCTGATGCGTGTTTTCTTAATAATTTAGCACAAATAGAATGAAATGTACCAAGCCATGAAAGACCAACAGCAGAAGAACCAAGTATTTTGCTCACTCTATTTTGCATTTCTTTTGCTGCTTTGTTGGTAAAAGTGACTGCTAATATTTGATTTGGAAAAGCCTTTTTTTCTTTAATAATATTAGCAATTCTAGAAGTCAAAACTTTTGTTTTTCCGGAACCAGCTCCAGCTACAATCAAAAGAGGACCGTCCAAGTGCATAACAGCCTCTTTTTGAGCATCATTCAAATTATTTAAATAATCTTTGTTTATCATTTAAAATAATACTTTATAAGTTTTCTGATTATTATGAGCAAAAAAAACTTTTTTGTTAAATCTATAAAAAACATTAGCGAACTTATTAATAATCTTTTAGAAAAAAATTTAAACAAGTTAAATTTAAAAAATTTTAGTTTTTTATTAAAAAATAATAAAATAATTTTATCATTTGTCGCACTTTTTGTTATTTCTTTATCATATTTATTGTTACCTACATTTTATAATAAAATCGATATTTCTAAAGAGCTTAAAACAGAGATTCAAAATAAGTTAGATTTAAATTTAAAATTTTCACAAAATATAGAATACAATTTTTTTCCAAGACCCCATTTCATAATAACAGACACAAAAATTTTTGATAATCAAATTGAAATTTCAAAAATTAGTAAATTAAAAATATTTGTATCCTTGGATAATTTATTTACACTTAAAAATATTGAGATAAAAGATTTAATTTTTGAAAATGCAAATTTTAACCTTAATAAAAAAAATTATAATTTTTTTAATCAATTATTAAATAAAAGTTTTAAGGGTATAAGTCTGACAATAAAAAAAGGTAATATTTTTTTTAGAAATTCAGAAAATGAAGTATTATTTATAAATAAAATTTTAAAAATGAAATATTATTATGAGCCCAAAGAATTAAAAAATATCTTTTATTCAGATAATGAAATTTTTAACATTCCTTATTCAATGAAATCTTTTTTAAATGAGGATAAAAGTAAAATTTTTTCTCAATTAAATTTTAACATTATAAAATTTAAAATTGAAAATGAGTTAGATTTAAAAAATAAACAAAAAATAGGAAGATCAGATTTAGTTTTAAAAAAATTGAAACTAATTGCAGAATATCAAATTGACAAAAATACTTTTAACTTTAAAATTTTTGATAAATTAGATCAACCAAATATCAATTATATGGGACAATTTAATTTAAAACCTTTCTACGCTACTTTAGAGGGTGAGTTAGATAAAATAAATTTTAACTATTTATTTGGGTCTAGTGCCATTATTGTTCAGCTTTTAAAGACTGAAATATTTAATAATGAAAATATTGATTTTAAATTAAAACTAAAAGCTAAAAATGTGTATGATAATTCCAATTTTAGGAATATTTATTTAAATTCAAAAATTCAAGAGGGATTGATTGATACAGATAATACACAATTTGAATGGAGAGATTTCGCAAGTTTTGAATTATTTGAAAGTTTAATATTTGTTAAAAACGGAGAGCTGGTTTTAGATGGAAAACTAAAGATAAACTTTAAAGATTACAACAAGTTTTACACGTTTTTATTAACACCAAAAAATTATAGAAATGAAATTAAACAAATTGATTTAAATTTTACTTATAATTTTGAAAAAAAAATAGCTGAATTAAATGATATTAAAATTGATAATAAGATTAATCAGAATGTTAACAAGATTCTAAATAATGTAATTTTAAAAAAAGACGATCTTCAAAATAAAATATATTTTAAAAACTTATTAAATGAGGCTATTAAAAGCTACGCTGGATAGATCATTTTTTTTGGGTCAACTATCCTCTTATAATCTTTTTCACTAATCAATCCTGTTTTTAAAGTCTCATGTTTTAATGTTGTATTATTTTTAAGTGCTGTTTTGGCAATTTTAGCAGCATTATCATATCCGATATGAGGAGCAAGTGCGGTTACTAGCATTAATGAATTATCGAGATGCTCTTGAATTTTCTTTTTATTAGCTTTTATTCCTTTAACACAATAGATTGCAAAATTTTTTGTACTGTCACCTATCAGATCTATCGATTGTAAAATGTTATGAGCAATTAAAGGCTTAAATACATTTAGTTCAAAATGACCATGAGATCCTGCCATAGTTATTCCATTGTGATTTCCAATTACTTTAACACAAACCATCGTAACAGCTTCGCATTGTGTAGGATTTACTTTTCCAGGCATTATAGAGGAACCTGGTTCGTTTTCAGGTAAAATTAATTCTCCATAACCAGCTCTAGGCCCTGAACCCAAGAAGCGAATATCATTAGATATTTTCATTAGTGCAACTGCACAGGTATTTAAAGTTCCAGAAAAATTTACGATTGCATCATGCGCGGCAAGTTCAGCAAATTTATTTGGTGATGGTTTGAACTTTATTTTCGTAAATTTAGCAATTTCTTTAACAATTTTTTTGTCGAAATTTTTTCTTGAATTTATCCCAGTACCAACAGCTGTACCACCCTGTGCAAGAAACAAAATCTCTTTTAAGGCATATTCAATTCTTTCAATACTTTTTTTTACCTGAGCATGATAACCAGAAAATTCTTGTCCCAGAGAAAGTGGAGTTGCATCCTGTAGATGAGTCCTTCCAATTTTAATTATATTTTTGAATTCATTAGATTTTTTTTTTAGTACTTTCTCTAAAATTTTTAAATTGGGTAACATTTTACTAAAAGTTTGTTTTGCAATAGAAATATGCATTGCTGTTGGAAAAACATCGTTTGTAGATTGTGATTTATTTACGTGATCATTAGGATGAACTGGTTTTTTTGTTCCTTTTTTTCCACCTAAAATTTCTATTGCTTTGTTAGCAATAACTTCATTTACATTCATATTTGTTTGAGTACCTGAACCTGTTTGCCAGACTTTTAAAGGAAAGTTTTCATCTAATTTACCCTTAATTACTTCGTCTGAAGCTTTGATTATTGCTTTAGAAATTTTACCATCAATTAATTTATCTTTAGCATGAACTATAGCAGCAGATCTTTTAATGATAGCTATCGATTTAATTATTGAAATATTTACTAAAATTTTTCCAATATTAAAAAATTTATTAGATCTTTGAGTAGATGCGCCCCAATACTTATCATTTGGGACATTTATACTTCCAACACTGTCAAATTCTTTTCTAAATTTCATTGATTATTTTTAAGTAACAAATAATTATTAACATACAATAAATTTTTAAAAACATACAGGAGCATTATGTCGAATTTTAGTAAAGTGGGCACTTTCATGAAAACTTTTGGTCAGGAAGTTAAAACCATACCATCATTTAGTAGTGAAAAAATTAATAAATTAAGGATAGATCTAATTAAAGAGGAATTAGAGGAACTCACAGAAGCAATGAATAATAAGGATTTATTGGAAGTAGCTGATGCACTTACGGATATATTGTATGTAACTTATGGGGCAGGGCATGCATTTGGAATTGATTTGGATAAATGTTTTGATGAGGTTCAAAATTCTAATATGAGTAAGTTAGATGAAAATGGAAAACCAATTTACAATGAGTCTGGAAAGGTTATGAAAGGTCCAAACTTTTTTAAACCTGACCTTTCTAAATTTGTAAACTAGATCTCTAACTTAAAATCAATAGCAGGTGCACTGTGCGTAATACTACCAACAGAAATTCTATTCACTCCAGTGGATGCAATAGTTTTTACAGTTTTTAAATTAACATTACCTGAAGCTTCGGTTTCATAATATTTTTTGGCGATTTTAACACTTTCTTTTAAATTTTTTATATTCATATTATCAAGCAGAACAGTGTTAAATTTTAGACCTAAAATTGATTTGAGTTGTTTAATATTATCAACTTCAACAGTAATTTTTTTCCCTTTTTTATTTTGAATAGCTTTTACAACTACGCTTTTTAAATTAGAACTAGCTATATGATTATCTTTAATTAAATACTCGTCACTTAAATTGAATCTATGATTTGTCCCACCTCCCAATTTTACAGCATATTTTTGAATAACTCTCAAATTAGGAATAGTTTTTCGTGTGCAGCAAACTTTTGTCTTTTTTCCAACTAATTTAACAAACTTATTTGTTTTAGTTGCTATACCAGAAATATGAGACAAAAAATTTAAAGCAACTCTTTCAGCAATTAAAATATTTTTTGCTTTACCTTTAATGATAGCAACCAAGCCACCTCTTTTAACTGAAGAACCATCTTTTTTCTTAATTATAAATTTAGTTTTATTATCTATTAGTGAGAAAGTTTGTTTTGCAAATAATAATCCCCCAATAATTGCACTTTGATTTGATATTAGTTTAACTACTACTATTTTATCATTATCGATTAGATTCGAAGTTATATCTCCTGAAGGATAAAGATCTTCATTTAGCGCTAACTTGACAGTATTTCTAATAAATTCTTTACTGAGTTTTATTTTTGACACTTATTTATCTGCCGATAGCAGCCATTCTTTCAACAGGAATTCTTGCTTTTTCAATCGTCTCTTTATCCATTATTATTTCACCAGTCTCATTTTCTAAACATTCTAATATTTTTGGAAGGGTAATTTTTTTCATATGGGGGCAAAGATTACACGGTCTAATAAATTCTACATTAGGATTTTCAACTTGAATGTTATCACTCATTGAACACTCTGTTACCATCATAACTTTTTTAGGTTGATTATTTTTAACATAATCAATCATGCCTCCAGTTGATCCAGCAAAGTCACTTGCCTTAATTACCTCAGGAGGACACTCTGGATGTGCTATGATTTTAATACCTGGATTATTTTTTCTAATGTCATGTATTTCTCTCTCGTTAAATTGGTCGTGGACCATACATATCCCCTTCCAAGCTATAATTTCTACATTTGTTTGTGCGGCAACATATTTTGCTAAGTAATCATCTGGTAAAAATATAACTTTTTTAACACCTAGAGATTCTACAATTTTAACTGCATTGGCGGATGTGCAACAAATATCTGTTTCCGCCTTAACATCTGCTGAAGTGTTTACGTAAGAAACTACTGGCACACCTGGATATTTCTCTTTAAGCAGTCTTACATCTTTACCAGTTACAGATGATGACAACGAACAGCCTGCTCCCATATCTGGAAGTAAAACTTTCTTTTTAGGACTCATCAATTTTGAAGTTTCTGCCATGAAGTGAACTCCAGCCATAACTATTATGTCAGCATTTGTTTTTGATGCTTCTATAGCAAGAGCTAGAGAATCTGCAGCAACATCTGATATACCATGGTAAATTTCAGGAGTTTGATAATTGTGTGCAAGAATAATTGCATTTTTCTCTTTTTTTAATTGATTAATCCTATGAATATATGGAGCGTGCACAGACCATTCTATCTCTGGCATTATCTTTGAAATCTTTTGATAAATAGGATCTGTTGCTTTTCGAATTTCTTGTGTAAATTCCATAACGTTTTTTACCAATTTGAATCATTCTTGTCATTCATTTATTATGAGGCATATTGCGGTCGTGCTGAAATTGGTAGACAGGCACGGTTGAGGGCCGTGTGGACCTAGTCCATGAGAGTTCGAGTCTCTCCGACCGCACCAAAATGAATTTTATTAAGGATTTTTTGATGGATAAATTACTTTCAATAATATTTATGGTTGGAGTTTTGCTTTTAGTACTTCCAAGTTTTTTACAATCAAATTCTCAATTAAAGCAATTTTTAAAAAATCTCAGTATTTGGGTTATAATAGTTATAATAATCTTAATGATTGTTTACTTATTTAAATAAGAAATTAGTTTTTTATCCAATCAGGTCTCTTGATTTTTATTGAGGCTTCTTTAGTTTTAAAATTTGCTTTCTCATCAAAGTTTTCGTTTAAGTATTTAATTAAAGCAAAAGGATAATCGCTATCAATTAAAACCTTACCTATTTCTATTTCATTATTATAAATACTTTCGCCTTTATATAATTTTCCATTTATTAAATTTATTGGAAATAACCTTTTTGAAAGTTTGTTTTTTAATTTAATTCTTGCAGTATTTTCTTGCCCAACATAACAGCCCTTTTTGAAATCAATTCCATTTAATTCCTCAAAATTACATTCAATTCCAAACAATTTATCCTGCAACTTATTTAAATCTTTTGGAACTATTCCTATTTTATGGCTTAACGAGTAATATTCCTTAAGGTCTGCGTTATGAAGATCAAGTTTTTTTAGAGATAAATAAAGTTTTTCAATATTAATAATTAACCTAGCACCTAATTTTTTGTTCCTAGGATCTAAAAATATTGGATCTTCTCTATATTTGATGGTAAATCCAGATTCATCTTTAACTTTATCAAAAGTTAAAAATTTTTCATGAGAAAATGCCGCTACAACAAATTCGTTACTTAAATTAAGAATTTCAACTTTTGATCTTAGCTTATATAAAGATAATTGTTTGAATAACTCCCCTACCTGAGGTTTTTCACAATCTAAAATATATCCAGATTTATGTTTTACGATTATAAATTCATATAAAAATTTTCCTTGAGGTGTAAGCAAAGAACTAAAACAAGTTTTTACATCGCTTACTTTGTTTATATCGTTACTTATAAGATTTTGAAGAAACTCTTTTGAATCTTCTCCATTTATATAAAGAATTGCTCTATCATCTAAAATATAAACGTTTTTAATATTCATAATTGATTAATTATAAGATGTAATATAATAACATTTTCTCAAAATGTTAGATCTTATAATTAAAAACGGACAATGCTATATCGATAGTGAATTAAAAGATGTTGATGTTGGTATAAAAGATGGAAAAATTCAGCAGATTGGACAAATTTCAGATGAAGCAAAAAAGACAATAAATTTAGATGGCCATACAGTATTACCTGGTTGCATAGATACCCAAACACATTTTAGAGAACCTGGATCAACTGATACGGAGGATCTTCACTCAGGAAGTAGAGCAGCTATTGCAGGAGGTATAACCAGTGTGTTTGAAATGCCAAATACCAATCCACCAACAGCTAATATGAAAGAGTTTCAAAGGAAATTAGATCTAGCTAAAAATAGAATGTATTGCAATTATGCTTTTTATTTCGGAGCAACTGCAGACAACGCAGATGATTTAGCAAGCCTAGAGGGTTTAGAGGGATGTTGTGGAATTAAACTTTTTGCAGGATCTTCGACAGGAAATTTATTAGTTGCTGAAGAAGACGATATAGACAAGGTCTTTCAAAATGCTTCAAAAGTCGTAGCAGTTCATTCTGAAGATGAGGCAATTTTAAAAGTTAATAAGAAATTAATTAAAGATGGAGATGTTCATAGTCATCCAGTGTGGAGAAGTGAAGAATGTGCAATAGCATCTACTAGAAGAATTGTTCGAATTGCAGAAAAACATAATAAAAAAGCTCATGTGCTTCATATTACAACGAAAGAAGAAATAGATTTTTTATCTCAACATAAAGGAAATATTACGTTTGAGATTACCCCACAGCATTTAACTCTATATGCCCCAAATTGTTATGACAAACTTGGAACTTATGCTCAGATGAATCCACCATTAAGAGATAAATCTCATTATGATAGACTATGGTATGGAGTAAGAAACAACTTCAATGATACAATTGGGTCTGATCATGCTCCTCATTTAAAAGAAAATAAAGACAAGGTATATCCAAATAGTCCTTCAGGAATGCCAGGAGTTCAAACTTTAATGCCTGTAATGTTAAATCACATAAATGATGGAAAGTTATCTCTTAACCAATTGATGAACTTTGTTTGTGAAAATCCAGTTAAGATTTTTGGAATTAAAAATAAAGGATTTATTAAAGAAGGTTTTGATGCAGACTTTACAATAGTAGATATGAACAAAACCATTGAGATTAAAAATGAAAATATAGAAAGTAAATGTAAATGGTCGCCGTTTAATGGGTTTAAATTTAAAGGAACACCAACACACACAATTATTGCTGGAAAAATTAAAATGCAGGATGGAAAAATTTTAGGTGATCCTGATGGAACACCTCTGCAGTTTAGTTAAGTTTTCCTGTAAAACTGTTTACTAAAATCACTCCAAGAACAATCAAAAATAGTCCTAAAACAGCTTGCCATGCTAATGTTTGTTTAAAAAATATATAACCAAGAATTGCAATAGTAAAAATTCCAAGTCCACTCCATGTTGCATACATTATCGCAATGGGAATTTTATTTGTAACAAAAGTCAAAAGATAAAATGCACAAAGATAAAAGAATGCAAGGGCAGCTGTAGGAATTAGTTTTGTAAAATTTTGAGATACTGGTAATAACATTGTACCAGCAACTTCGCAAAATACTGCACCTGCAAGAAACAAATATGTTTTAAACATTGTTTAAAATTTTATGTTTAATTAAATCTTCTTTTATTTCTGTTAAAATTGCTGGATCATCGATTGTAGGAGGCACTTTATACTCCACGTTATCTGCAATTTTTCTTATTGTACCTCTTAAAATCTTTCCTGATCTTGTTTTTGGCAATCTTTTAATAACAATTACAACTTTAAATGCAGCAACGGGGCCAATTTTGTCCCTAACCATTTGTACACATTCTTTCGATACTGTTTCATTTTCTTTGTCTACACCAGATTTTAAAACTACTAATCCAATTGGTAATTGACCTTTTAATTTATCAGCAATACCCATTACAGCACATTCTGCAACAGATTGGTGTTCAGATAATACTTCCTCAATTGCTCCTGTTGACAATCTATGACCTGCAACATTTATAATATCATCGGTTCGAGACATAATCCATATATAGCCATCATCATCAATGTGACCTGCATCATATGTTTGGTAGTAACCTTCATAATTGGACATGTAGTTTTCCTTGTATCTTTGATCTGCATTCCATAAAGTTGGGAATGTCCCAGGAGGCAGAGGAAGTTTTACAACAATATCTCCCATCTCATTTGGTTTTGCCAAAGACTTATCTGGTTTAATTATTTTTACATCATATCCAGGAACAGCTTTACATGCTGAACCATATTTTGTTTCCATCATTTCAATACCAGTACAATTTGAGCTTATTGCCCAACTTGTTTCTGTTTGCCACCAATGATCAATTATAGGAACTTTGAGTAAATTCTCAGCCCATTTAATTGTATCTGGATCTGCTCTTTCTCCTGCAAGAAATAAACTTTCAAAACTGCTTAAATCATATTTTGAAAAAAATTTACCCTCAGGATCTTCTTTTTTTATAGCTCTGAAAGCTGTTGGAGCAGTAAATAAAGATTTTACTTTATAATCAGAAATTATTTTCCAGAAAGCACCAGCGTCTGGAGTTCCAACCGGCTTACCTTCAAACAATACTGTAGTACATCCTTTAAATAGTGGAGCATAAACAATATAAGAGTGTCCAACAATCCAACCAATATCACTTGCAGACCACCAAATATCATCTGTATCAATATTGTAGATATTTTTCATAGTCCATTTGAGAGCAACAATATGACCCCCAATGTCTCTCACTATACCTTTGGGAGTTCCAGTTGTGCCAGATGTATATAAAATGTAAGCAAACTCATTTGAGTTCATCTCAACACAGTCAGCATCTTTAGCATTAGAGACAACTTCCTCCCAGCTGACCTCATTTGGAGAATTTAATTTAACTTCATGACCAGGTCTTTGAAACAAAATCATCTTTTCAATTTTATGACTGGCTATTTTAATAGCTTCATCAACAAGAGGCTTGTACTCGACTGTTCTTCCTGGCTCAAAACCACATGAAGCAGTTACTAATAACTTTGCTTTACTGTCATCAATTCTGCTGGCAAGCTCATTTGATGCAAATCCACCAAAGACCACTGAATGAATTGCACCAATTCTAGCACAAGCGAGCATCGCGACTACTGCTTCAGGGATCATTGGCATATAAATAATCACTCGGTCACCCTTATTTGCACCTTGAGCCTTTAGTGCTCCTGCAAATTTAGAAACTTTTGATCTTAATTCCTCATATGTGAACTTACTTTTGTTACCTGTAATAGGACTGTCGTAGATTACAGCTGTTTTTTGACCTCTTCCTTGATCAACATGAATGTCCAAAGCATTATAACAAGTGTTTGTTACTCCATCTTCAAACCATTTATAGAAAGGTGGGTTTGATGAATTCAAAATTTTTGTCGGCTTTTTAAACCAAAAGATATCTTCAGACGCTTCTTGCCAAAATTTTTCAGGGTTTTTTAATGATTGGTCGTAAATTTCGTGAAAGTTCTTTGACATAAAGATTTGATTCGAATTCCTTATTTTTTTTGATTTTTAACTTATAAATTGTATTTAATTTTAAAAATTAAGTAAAATCAATGAGAATTAGTCGCAATTAAGTCTTCATTTATCTAATTTAATTTGCTATTTAACACGAACTTTGGCTTAGGGTAACTTAAGTCTAGTTTATATAAACTAAAAATAAAAACTAACGAAGAGGGAGTTTTTTATGAAAAAACTTAAATTGTTTGCTTTAGCAGCTATGGCTCTGATTGGATTTTCAGGTATAGCTATTGCAGCAGACGCAACGATGTTGATGCAAGATGACTTCGTAGGAATTTCATTCTGGGTTATCTCTATGGGAATGTTAGCAGCTACTGCTTTCTTTTTCATGGAAGCGGGCAATGTCGCATCAGGCTGGAGAACATCAGTTATTGTTGCTGGTCTAGTAACTGGTATTGCATTCATACACTACATGTACATGAGAGAAGTATGGGTTGCTACTGGAGACTCGCCAACTGTTTACAGATACATTGACTGGTTAATCACTGTGCCATTACAGATGGTAGAATTCTATTTAATTCTAGCAGCTATTAACAAAGCAAACTCTGGAATGTTCTGGAGATTGTTAATTGGTTCATTAGTGATGCTAATCGGTGGATACTTAGGTGAAGCTGGATATATTAATGCTACACTAGGTTTCATCATCGGTATGGCAGGTTGGGTATACATTCTTTATGAAGTATTCTCAGGTGAAGCTGGTAAAGCTGCAGCGAAGAGTGGTAACAAAGCTCTAGTAACAGCATTCGGAGCAATGAGAATGATCGTTACGGTAGGTTGGGCAATTTACCCATTAGGTTATGTATTTGGTTACTTAACTGGTGGTGTAGACGCTAACTCACTAAACGTTGTTTACAACTTAGCTGACTTCATTAACAAAATTGCATTTGGTCTAGTAATCTGGGCTGCTGCAACTAGTTCTGCAGGAAGACGAGCTAAGTAATTAGCTAAAATTTAAATTAAGGGCAGGTACATTTATGTACTTGCCCTTTTTTTTTGCCTAAAATGATTTGATTAATTTTTTAGGTGCTTGTTCTCTAGTATTAAGTGTTTATATATATTTCATGCCAAAGATAATTTTTAATACCCACGACAATAAAACTCATACCATTGACGTACAAAATGGATTAACTGTAATGGAAGGTGCAGTTCAAAATGATATTCCTGGTATTGATGCGGACTGTGGTGGTGGAATGGCATGTGCCACTTGTCATGTATATGTAGATGAAGATTGGTTTCAGAAACTTCCACAGAAAGATGATGGTGAGGAAGATATGTTAGATATGGCATTTGAACCAAAGAAGAATAGTAGATTAAGTTGCCAGATAATTGTTTCGGATGAATTAGATGGTTTAGTTGTTAATATTCCGTCAAAGCAAAGTTAAATTATGAATAAAACAGATGCATTAATAATTGGAGCAGGGCCAACAGGTTTGTTCACCGCTCATCAACTTAAGTTAATAGGTTTAGATTGTGAGATAGTAGACAATCTAGATAAAATTGGTGGACAATGTATCGAGCTTTATCCTGATAAACCTATTTATGATATACCAGCAGTTCCTGAATGCACAGGAGAAGAGCTTACGAATAATTTAATTAATCAAATCAAACCCTTTAGTATTAAAACCCATTTAGGTGAAAGAGTTGATGAAGTCAAAAAGGAAGGTGAAAAATGGTTTGTAAAAACTAATTTGGGCACTACTTTTTTGACACCTAATGTTATCATTGCAGGAGGCGTAGGCTCTTTTGAACCTCGAAAATTTCCTTCAAAAGAATGTGAAAAATTTGAAAATAAATCAATATTTTACTCAGTTAAAGATAAAAAAATATTTGAGGGAAAAACAGTTTCGATATTTGGTGGTGGCGATAGTGCCTTAGATTGGGCGGTTGAGCTATCAAAATCATCTAAAGTTAATTTAATACATAGGCGTGATGATTTTAGAGGTGCACAAGCAACTGTAGACAAAGTTCATGAGCTTGCTAAGTCAGGAAAAATTAATCTATTCACTAAATACCAACTTACGAATGTAAGTGGAAAGGATAACCTAGAGAGCATTGAGATAAAAAACGACAATAAAGAAATAAAAACAATCAAAACAGATTTTGCTTTAGGTTTTTTTGGTTTAATCATGCAACTTGGTCCAATCGCGGATTGGGGACTTAATATTGATAAAAAAACAGTCGTTGTTGATACAGAAAAATTTGAGACCAATCAAAAAGGAATTTATGCTGTTGGAGATATATGTTCTTACCCAGGAAAATTAAAACTTATTTTATCTGGGTTTCATGAGGGTGCTTTGGCTGCTAGAGCTTGTTTTAAATTAGCAAGACCTAATGAAAAATATAGATTTGAGTTCACAACATCTTCAAAAACTATTAAAGACAGACTTGGCGTAAAAAGTGATTGAGCTATTTTCGGCTAATACACCCAATGGATGGAAAATTAGTATTATGCTAGAGGAGATAGGTTATGAATATAAAGTAACCAAAATCAACATAGGTAAAGATGAGCAATTCAAACCTGATTTTTTAAAGATAAGTCCTTTTGGAAAAATTCCCGTAATTATAGATCATGACAATAACAAAAGTATTTTCGAGTCTGGCGCAATATTAATGTACTTAGGCGATAAAAGCAAAAAATTTTACAATGAAAAAGAAAGACTTAATATTAATCAATGGTTGATGGCTCAAATGGGGACTGTGGGTCCTATGATTGGTCAACATCATCAGTTTCATCATTATAACCCTGGTAAAAGTGAATTTGGAGAGGAAAGATATTTTAAGATTACAAAAAGGATTTATGGAGAATTAGATACTAGACTTAAAGATAGCAAATTTCTTGCAGGCCCTGATTATACGATTGCTGATATTGCAACTTGGCCATGGATGGCGAGACACGAATGGCATGATATTGGTTTAAAAAATTATCAAAACTTATCAAGGTGGTATCTAGAAATAGCTGAAAGAGAAGCAGTTATTAAAGGTTATAGTTTTATGGACAAAGATGCGAAAATTCCTACACTCTAAGAATTTATCCAAATAATCTGTAAAGAGTGCTTAGAATCCCATAACCTGAAAATTCAATAGCAACTATAACTATAATGATAAGTAATAATTTTTTATTCATTTCAAAAACAAATATAATAATAAAATGATCCAAAAAAAGGGATAGTAAAAATAAATATATTTTTTAGCAAAAAGAAATGAAATAGAATTTTTTTTATTAGATTTTTTTCTCATTTAATCATCAGCATGAACTTTTTCATCTTTTTCATGCTTTTCTTGCGCTGCGATTGTATATTTGGCAACAGGTCTTGCCATTAATCTTTTTAATCCAATTGGTTCTGCTGTATCTAAACAGTACCCGTAAGTATCCTCTCTAATTCTTCTCAGTGCTTTATCAATTTCTGAAATTAATTTTATTTGTCTATTGATAGCTTTCATCTCTACATTACTATCTATATAAGAGTTAGCTTGATCTACAATATCAGCAGAAATATTATTGTCATCCATACTTCCATTATATAGAGCCTCATTATTAGCTTTGATTAGTTCTTTTTTCCATTCTGTTAGTCTCATTCTGAAATATACTTTATGTTTATCACACATATATTTTTCAGTTTCTTTTGGAATATACGTTTTTGAAATTTTTATAGGTGTTTTAGGAACAACTTTAGTTGCAGCTAGTTTTGATTTATTTACAACTTTCGTTTTTAATTTTGATACTTTTTTCTTTGCTTTAGCTGTCTTTGGCATAGCTTAAATTTAATCGGTCGGAGTATATTCACCAGATTATAGGTGTCAAGCAAGCTTAATTGATATAAATATTTATAAATGACTATTAATAACAAAAATATTGATAATGTTTTTTATATTTTTGTTACAGCTCATCTAATTTTCTGGACTCTGATTCCGTCACTTACAAATCACAACTTACCACTTGATACAATTGAAGCTTTAGCTTGGGGGAGTAATTTAGATTGGGGTTTTAATAAACATCCACCTATGAGTGCTTTTTTTCTAGAAATTTTTTATCAAATTTTTGGCTCCCATGACTGGGTATATTATTTATTAAGTCAAATTTTTGTTATTATTTCTTTTTACTATGTTTTTAAATTTTCAAGTGAGATATTAAAAAATAAGTTATTAGGTTTAATTTCTGTATTGTTAATAGAAACTATTTATTTTTATAACTTCACTACACCAGAATTTAATGTAAATGTTTGTCAATTGCCTTTTTGGTCTTTAACGGTCTATTACTCATGGAAAATTTACAGTGGCAAAGAAATAAAATTTTTAGATTGTTTTTTAGTAGGATTATTTGCAGCTTTAGGTTTTTTATCAAAATATCTGTTTATTTATTTATTGGTTTCAATTGACCTTTTATTTATTTACTTAATTTTTTTTAGAAAAGAGAGAAAATTTGATTTTAAATATCTAATTACTCTAGAAGTTTTCTTAGTAGTTTTAATTCCACA
>CACOMK010000013.1 GCA_902628305.1 uncultured Pelagibacteraceae bacterium | reverse complement strand
ATTTTCTTTTTTCATTTAATATAATCTTATTTTTTAATCTTGCATCGACAGAATTAACATTTTCTAAATTATAATTTTCTAAAAATTTGTGTATATGTTCTAAAGTTTCTATTGTTAAGTTATTTGGCAATTTTAATAAAATATTATCTTTTAAAATTAAATCCCATCTTTTTGATGGAAAAAAATATAAAGTCTTTATTTGATTATATGAAAATTTAGACTTGTCTATAATTCTCTTAAATTTAAGAAATTCTTTAATACTTGGCTTGCCAAATATATAAGGAAGGTCACTATAACCCGACTCTATTAGGGTTAATTTACCGTTGGATCCAATTAGAAAAATTTTTCCATCATCATTTTTTTTTGCTAGAAAATTTGTTTTTTCAATTTTTATGTTAATAGTTGATGGATATTCTTTGAATATGACATAACTTTCTATTAGAGTATTTGAATTAAATAATTTTTCAATTTTATTTTTGTCAATAACAAAAATATTTCCTAAAGATAAATTATTTAATTTATTCAGAAGAATTTGTTTATTTTTTTGGTCAAATCCAAATATATTAATATTTTCTATTTTTCTAAATTTTAAACTATTTATTATATTGTTACTAATAGAGGAAACAATAATTAACAAAAAAAAATAAATTAAAAATTTTTTACTTTTTCTTTGATGCATCTTTCAACATCCATTCAATTAATTTTAAAAAGGTTATACCTTTATATAATGCTATTTCAGGGACAAGTGATAGTTTAGTCATGCCAGGTTGGGTATTAAGTTCTAACAAATAAAAATTTCCATTGAAAAATTTAAAATCCGATCTAGTTACCCCTCTGCAACCAATTATTTTGTGAGCTTTATAAGCTATACCCATTAACTGATTAAATTTGTTTTTAGGAAGGTCTACAGGGATTATATGTTGAGTATTAGCTTTTAAGTCATATTTTGCTTTGTAATCATAAAATTTTCTTTTTGGCTTTAGCTCTATCGCTCCTAATTTTTTATTGCCCATAATTGCAACTTGTATCTCTCTTCCTTCAATAAATTCCTCGATCAATACTTTTTTATATGTTTTAAGTTTATTAAGTATTTTACTCAAATTGTTATTATGACTAATATAGACGTTAACACTAGAACCTTCGTTCAATGGTTTAACTACGACTGGAAATTTTAATTGTCTATTTATTTTTTTGATTAAACTGTATGTTGTGATGTCATAAGAAAACGTTAAAAACTTTGGAGTTTTTATTTTATTTTTTATAAAAAGTTTTTTTGAAATTTCCTTGTCCATTGCTATAGATGAAGCTATTGCACCCGAATGAGTATAAGGAATATTTAATTTATCTAAAATAGTCTGAATATAACCATCCTCACCAAATTGACCATGTAATGCATTAAAAATTACATTTGGTTTAAAAAATTTAATAATTTTTTCTAAATTATTATCTGGTTCAGATATTTTAACTTTATAGCCATTTTTTTTTAATTCTTTAGCAACTTGAATTCCAGTATCAAGGCTGATCAACCTCTCTTTAGAAATTCCACCAGACAATATAAGCACTCGTTTTTTCAATTTATTCCAATATTTTTATTTCGGCCTCTAATTTGACTCCTGTTTTCTTAAATACACTTTCAGACACAAAATTTATTAATTTTTTCATATCCTCAAACTTAGCATTACCTTTATTTACAAAAAAATTACAGTGTTTTTCAGAAATTGATGCATCTCCAAATGATGTTTCTAACGGCACAGAATCTTTTATTAATTGCCAAACTTTTTTATCAGATTGATCTATGGGATTTTTAAATGTGCTACCACTGGTTCTAACTTTAGTTGGTTGTGCTCGCTCTTTTTTTTCTTTAAGTAGCCCTATTTCTTTCTCTATTATACTCTTATCTTTCTTAAAACCTTTAAATGACGCACTTAAAAAAATAAGATCTTCAGATAATCCACTATCTCTATATTTAAAATTAATATCTTTTGCAGGTATTGTAATTACTTGACCGGATTTATTAACTGCTTGAATAGAAACAAGAATATCTTTGAACTCCCTTTGGAAACAACCTGCATTCATTTTAATGCCACCACCTATTGTTCCAGGTATACACGAAAGAAACTCGAAACCACCTAAACTATTTTCCATTGCAAATTCAGATAAAGATTTATCTGTAACAGCACTACCAGCGACTATGATTTCTTCAGAATGTAGAGAAATATTATTAAAATTTTGAGCAAGTTTTATTACAACTCCATCAAATTTGTTATCAGATATAAGTGTATTAGAACCTGCTCCTAATATAAATATTTTTTCTTTGTCTTGGATTTTTTTAAGAAACTTAATTAATTCTTTTAAATCACCTGCCTTATAGAAAGCTTTAGTTTTACCTCCTATATTAAACCAATTTCTCTTTTTTAGGTCATAATCTAACTTTAAATTATTATTAAATTCTGGAATCAGCTCTTTTAAATCAATTTTCATGATAACAATTTAGGTAATTCTCGCATCCAACTCGAAATAGTTCCCGCACCCATTCCTATAACAATTTTTTTTCCAAATATGTTTGCTTTAATAAATTTTGCTAATTGAAATCTATCATCTACTAAAAATAATTGTACTTTTGAATTTTTAATTATTTCTTTCGCAAAATTTAAATAACTAAATCCAAGTTTTAATTTTTCCCCAGCAGTATAAATTGGAAACAAAATAACTTTATCTGCATTTTTAAAAGCATAAGTAAATTCTTTTTTTAAATCTTTTAATCTTGATATTCTATGAGGTTGGAAAATACATATTTTTTCATAATCTTTATAAACATTTTTTACACCATCTAGCACCTCTTTGATTTCTGTAGGATGATGAGCATAATCATCATAAAAATCTACATTATTAAAATTGAATATTTTATTGAATCTTCTTTGAACCCCTTTAAAATTTTTAAGTCCTTTTTTTATATTATTAATTGGTAGACCCACAGATAATGCTAATGCTGCTGCAGCTACAGAATTTTTAATATTATGAGTTCCTAATAAAGGAATTTTAAATTTTTTAATTAATTGATTTTTCTTGTTAGGTAATTTTATTATTAAGTCAAACTCTGAAAACTTTTTCAATTGTTTTATATTTTTTATACAAAAATTTGATTTGTTATCCAATCCATATGTATAGAAGTTTTTATTTTTGATGTTTTTAATTAAATTTTTGTTATTTTTGTCATCTAAACAAATGAATGATTTTCCAAATGAAGGAACCTTATTAACAAAATTTTCAAAATATTTATTTAATTTATCCATAGTACCATAATAATCCATATGCTCTCGATCTATGTTTGTAATAATTGAATATGTTGGGGGTATGAAAACAAAACTTCCATCAGATTCGTCTGCCTCTAATATAGACCAATCACTTTTTCCTAGCTTTGCTGAATTATTTATCGAATTTATTACTCCACCGTTGATAATAGTAGGATCAATTTTTGTTTCTTGAAATATAGAGGCTATCAAAGATGTTGTTGTAGTTTTACCGTGTGATCCAACTACCACAATATTTTTTGTTAAAGAAACAATGTTAGCGAGCATTTCTCCTCTTTTATAAATAGGTAATTGTTTTCTTTTTGCTGCAGCAAGCTCAGGATTATTTTTTTTGATAGCTGAAGACACAACTATGATAGTCCCCCTTTCTATATTTTGTTTCTTATGTCCAATAAAAACTTTTATTTTTTCTTTTTTTAATCTTTCAATGTTTTTATTATTTGAAATATCGCTTCCTTGAACTTTAAAACCTTTGCCCTTCATTATTAATGCTAGGCCACTCATTCCTATTCCACCAATTCCAACGAAATGGATCAGCTCTGTTTTTGCTAATTTAATTTTCATTAATAATTTTTAATATTTTTTGATTAACATTATTCCATGTATTTTGATAATTTAATTTCTGTAAATTGTTTTTTTTTGTCATGTAATCCTGACTTTTATTTGTCAATTCCAGTAAAAATTTCGCAAATTTTTGGTGATCAAATTTTTTTTGATCAATTATCCAACAACAATCCTGGTCCTTATAGTATTTTGCGTTTTCATACTGATGATTATCTTTTGATGATGGGAGTGGTATTGCTACAAATGGAATATTTAATAAGGATAGTTCAGCTAAACTTGAGGCACCTGCTCTTGTTATGCATAAATCTCCCTGTTTTAAAACTTCATTAAGATTGTGATCAAAACTAAAAACTCTACTTTCAATATTATTTTGAGAATAAAAATTTTTTAATGAATTAATATTTTTCTCACTTGTTTGATGAATAATTTTTATAGAGACATGTTTTGCTATACTTACAAAAGATTTATTTAAAAGCTCATTAAAGATTTTTGCACCCTGACTACCCCCTATTATTATAATCGTAAATAAATTATCATGTTTTTGATATACACTGGTTTCATAATATTCTTTTCTTATCAAAGGTTTTATTGTAGTTAATTTGTGATTAATTCCAGAAGGAAAATTAATTAAATTCTTTGAATAACATATTAATTTCCTTGAAAAATTTAAAAAAAATTTATTTGCTCTTCCAAGAACCATATTTGGTTCAATTAAAAAAATATTAATGCCCCGTATTTTTGCTGCTAAACATATTGGCAAAGACATATAGCCACCTGTAGAAATTAAAATTGAAATATTATTTTTTTTTAAAAGAAAAAAAGATTTAAAAGTTAGAAAAAGTATTTTTAAAAATGAAATAGGAAGTAGAAAATAATTATTTAATTTTGGAGTATTAATTACAAATGCTTTATAATTCTTATCTAAATATTCAAGACCTCTGATATCTGTAGAAATCAAAGTTTCATGTGTATGCTTTAAATGATTATAAATTGTAATTGCTGGTATCACATGACCTCCAGATCCGCCTGTGGAAATTAAAATTTTTTTTGTCATTTATTAAGTTATTTTTCTTTTTGTTAAATTTAAAATTATCCCAGCTAATATTGATGTACTTATTATCGATGAACCACCATAACTTAAAAAGGGTAGTGTCATTCCAGTAGTTGGAAATAATCTTATATTAACCCCGACATGAATTGTGGCCTGCATTAATATTAAACTAATAGATCCGATTAAAATAAGTTTAACTTTATCATTTGTCTCAAAACTTATTTTTTTAAAAACCATATAAATTAAGATCAAAAACAATAATAATATTAATATTATGGCAACAACACCAAACTCTTCAGAAATTACTGAAATAATGTAGTCAGTATGAGCTTCGGGTACTCTATTTTTAAGAACTCCTTCACCTATGCCTTTTCCAAAAAAACCTCCACTTGTAATTGACTCTATTGCTTTATCAGATTGGAAGTTATGAGTACCTGTTTCTCTATTAAAAAATGAAAAAATACGTCCTTGAATATAATCAAACCTAGGAACATATATAATAAGATAAGCAAGCAAAAATGCGCCGGCAATAAATATTGATAAAAGAATATATATATTAATTCCTGATGTGAAGATTAGAGTTGCCCAACAAAATACCACTAATAAAGTTTGGCCAATATCTGGTTGAACTATTAAAAGTAAAGAAATGATAGATATCAAAATAATAGATATCAAATACTTAAATAAAATATTTGATCTAATATCGCATAAAATAGTTGCTAAAATGATTACTAAAAATGGTTTTAGAACTTCTATGGGCTGAAATCTTGGTAAAAAAAATAAGTCTATCCATCTTTTAGACCCTTTAACTTCAACACCAACGAATGGCACCAAAAATAAAGAGATAAGTGAAATAATAAAAAGAAAAATAGAGTATTTATATAATTGATCTGAATTTAAAGAGGAAAATATATAAATAAGAGATATTCCAATTAACACATAAATCAAATGTTTAAAAAAGAAGAAATAACTGTTGGTATCTAACTTATCAGAAGCTATTAGAGAAGTTGAAACTAAAGAAAAAAATAATCCAATAATAAATAATAAACTTATTAGTAAAAAAATTGATTTGTCTATATTTTTCCACCATTGATAATAAAATTTGTAAATAATACTATCGCTTTGCATTTATATACTTTTTAATTATTTGATTAAAATGATACCCTCTATCCTCAAAATTTTTGAAACTATCAAATGAAGCTCCTGCTGGACTAAAAAATATAATATTTTTTTTAGATTGTTGAATATTAATATCTGAAAAAATAACTTTGAGAGTTTCCTGCAAATTTTTAAATTTTTTAATTTTTAATCTATTTTTTAAAATTTTTATAAATTCTCTATGATACGATCCAAAAATATATGCTTTGATGTTTTTACACTTTATTTTTGATAGTTTAAACTTATCTCCTTTTTTGGGAATACCTCCTAAGATCCAATATGCATCATTTAAATTTTTTAATATATTTTCCGAGGAAGCAAAGCTTGTAGATTTTGAGTCATTAATTATTGTGAGATTTTTTTTATCAATTATTATTTGTTGTCTGAAATCTAGGCCTTTAAATTTATTAATAGTTTTAATTAATTTTTTGTAATTAAGTTTTAATCTTGGAGCAATTTTTAAAATAAATGACAAATTTTCTTTATTACCATCAGATATAAAATATTTATTAGTAATTTTATTAAACTTTTTATTTATACTTGATGTCTGTACTCTGTAAATTTTTGAACTATACTTATTTTTATTTAATTTTTTAGTTATTAGTTTATCCTCTTTTTTTACGTATGCAAAAGATCCTCTTACTTGAGATTTTAATAATTTAAATTTTGCATTTACATAATTCTTTAAACTTTTATGTCTTTCGATGTGGTCTGCAGTTATATTTAAAATTACTGCATATTTTGATCTAAATACACTACTGTAATCTAGCTGATAAGAAGAAGCCTCTATTACAAAGATTGTTTTTTTTGTAATATTTTTTTCTGATAATACTGGATTACCAATATTCCCAATAAGCCTTGAGTCTCTTTTTTGATCTATTAAAGCATCATGTAAAATTTTTGCAGTTGTAGATTTACCGTTAGTTCCAGTAATAGTAATACTTTGATTGTTATAAAATGAAAACAATACATCAAGGTCAGTATGAATTTTTTTAAAATTTTTCTTCAAAAATTTTGATAATTTACATTTTGAGATATCAATTCCAGGACTAACAATAATTCTATCAAAATTTATTTTTTGAATTTGTTCGTATCTAATAATTTTTTTTTTGAGTTTTAAATTATTATTTTGATTATCATCAAATAAATATACATCAGAAATATTTTTTAAAAATTTATAAGATGAAATGCCACTCTTCCCTAAACCATAAATTAATATTTTTTTTCTTAAAAAAATATTATTTAATATTTTCATTATCTTAATTTTAAAGTAGCTAAACCAATCATTGCTAGGATGATAGAGATAATCCAAAACCTAATAACAACTGTAGACTCTGGCCATCCCTTTTTCTCAAAATGATGATGAATAGGTGCCATTCTAAAAATTCTTTTTCCAGTAAGTTTAAACGAAATCACCTGAACCATTACTGAAACTGCCTCTAGTACAAAAAGTCCACCAGTAATAGCTAAAACAATCTCATGCTTTGTGATAATTCCTACTGCACCTAAAGATCCTCCAAGAGATAATGAGCCTGTGTCACCCATAAAAATTTTAGCAGGTGGAGCATTAAACCATAAAAAGCCTAAACAAGAGCCAATAATTGCACCGCAAAAAATTGATACTTCACCAGTTCCTTCTATATATGGAATTTGTAAATAATTTGAAAATATGATGTTTCCAGTAACATAACTTATAAAAGCAAAACATGCTGCAACTAATATTACAGGCACTGTTGCTAGACCATCTAATCCATCCGTAAGGTTAACCGCATTTGACGAACCAATAATTACAAATATTGCAAATGGTATGAAAAACCATCCAAGGTTTATGATTAAATTTTTAAAGAATGGAAAATATAAATTATTTAAATCTTGGTAGTCATTTAAATAAACAAAAAAACTTACACCAATAATTGCTAATATTATTTGTGAAGTTATTTTAAATTTTGAAGAGATTCCTGATGAGTTACTATTTTTAATCTTCTTAAAGTCGTCATATGCTCCCAATAAACCAAAAGTAATTGCGATATATATACAAAATAAAATATTAATGTTTGATAAATCTGCCCAAAATATCACTGAGACTAATAGACCAAATAAGATTATAACACCTCCCATTGTTGGTGTACCAATTTTTTTAATTATATGATCTTCTGGCCCATCATCTCTAATAGGATTTAAAATTTTTTGTCTTGAAAAGAATTTAATAAATGGACCTCCAATAATCAGCACAATAACTAATGAGGTAAAAAAAGATAAACCAGTTCTAAAAGTTAAATATTTAAATACATTTAAAAAACTAAAAGTATCAACAAAATTTAATAAAAATTGATAAAGCATCTAATGCAATCCTTTCAGATCTTTTACTATGTCGTTGAATCCTGTCGCAAGTGAGGCTTTAATCATTAAATAATCATTATTATTTAAATCTTTTCTAATCAATTCAATAATTTGAGATTTGTTCGATAAAATCCTACCCTTTTTGGCTTTTGAGATACCTACAAATATTATATATGCCATCTTACCTTTGACAAATACCTTATCTATCTTAGTCTGATTAATTATCGGAGTAATAGATTGATGAAGTTTTTTAGAATGACTTCCCAGTTCTAACATGTCACCAATTAGTAAATATTTTTTTGATTTTTTCGAGTTCATTTTATCAAAATTTTTTATAGCTGATTTTAATGATAGAGGGTTCGAATTATAACTTTGATCAATTAAATTAATTTTTTTATTATCAATTTTCACTAGAGAATGGTCTCCTCTTCCTCCAGGAATTTTAAAATTAAGAAAAATATTTTCATTTAATTTAAATATATTTTTATAAATACTAATAACTGCTAAAGCAGCAAGTGTATTGTATATATTATTTTGAAAATCATTTGATAACATAAAATGCTTTTTTTTATTATTTAACCGAATATTAATTTTAAATTTTTTTCCAAAAGATTTTATATTAATTAATTTAATATCCGCTTTCTGATTTTTAATACCAAAAGAAACTACTTTAATTTTCTTTTCTTTGGCAATTGTTTTGTGTAATTGAAAATAACTATCATCTGCATTCAATGCAACATAACCATAAGGTTTTATGTTGTTAATAATTTCCGATTTGGCCAAAGCAATTTGTTTTATATTTTTAAAATTTTTAGCATGTGCATAATTTATATTTGTTATTACCCCAACATCTGGTTCTATTATTTTTGATAAATAATCAATTTCACCTTTTTTATCCATTCCAACTTCTAAAATTCCAAATTCATCATTTTGTTTTAAATTAAAAAGACTCAAAGGAACTCCAAATTTATTGTTATAAGATTTTGGAGAAATACTTACTTTTGAAATTTTACTTAATACATTGCCCAGCAATTCTTTAAGAGTAGTTTTGCCACAACTGCCTGTAATAGCTATAACATTTGTATCAATACTTTTTCTAAAAGTTTTTGAAATATCTGTTAGGAATTTTAAAGTATTTTTTACTTTAATCTGACGACTTTTATTTAAGTTATTTTGGATTTTATTTACTACAGCTAACGATGCTTTTCTCTTAAATGATTGTGCAACATATTTATTACCATCATTTTTTTTTCCTCTAATAGCAAAAAAAATATCGTTTTTAGTAACTTCTTGAGAATTAATTCTTGCTGTTTTTAAAGATGTGGATGTAGATAATTTTTTAATTTTAGCCATCTCTTTAACAACATTTAATTTTAAATTATTTGATAAATTATTATTTTTATTCTTAATAGCATTTAGAATTACTTTTCTATCTGAAAAGAAAATTTTCTTATTTCCAATATCTTGTGTTTTCTCATGTCCCTTTCCAGCGACTAACAAAATATCACCTGAGTTCAAATTATGAATCGCTTGTTTTATTGCTATTGCTCTATTAGAAATTTCGGTAATTCTTTTTTTTTTGATCCCTTTTTTTATATCTCTTCTTATTTTTTGGGGATTTTCAAATCTAGGGTTATCATTTGTAAGAATAATACTATCTGCAAAATCACTAGCTATTTTACCCATTATTAATCTTTTATTTTGATCTCTATTTCCACCACAACCGAATAGCACCGTGATTGTTTTATTGGGAAATTGTTCTCTAAGATTTAAAAGACACGTTTTTAGGGCATCAGGCGTATGAGCATAATCGAGAATTACTTTTGATTGATTTTTAATTTTACCTATTTTTTCAAATCTTCCTTCAACCGGTTTCAATTTTGAAATTGTATTTAAAATTTTATTTAAACTAACACCACTATATTTTGCTGCAATTATTGCCATTAAAACATTTTTTAATTGTACTTTTCCTATTAAATTTAAATTTAAATCCTTTATTGAACTATTTAATTTAATTCTGAGAACTTGCTCCTCTCCTTTAAAGTTATGAGATAAAAGCTCTAGATTATTTTTCTTATCA
Organism: uncultured Pelagibacteraceae bacterium; assembly: GCA_902628305.1. GTDB lineage: Bacteria > Pseudomonadota > Alphaproteobacteria > Pelagibacterales > Pelagibacteraceae > Pelagibacter. The sequence goes on along the minus strand of CACOMK010000013.1, from coordinate 15,304 downwards.
TTTATTGTATGTAATTTTAATTTCTTATTAATTGTAATTTTTTTTATTTTTTTAAACTCTGGTATTAATTGATCTGTAATTACATTGCCTCTTTTTTGGATTAGGTTTTCAAATAAATAAAGTTTTGCTTTTAAATAATTTTTGAAATTTTTATGATAATCAAGATGATCCTGGGATAAATTAGTAAATATACCCGAATTAAACATCAAACCATCTAATCTATTTTGTTTTAAACCATGACTTGAGGCTTCCATAATCACATTTTCTATTTTTTGAGTTTTTAACATACTCAAAATTTTAGCCAATTTAATTGGATCTATTGTGGTATTAGATAAATTCAGATTAATTTTTTTTGATTTAACGCCTAATGTGCCAATTGAAGCAGCCTTTTTATTATTTAATTTTAATATTTGATAATAAAAATCTACAACTGATGATTTTCCATTTGTACCTGTAACGGCGATTAAATTTTTTGGTTTTCTGTTATAAATTTTAAAAGCAGTTTCGGCTAATAATTTTCTTATATTATTTGTATGAATATATAAAATTCCATTTTGAAATGAATTTACTTTCTTTTCAGTTACAATAATTTTAGATCCCTTTTTAATTGCTTTTGGAATAAATTTATTACCATCAATAGTATTTCCTTTGATTGCAAAAAAAATATTATTTTTTTTAATACTCTTCGTATCAAAAGAAATTCCTGAAAAAGAATAATTTTTATAATTTTTATTTATATTGTGAAAGTAGTTTCCTAGGAGCATAGTTAATTAACCTCTATATATTTTGTGGCTAAAATAGGCCCAATTTTGTCTATCACCTTCCCAGCTACCTCCACTGAAGTCCAACCAGCAGTATTGTAAAGTGTACCCTTCCATCCTCCTTTTTGATGTCTATACTTATAATAATAATCTTTAGATTTTTTTGGAGTATCTAGCATTACAACAAAAACAAATTGTGGATTTGAGGTAGGAAAAATTGAAGCAAAAGTATTTATTTTGGCCTCAGAATATACTCCGCCTTCAGGCTGATCAGCGGTTCCTGTTTTTCCGCCGACTTCATAATTTTGAACATCCGCAAATCTAGCTGTCCCCTCCTCAGTATTTACAATTTTTCTCAAGGCGCTAACAACCTGTTCTGAAATCCCTTTTTTTAAAATTCTTTCATTTTCTTCCTTAAAGTTTTTTTCCTTATAAATTAATGTTGGTTTAATTTCATAACCACCATTTGATAAAACAGAATAACCTTTTGCTAATTGAAGAATTGTAGTTGCTATACCATGTCCAAAAGAAGCTGTGGCTAATCTACATTTACCAAAATCATAATTTTTTTGAGGCGCAACCTCTTCAATATCAAAATCAATGTCACTTAAAACTCCTACCTTTTCTAAAAATAATTTAAACTTTTCTGGGCCAATTTTTTGAGCAATTCTTACTGATCCTATATTTCCAGATCTAACTAAAATTTGTTCTGCAGTTAAATCTGAGGGTATTTTATTATCATATTCACCTATTCTGTATTTGTCACATTTAATTGATTTGGGTAAATCTAAAAACTCAGTCTCTGGCTTAATTACTTTTTCATTTAAAGCACTAGCAAACGTAAATGCTTTAAAAACAGAGCCAAGCTCATATGTTCCTTTAGTTACCCTATTAATGTAATTTACATCATTTAAATTTTGCCTGTTATTTGGATTGAAATCTGGCAAGGAAACTAATGATAGAATATTGCCGTTATTGACATTCATTAGTATAGCAGCACTACCTTTGCTTTTAAAAATTTCTTGATATTTAATTAATTCTTTTCTGATTAAAAATTGAATATCTTTATCTAAAGTAAGTCTAATAGGTTTTGTTGATTCTCTAAGTTCCTCATTCAATGATTTTTCTAATCCAGAAATACCATTATTATCATCATCTATCTGACCTAAAACATGGCTAAAAAGGTTTTTTTGAGGGTACATTCTAAGGACTTTTTCTTCTGGTATTAAAGACTTGTCCCCTAATTTCATTATTTTCTCATAATTTTCTTCTGAGATTTTCTTCTCTAAATAAAAAAATTTCTTATTTTCAATTTTTTTTTCAATTTGATCAAAGTTTTTATTGGGAAAAATTAAATTTAAACTAAGAAGTAGTTTTTTTTTATTGATTATATCTGAAGTTTTTAATCCTACATCGATAGATTTTACAGTCTTTGCTAAATAATTTCCATTTATATCTGTAATGTCTGCTCTATAAAGTTTATTTGAAGATAAAGATAGATTACTTCTTTGTACTAAATTATCTTTTCGTGAGCCCAAATGAATTAAATGTATTGTGTAAATCAAATAGATAATAAAAAAAACGAAGAAGATAAAAGCTATACGATTAAATTTAATATTTAATCCGTTCTCTTTTTTCTTATATATAAAATCACTTTTATGGTCTTCTATAGTTAATTTCGATTTATTATCACCCATTACTCTTTAATAATGTTAAAATTTTGAATTTTATTTAAATCATTAGAAATATTGTAGATTTTGATATCGTTTATATTTTTTTGAATTAACTCATTCTCAAAATATTGTGATTGATATTCAAGTAATCTTTCTGCAGAACTTAAATAATCATACTCTAAGGATACATTTTCAAATTCAGACTTTAAAACTCTTATATTCTCTTTTACTGTAAATATTTCGTCTTCAATTTGTTTTGCAGTATTTTTTATTATTGCAGTTGATAGAACTAAAAAAAAAATCACTGCTACTAAAGCAAACTTTTTCATAATTTGTCTCCGTATTTCTCAATTTCAATATAATTTCTGAATTGCTCTATTATATCTGTATCAAAGTTATAAAAATCAGCTTTTTTAATTACAAATCTAAATTTAGCAGATCTAGATGGTGGATTTTCGCTTACTTCTTCCTCTGAGGGACATATTGGTTTTTTTTGAATTAAATTAAATAACTTATCAGATTGTTTTATAATAGGACTGTATCGTGAAATACTTTTATTTTCAGAAAGGCTTTTAAAAAAATATTTTACTATTTTATCCTCTAAAGAATGAAATGTAACTACTCCTAAAACGCCCCCTTTTTTTAAAACTTTAGTGGCATTAATAAGTCCATAAATTAATTCGCTTATTTCTTTATTTACAAATATTCTAAGCGCCTGAAACACCTTAGTTGCATTATGAACTTTAAAATTTTTTCTTTTTTTTGATTTGTCAATAATTGCCACTAAAGATTTAGTATCAATTTTATTTTTAGATCTCTCTTTTATAATATTTCTTGAAATATATTTTGCTTCTTTTTCATCACCGAAAAATTTAAAAATTTTTTCTAATTCTTTTTCGTTAAGTTTATTGATTGCATCATTTGCTGAATAATTATTTAATCCAAGTTGCATATTTAATGCACCATCCGCATCGAAGGATAATCCTTTTTGTGGATCTTTAATTTGAGTGTAGGAATAACCAAGATCAAAAATTACTCCTCTAATATTTTCTTTTTTAAGCTTTAAATTATTTAATTGACTAAATTTAATATTTTTGAAAATAAATCTATCTTCAAAGTTTTCTTTTAATTGATTGGCAATTTTTACGCTCTCTAAATCTCTATCTAGAGCTATTACTTTTGTACCTTCAAAATCTAAAATTTTTTTGGTATACCCACCTTGACCGAAGGTACAATCAATAAATGTGCCACCATGTTGAGGGGAAATAACGCTAATAATTTCTTTTAGCAGTACCGGATAATGCTTTTGTATTTTTGGTACTATGGTGGCGTCCATTTATTTCTTGGAAGACCATTAATTTTTTTGTCTTCTTAAGAATGCTGGAATCTCAAGATCATCTTCTTCCTCTTCATCTGAAGTCAATAAATCTTCAGGACTCGAATTCTCAACTTCTGAGCTAAATAAATCTGGCGCATCAGAGTCAACTCCGAACTCTTTTAAATCATTATAGGTTTCTTTTTCATTTTTAATATCCTGTTGATCTTGCTGAGGTATTTCCATAGCCTCTTGAGTAAAAGATTTCTCCATTTCATTGACTGAATTATCCTCAACTATACTCTCACTTTCTGAGCTAGTTTTTTGTACAACTTCTTCACTGATCATTTGATTATTAGAATTCTCAGTTTGTTGTTCTTGAATAATCTCATTTTCTAGTTTTAAAGCATTAGCACCATGTGTGATTGTATTTGATACTGTTGCATTTGAAAAATTGAAAGATGGAGACGATCCCAAGTTTGAAAAATCAGAGTAACCAGGATTACGATTTTGAATTCTATGAACCATATTTACAACTGATTTTGACTCAGGTTGTAAACCATCTAATGAGGTTGCAACTATTGAAACTCTTATTTTGCCGTTAAGTTCTGAGTCAGTAATCGCCCCAATAATTATCTCAGCATCTGCTTCAACTTCTGATCTAATTTTATTCACTACCTCGTCGACTTCAAATAATTTAAGGTCCTTACCTCCTGTTATATTTACAAGTAATCCCTTGGCACCTTTTAGAGTATAATCGTCTATTAAAGGATTGCTAATTGCCATTTCAGTTGCTTGCATAGCTCTTGACTCTCCTTCCGCCTCACCTGTTCCCATCATAGCTTTGCCCATAGACGCCATAACTGTTTCTACGTCTGCAAAATCTAAATTAATTATTCCTGGTCTAACCATCAAATCTGTTACACTTTGAACACCATGCATTAAAACGTTATTTGAGAGATTAAATGACTCTTCGAATGTTGTTTGCTCATTGGCTATTTTAAACAAATTTTGATTTGGAATAACAATTATTGTATCAACATGTTTTCTTAATTCCTCCAAACCTTGTTGCGCTCTTCTCATCCTAGAGGGGCCTTCATATAAGAATGGAAGAGTTACAACACCTACTGTTAAAATGTTTAATTCCTTGGCAGCTCTTGCTATAACATGAGCAGCACCTGTTCCTGTTCCACCACCCATACCAGCTGCAATAAAAACCATATTTGCACCTTGAAGTGTATTTATAATTTCATTTAAAGATTCATCTGCAGCTGCTTGCCCTATATCTATTTTTGCTCCAGCTCCCAATCCTTTCGTTAAATTTAAACCAATTTGAATTCTTGTTTTTGCTTTACTTAACTTTAAATCTTGAGCATCTGTATTGACTGCAATAAATTCTACACCTTGTAAATTATTTTCAATCATTTCGTTAATTGCGTTTCCACCTGCTCCACCAACTCCTAGTACTAATAGTCTTGGTTGCAACTCCTTTATCTCTGGTGTTTTAAAGTTAATAGTCATCTTATTTCCCCTCTTTGTTGTTTAAGTGTTTTTCCCATTTAAGACTTGCTCTATTTAAGTTTGATTTTTTTCGTGCAATAATCTTAAATTTTTCAAATGTTGTTGGCTCCCATATTTGGAAAGTTTGACCCTGACCAACAAATAACATGCTACTCTTAATTTTTGCATGTTTTAATAATTTTGAAGACAGCGAAATTCTTCCTTCACTATCAAATTGTAAATTTGTACTTTCTGCTAATATTGAAGTCGCAAAGTAATCTCTCTTTTCCTCAAAAGGATTTAAAGAGTCTATTGCTGAAGTGATTTTTTCGATTCTATCTTGAGAACATGCTTCTATTGAAGAAGTATTAAAAGAGGGGTAGCAAATAACACCATTGTAACCTAAGTTAGATAAATGTGACCTAAAACTAGCAGGCACAGACACCCTCCCTTTTTTGTCTAATTTGTTTTCGTAAGTTGATAAAAACATGTATTTTAAAATTTATAAATTCCATAATTGGGAATATATGGGAATATATGGGTATTTAAAATAATAGTCAAATGGTGATTCAATCTCAAATTTAGGTCAAATTTTAAGGTGAAATTCGATATTATTATCCATAATGGATTGCTTTGTTCAAAATATGGTTGAGGAGATAATTAGGATACCTGCTTAAGTTACATTTAAATTTATGCCTCTAACTACGACACTAATCGTATTATTAAGGTATTTTTTTATTTATAATTATGAAGTGCCAGATAAACTATAAGCCGGGTTCTGTCGTTTAAACCTATCATTTATCTAGGCTTAAGATCACTCTTAAGCTCAAGCGACTAACCCTGATGACTAGCCAAGGACAGCTTTTAGTTTTTCAACAATGTCATCTCTACTTAGTCTTGCTCCCAGTGGGGTTTTCCAGCGTTCATTGTTACCAATAGAACCGGTGTGCTCTTACCACACCTTTTCACCCTTGCCATGTTATGGCGGTTTATTTTCTGTGGCACTATCCCTAGGGTTTCCCCCGCCAGGTATTACCTGGCACTGTGTCTTTGTAGAGCCCGGACTTTCCTCTTAAATTTAATTTAAGCGATAAGTCGTTTATCTGGCATACTTAATTTAGTATTTATCTTAAAAAGTTCAAGAAATTTTATTTAAATTTATTTGCTAAATTTTCACTTATAATTAAGCATTCTTTATCTACTTTTCCATTTACCAATTCTTGTCTGAACCTTCTTTGAAAAGCTTTTACTATATAATTTTTAAAACTTTTATTATAGGAACTATCATTTTTTTTTATCGTATATCCAATTTTTGAAAGATTATTATAAAAAGTTTTTTCACTAATTTTATCTAGCTTAATTTCTCTATTTTTTTTTAATGTTCGTATAGATATTGAATGCCATAAACCTATCTTTTGCCTAGCAAGTTCCTTCCAAGGGAAATATTCTCCTGGATCCTTTTTTCTTTCTGGTGCTATATCTGAATGTCCTAAAATATTTTTAGATTTAATATTATATTTTTTTATCAAAAATTTACTCAATTTTTTGAGAGAATAAATTTGATTTTTAGAAAACTTACTATACTTAAAATTATGTCCTGAATTACTAATTTCTATACCAATAGAATATTTATTTAACGATTTGTAATGTCCCCATCTAGATATGCCTGCATGCCAAGATACATATAAATCAGGCACCATAACTAGAGTTTCACCTTTTTTTTTTATAAAATAATGACAACTAACATTGGATCTAGAATTTGTTAATTTTTTAATTGCATCAGCTTCTTTTTTCATTCCCGTATAATGAAAAATTAAAAATTTTATTTGGCTTATTTTTCTTTTTATTGGATTAAAATTAGGCGAATAATTTGAAATAATTTTTAAGCTCATTTTAATTGTATTATTAGATAATTTTAGGCCATATTTAAGTCATTTTTAGTACTAAATCTTGATTTACTTTACATGAATAAACAATATATAATTCAAAATAAATGATAAGAACTTTAAAAATTATTCTTTTATTCTTTCTTCTTACCACAAATGCATTAGCAGGATCTGATGGTAAATTAGAATTATCAAAAAAAAATAAATCTACTAAAGATTGCTTTGAACCTTTGAACAGGGCAACTTTTGCGTTAAATCAAGGTTTAGACAAAGCTATTCTTAAACCAGTTGCTAAAAGTTACAGGTCTTTACCGGCACCTTTAAAAAAAGGAACTGGTAATGTTTTAAATAATCTTTCGACTTTAATAACTATTCCAAACAATGTGCTGCAGGGTGACATTAAACTAGCAGCCATTAATACTGGAAGACTTGTTGTAAATTCTACACTGGGAATACTAGGTATATTTGATCCAGCAACTGAAATGGGTTTTCCTAAATATATTAAAGAAGATTACGGTCAAACACTAGGAGCTTGGGGAATTGGCCCAGGTTGCTATTTAGTGTTACCAGTTTTAGGACCATCTACAATTAGAGATACTGCAGGAATGTTTGTCAATGTAATGGGTGGTGATCCTTATTATAATATTTCGGCAAATGGTAATAATGAATATTTAGACGGTGAATTGTTCGCTGTTACAAAAATATTATCAGGTGTAGAATTCAGAGCAAATAATATTGAGTCTTTAGATAATTTAGAAACGAATTCTGTAGATTTTTATGCTTCCGTTAGAAGTTTATATACGCAAGATAGGGAAAATAAAATTAAAAATATCCAAAGAGGAAATATAGAAGTAATCTTCAAAGAAGATAGTGATTGGGAAGAGATAGATACAAAATAAATAAATAATAAAATGAAAAGAATATTTATTTTAACTCTATTTTTAATAATTTCTGATACAAATTTTAATTTTGCTCACTCTATTTCTCCTGATGTATTTATCCAATCTACTGTCAATAGAGCGTCTCAAGTGTTATCTAAAAATATTTCTAAAGAGGAAAAAATAAATCAACTTAAATTAATTGCAAGGGAAACTGTTGATATAAGAGGTGTTGGTTTTTACTCTTTAGGAGCGGCGAGAAAAGATCTTAATTATGATCAAAAAAACACTTACTCTGATTTGTTTGAAAAATATTTTTTAAAAAGTTTCTCTAGTAGACTTGCTGAATATACTAATCCAGAAATTGAGGTAAAAGACAAAGAATTGCTTAATAAAAATTATACAATTGTTAGAAGCATATTAGTAGCAACAGCTGACAGGCCAGAAGTAAAAATAGATTGGAGAGTATATACTAAAGATCCAAATAATCCTTTAATAAGAGATTTAATTATTGAAGGGTTGAGTTTGGCAAGAACACAAAAAGAAGAGTTTTCGTCAATCTTGAATTCCAATGATGGAGATATAAATGCCTTGTTCAAAATTTTAAAGGAATTTTCTCAAAATTAAAATTGTAACTTATAATATGGTGGGCCCGCCAGGACTCGAACCTGGGACCAATACATTATGAGTGTACTGCTCTAACCAACTGAGCTACAGGCCCAAAAATAAACTTAACTATACCATTTTTGTAAAGTTATCAAATAAAGATAATTTTGATGGTGGGCCGTGTTGGTTACGCTCCAACTACCCCTGCAATGTCAATGCAGTACTCTACTATTGAGCTAACGGCCCTAGTTTTAGCTTTCTAAAAAACTTTTTAATTGTTTTGATCTACTTGGATGCTTGAGCTTTCTTAAAGCTTTAGCTTCAATTTGTCTGATTCTCTCTCTGGTTACAGAAAACTGAAGACCAACTTCTTCAAGTGTATGATCAGTATTCATTCCTACACCAAATCTCATTCTTAACACCCTCTCCTCTCTTGGAGTTAATGTAGACAAAATTTTTGTTGTTGCTTCTCCAAGATTTGATTTTATAGCTTGTTCAAGTGGGGCTAGTGCTTTTGTGTCTTCTATGAAATCCCCTAAACTACTATCCTCTTCATCTCCAACAGGTTTTTCCAATGATACTGGTTCTTTTGAAATTTTAAGAACTTTCCTTACTTTATCAAGTGGCATTCTTAATTTTTGAGCTAACTCCTCTGGAGTAGCCTCTCTACCAAATTCACTTAAAATTAATCTTTGAGTTCTAACAATTTTATTTATTGTTTCTATCATATGGACTGGGATTCTTATTGTTCTAGCTTGGTCAGCAATTGACCTCGTAATTGCTTGTCTTATCCACCATGTTGCATATGTTGAAAATTTATAACCTCTTCTATACTCAAATTTATCGACTGCCTTCATAAGGCCAATATTTCCCTCTTGAATTAAATCTAAAAATTGAAGACCTCTATTAGTGTATTTTTTTGCAATAGAGATGACCAACCTTAAATTTGCTTCAACCATCTCTTTTTTAGCGATTCTAGATTCTTTCTCTCCTTTTTGAATTCTACTAACCAATTTTTTAAAATCAGTAACTGAAATACCAAGTTTATTACTTATCTCAATTAATCTTTCTCTAATATTTTTAAATTCATTTTTGTATTTATTGAAAAATTGCTTCCATAAATTATTTGTATCTAAAAATTTTTTTAAATTAGGATTTATCTCATTTCCCACATAAAACTTAATAAATTCATTTCTTTGAATTTTGTGATCTAAAGCAAATCGAAGCAAATTACCCTCAAGGGATATTATTTTTTTATTCTCAACATAATGTTTTTGAACAAGTTCCTCTAAAACTGATGGAGAGAGCTGAAGCGATTTAATATTTTCTAAAATATCATTTACAACTTTCTCATAACCTTTCTCTTTAGCAGGGGAAAAATTTCTGGAATTCAATATACATTCCAGTTTTTCTTTCTGATATTTTATCAATTTATTATACTCTTTAGTAAGAATATTAATTGTTTTTAAAACTTTTGGTTTAATCTCAGTTTCCATGGCAGCAAGCGTTGGATTAAAATCATCATCTTCATCTCCAGTGCTTTCCTCTTTATCAGTTTCTCCTGAATTTTTTTGTTTAGCGCTAGGTCCAGTGGTCTCGTCTTCCATATAATTTGTATCGATATCAATTATTTCTCTAACCAAAATTTCATCTTTATTAAGTTGATCATTCCATTCAAAAAATTGTTGGGCAGTAATTGGACTCTGAGAAAGAGCAATTAACATCACATCCTTTCCAGCCTCGATTCTTTTTGCAATCGCAATTTCACCCTCTCTGGAAAGCAACTCAACTCCACCCATCTCACGTAAGTACATTCTGATTGGATCATCACTTTTTTCGATTGTTTTCCCTTCTTCTTTGCTAGAGTTTTCTTTCTTCCTTAAAACTTTATAATCTGATTTTTTTTCTACTAGAGTAATCTTTTCATCTAAAATATGAATAAATGCTTGAGCTAAATTTTCATTAGATAAATTTCTTTTACCTAGGGATTTATTTAGTTCCTCGTAAGTAATAAAACCTCTATGAGTGCCTCGACCCATTAATCTAGCAAATGATTTTGTAATTATTCTTTCCACAGTAATTTGAGTTTGGAAGTCTTATATAATGTCAATTGTATAAAAATCCATTACTAATTTAGTCTGTTTAATTGAGATTCTGCTTTTTTTTTAGCTCTTTTAGCTCATTAAATGTGGTCTCACTCATATCTATCGAAAACTTCGATTCTAATTCTTGGATTCTAAACTCAAGATCATAATTCATTAAGTCTCTCGAAATATCCTCTAATAATTCAATTATTTTTTGATCATCATCAGATTTATTATTCAGTATATATTTGATTGAAGCAAATTTGTTTATTTTTTCAGTCAATTGAGTATCAAGGTTAAGATCTTGGACTGTAATTTTTTCTTCAGATTTTAATTTTTCAATTATAGTTTCAAATATTTTTTTATTAAACTCAGTAAATAATTTAATATTTTTAATTAAATGAATATTTGCTTGCAATAAATCTAAGTTATTTATCACCAAGTATAATAAAGAAAACTCTTTTAATTCAACTCCAGTCAAAGATTGACTTTCTTTATAATATTTTTTTGTACTCTCTAAAGATTTAATTTTTTTTAAATAAAATTTTTTATTATTTTGATTGGAATGTGGAGTTAGCTCAGCAATTTTTTCTAAAAAATATTCCTTAACATATTTTTTAATAAAATCATCTTTAATCGTATTTGCAATACTTCTAAGTTTCTTTTCAAAAATAGCCATAGAAGAAGGGTTATTATTAGTTTGTTTTTTATAATGACTAAAAATAAATTGATGGATTGATAATTTAGTTTGTTTTGTAAAATCTATAAAATTGGCTTTACCATTTTTATTTACATAGCTATCTGGATCCTCTTTATCTGGTAAAAATAAAAAAGAAATTTGTTTCTCTGGCTTAAGTTCTTTAATCGAATTTTCTGCAGCTCTAACAGCTGCTTTATACCCACTTTCATCACCGTCAAAACATATTATGATGTCATCAAAAAATTGATTTAAAGTTAAAATCTGTTTGTCTGTTAATGAAGTGCCAAGATTTGCAACAACATTATCAATTCCATTTTTACTGAGACCCACAACATCCATGTAACCTTCAACGAGATAAATATGATCTATTTTATTAGAAAGTTTTCTTGCTAAATCTAAATTATATAAATTGGATCCTTTTTTAAAAAAAATGGTTTCAGGGGAATTTATATATTTCGCTAGATAATCTAAATTTTCAATTATTCTTCCACCTAAGGCAATTGGTTGCCCTGAAATATTGTTGATCGGAAATATTAATCTACCTCTAAATCTTTCTACATAAATTTTTTTTTTTTCATCTAAATAAAATAGACCAGTTTCTATAAGTGTTTGTTCAGTATAATCATTTTTTAATTTTTCAAAAAAATTCGGATTTTTTTCTATATACCCTATCTTAAATTTTTTAACTTCATCTTTACTCAACGATCTATTTTTTAAATAATCTCTAGCAATTGAATAATTTTCATTTTTCAAAAGTTCGTTGTGATAAAAATCAACATAATTACTAAAAATAGATTTATACTCATTCCATTTTTTCTCTCTTTCTTCATCTAGTTTTGAAAACATATATGGCTGCATACCTGCTAACTGAGCTAAATATTTTACAGCTTCACCAAATTTTAAATTTTGAATTTTCATCACAAAATCAAAAATATTGCCATGTTCAGATGTTGCAAAACAATGATAAAATTCTTTTTCATCATTTACAGTAAATGAGGGTGTTTTTTCATTTTTGAAAGGCGACAAACCTACAAATTCTTTGCCTCTTTTTTTTAAGGAAACTGTTTTTGATACTACAGTTGAAACTTTCAACCTGTTTTTAATTTCATCAAGATACTCTTTTGGGTATTTCATTATTTATTTAACAATTCCTTGATCATTGATCCCGCTTTTGAAAAGTCAATTTCGTCCGCATGAGTTTTTTTTAATTCACCCATAACTTTTCCCATATCTTTTAAAGAATCTGCTCCAATTTTTGAAATAATACTTGTACAAATTTTTTTAGTTTCTTCTTCACTAAGTTGCTTGGGTAAAAAACTTGTTAAAATATCATATTCATTTTGCTCAACCTCTAAAAGATCTATTCTGCTATTTTTTTTGTAAATATCGATCGATTCGGCTCTTTGCTTAACCATTTTTTTTAATAGTTTCTTAATATCCTCATCATCAGTTTCTTTTTTATTTGGACCAGATCTATTAACAATGTCTAAATCCTTAATAGAAGATAATATTAACCTATAGGTTGATATTTTATTTTTATCTTTAGATTTTAAAGCATTTTTATATTCGTTTTCGATAGTCTGTTTTAATGACATAGTTTTTTAATCTACTTTAAAGAAAAAATTCTTCAAAAGAAAAATTGTTTTTTTACAATTTTATATTACATCTCTGTTGCGATAATAAAGCAATTATTGTATTAACCTTTAACTCATGAGTTGTAATTGAACAAAAAAGCAAAAAAAACTAACTCAAAAATAAAATCTCAAATCAATACAGGCGTTTTAGTTCTCGAAAATAAAAAGATTTTTAAAGGAATTGGAATTGGATACCATGGAGAAGCTACTGGGGAGGTTTGTTTTAATACATCCTTAACAGGTTATCAGGAAATCATTTCTGATCCGTCATATGCAGGCCAAATTATTAACTTTACCTTTCCTCACATTGGAAATGTTGGAACCAATAAAGAAGATCATGAGTCTGATAAAATATGGGCTAAAGGGGTAATATTGAACTCTGAAATTACCGATCCTTCAAATTATAGGTCATTTCTACATTTAGATGCTTGGCTAAAAAAAAATAAAATTGTTGGAATTACTGGTTTAGATACAAGAAGCCTTACAAACTTTATAAGAGATAATGGAGCTCCTAAAGGAACAGTTGCTTTCTCAAAAAATGGTAAATTTAATATCAGCAAACTTGCTAATACAACAATAAAATGGAGTGGATTAAAGAACTTAGACCTTGCAAAAACAGTTACAACTAAAAAAAATTACATATGGGAAGGCTTTAAAACCTGGAAAAAAGAAACTGGATTTAAAAAAAATAAAAAAAAAATATTTCATGTAGTTGCAATTGACTATGGAATAAAAAAAAATATCTTACGATATTTCTCTGATTTTAATTGTAAAGTGAGCGTTGTTTCATGCAACACAACAGCTGAAAAAATTTTAGCTCTTAAACCAAATGGTATATTTTTATCAAATGGTCCCGGTGATCCTGCAGCTACTGGAAAATATGCAATAGGAACTCTCAGGGAATTGATAAAAAATAAATTACCTGTATTTGGTATTTGCCTAGGTCATCAACTTCTTGCTTTAGCATTAGGTGGCAAAACAAAAAAAATGAAATTAGGTCATCGAGGCGCAAACCACCCTGTAAAAAACTTAATTCAAGATAATGTTGAAATTACCAGCCAAAACCATGGCTTTGAAGTAATGAAAGAAAATTTACCGAAAAATATTGAAATAACTCATAAATCTTTATTTGATAATAGCATTGAAGGTATAAGACTAAAAAACAAACCTGTTTTTTCAGTGCAATATCATCCTGAGTCGAACCCTGGACCACAAGATAGTGTCTATTTGTTTAAAGAATTTATTAACAGTATGAAAAAAAATGCCCAAAAGAAAAGATATTAAAAAAATATTAGTAGTAGGTGCTGGCCCAATTATAATAGGTCAAGCTTGCGAATTTGATTATTCTGGTACTCAAGCATGTAAAGCCTTAAAAGACGAGGGGTATAAAGTAATTTTAATCAACTCAAATCCAGCAACAATTATGACAGATCCTGATGTAGCAGATAAAACCTACATTGAGCCAATTACATTAGGAGTACTAGAAAAAATTCTTAAAAAAGAAAAACCAGATGCAATTTTACCAACAATGGGAGGTCAAACCGCTCTTAATCTTGCAATGGAAGCTGAAAAAAAAGGAATTTTAAAGAAATACAAAATTGAATTAATTGGCGCAAATTCAAAAGCAATTTCCAATGCAGAAGATAGAAAAAAATTTAGAAAAAATATGATAGATATTGGTTTAGATTTACCAAAATCTGAAATCGTAAATAGCAACAACCAAGCCTCAAAAGTATTAAGAAAAATTGGTTTACCAGCAATAATAAGACCTGCATTTACATTGGGTGGACTTGGGGGAGGAATTGCTAAAAATAAAAAAGATTATTTCAAAATAATAAAAAATGGATTGCACGAGTCACCTGTAAACCAAGTTCTTGTTGAAGAGTGTTTAGAGGGATGGAAAGAATTTGAAATGGAGGTTGTTAGAGACAAGAAAGACAATTGTATTATAATTTGCTCTATAGAAAATGTCGATCCAATGGGCATTCATACCGGTGACTCTGTAACTGTAGCCCCAGCACTTACTTTGACGGATAAGGAGTATCAAGTTATGAGAAATGCATCTATTGCCTGTCTAAGAAAAATTGGAGTTGAAACAGGGGGATCAAATGTACAGTTTGCAATTAATCCGAAGAATGGACGAATGGTTGTGATAGAAATGAATCCTCGTGTATCTAGATCCTCTGCTCTAGCGTCTAAAGCAACTGGTTTCCCAATTGCAAAAGTTGCCGCAAAGCTTGCTGTTGGTTATACATTGGATGAATTAA
>CACOMK010000012.1 GCA_902628305.1 uncultured Pelagibacteraceae bacterium | reverse complement strand
TTTTTCGCGAATTCAAAGATAAAAATATTAATATTTTAGAAATAGGAGCATTCAAGGGAAATGCATCAGCTTCATTTTTTTTTTATTTTAAAAACGCAAGTATTTATAGCTTCGATATATTTCCAGATTTATTTTGTTATAATTCCTCAAGAAATAAAAATTACTATATAGATAATAGTTCTGAAAAAGAAATTGAGAAAAAAATTATGAGTAATGATTTTTATTATGACATTATTATAGAAGACGCAGGTCATTACTACAAGGATCAAATAATAACTCTTTTTAAAACATTTTCTAAAATAAATTCGAATGGCTTGTATGTGGTTGAAGAATTAGATTTCCCAGATACAAGAAAAGATATGAATATACACAATCAGCATCCTACTTTAAAAGAAATTTTGACAAGCATTATAGATAAAAGAGATTTTTCATCTAGTCTTATATCAAATGAAGAAAAAAAATTTTTTCTAGAAAACTACAAAAGTATTGAAATTTTAAAAGGAAGAGTAAATGAAATTTGTTTTATAAGAAAAAAATAATGTCAACGTTTGAAATATATTGTGTAACAGACAAGCCAATTAAATTAATTGCAAACCCTAGTTATAATCTTTGTGCAGCTAAAAATGGAAATTTTCCAAATTCATATTTGATACCAAATACAGGTGATAATATTATAAATAAAGAGAAATATTACTCAGAACTTACATTTCATTATTGGTTTTGGAAAAATAAACTTGAAATTAATTCTGATCATTGGATAGGATTTTGTCAAAAAAGAAGATATTGGATCAAAAATGAGTTTGAAGACAAAAAAATCAATTCTGAAAATCTAAACGAATATATTTTAAATGAGCCCGATAAAAATTGGGAAAATTTTGAATCAATAATTTGTAAATCAATAAATGTTAATAAAGTTAAAAAAATGAAATTAATTAAAAGAGGATGGAAATCTTTAATAAAAGATCCATCAATTTTTTTTGATATAAAAAAACAAACAATTAAACTTCATTTTGATATGCATCATGGTTACGGTAACTTAGAAAAGGCAATTGATGTACTTGACAAAAATGACAGAGAAGATTTTAAAGATTATGTAAATACTAAAAATAATTTTAATCCACATATAATGTTTATTTCAAAACCCTATATCATTAATAAATGGTTTAATTCTTTATTCCCTTGGTTGGCTAGATGTGAAAAATTATTTGGTTTTGAAACATTAGATAGCAAGTATGACACCAAAAGATTATATGCATTTTTAGCGGAAAGATATTTATCATTCTGGTTTAAAAAATATACTAAATACAAGGAGCAATCTTGGGTACTAGTGAACTTATAAACTTGGAGAGATGGCTGAGTGGTTGAAAGCGCACGCTTGGAAAGCGTGTAAAGGAGCAATCCTTTCATGGGTTCGAATCCCATTCTCTCCGCCATTAAATAAGTGTTATAAATCAATAGTAATTTAATTTTTTTTCAATATTTCTGCTAAGATAAATCAGCAATTTTTTTAAAAAATGTTATAATTTTCTTTTTCCAAAATTTAAAAAATGACAAATAAAAACACATATCAGGCAGACTCCATCAAGGTTTTGAAGGGTCTTGAAGCGGTTAGAAAACGACCAGGTATGTACATTGGTGATACAGATGATGGAACCGGATTGCATCATATGGTTTATGAAGTTGTTGATAACTCAATTGATGAAGCATTAGCAGGATATTGTAAAAATATTAACGTAAAAATTAACTTTGATGGAACAATTACAGTAAATGATGATGGAAGGGGTATCCCTGTAGATATTCATAAGGGAGAAAAAAAATCAGCAGCAGAAGTAATTATGACCCAACTACATGCTGGTGGTAAGTTTGATCATGACTCGTATAAAGTTTCAGGTGGATTGCATGGTGTAGGTGTTTCAGTTGTTAACGCATTATCAGAAAATTTAAAGCTAGAAATATTTAGAGATGGAAAAAAACATTACATAGAATTTCAAAATGGAGAAGCCAAAGCTCAATTGAAAGTGGTTGGAAAAGCAAAAAATACTGGAACTCAAATAACTTTTTTACCCTCTAAAGAAATTTTTTCTTCAATAAAATTTAGTGCAAATATTTTAATAAAAAGAATGAGAGAATTAGCCTTTTTAAATAAAGGAATTAAAATAGTATTTACTGATGCAAGTCAAAAAAAAGAAAAAATATCAGAGTTTAAATTTGATGGAGGTGTTCTTGAATTTGTAGATTTTTTAGATGAAAAAAGAGAAAAGTTACAAAATAAAAATGGCAATGATTTATTTAGAAAACCAATTTACATTGAAGGTAAAAAAAATAATATTGAATTAGAGTGTTCTTTAAAATGGAATGCAGGGTATTCAGAAGATATATTTCCATATACGAATAATATTTATCAAAAAGATGGTGGAACCCATTTGTTAGGTTTTAGAAGTGCATTAACTAGGGTAGTTAATAAATATGCTAATGAAAATAATTTACTAAAGAAAAATAAATTAGCAATCTCAGGTGATGATATAAAGGAAGGTCTAACGTGTGTACTGTCAACCAAAATCCCAGATCCAAAATTTTCATCTCAAACAAAAGACAAGCTCGTTTCGTCAGAGGTAAGAATGATTGTTGAAACATTAGTAAATGAAAAATTATCTATATGGTTTGATCAAAATCCTTCTATTGCAAAAATTATTTTAGCTAAAATTATTCAAGCAGCAATGGCAAGGGATGTTGCTAGAAAAGCAAGAGAAAATGTAAGAAGAAAAGGAGCCCTTGAATTAAGTGGTCTTCCTGGAAAATTAGCTGATTGTCAAATCGGTAAACAAGAAGGAACTGAACTATTTATTGTAGAGGGAGATTCAGCAGGTGGATCTGCAAAACAAGGTAGAAATAGAGCAAATCAAGCAGTTTTGCCACTCAGAGGGAAAATACTTAATACTTATGTAGAGGATTTCAATGTGAAGAAAAATGGTAATGGTAATGGTAATGGTAATGGTTCTGATCAAAGAACAAAGGCTTTGTCCAAAATGATTTCCTCTAATGAGATAGTCACTTTGATTAATGCACTAGGCTTAGATCCAAAAGCGCAAGAGATTGACTTAAAAGATTTAAGATACGGAAAAATAATTATTATGACAGATGCTGACGTAGATGGATCTCATATCCGAGCTCTTTTATTAACTTTTTTTAATAATAAGCCATTTAACAAATTGATTGAAAATGGTCACGTTTATTTAGCTCAACCACCACTATTTAAAATCAATAAAGGCTCGAAAGGAATTTATATAAAGGATGAAGTAGAATTAGAAGATTATATAATAAGTAATAATAAAGAATTAAAGAAAATAAAAAAAGGATCAAAAGAATATTCTAAGGCACTAGATTTAGAAAAGTCAAAAATGAATATCCAAAGATTTAAAGGCTTAGGTGAAATGAATCCCGAAGAGTTATGGAGTACAACATTAGACCCAGAGACTAGAAATCTTTTAAAAGTACAATACTCTAAAGATTTAAAAAAAGATCAAAATTTGATTCATACTTTGATGGGTAATGATGTTGCGCTGAGAAAAGATTTTATAGTTTCTAATGCTATAAATGTTCGGAATCTTGACATTTAAATATGAAGTTTTTTGAAACTTCAAAATATCATTCTTTTAAAAAATCAACTTATATAACTCTAAGATGGATTGGAATAATTGGACAATTGATTGCAATAAATTTTGTATATTTTTTCCTAAGTTCAAATTTTGATTTTATTACCTCAAATATAGTTATATTTCTTGGTATATTAAGTAATTTATATTTAATTTTCATTTATGAAAAAACACAACTATCAGATAGATCTGCTTTTTTATTTTTATTTATAGATATTTTACAGTTAGGTGTTCTCCTTTATTTATCAGGTGGAATTACTAATCCATTCGTCATTTTTATATTGATACCAAGTGTTTTTTCTTCCTCAAATTTAAGCTTAAAAACTAACACTTTATTGGTAATACTAACAATAATTATAATTCTATTTTTAACTTTTTATTATCAAGATTTACCAATTAATTTAAATAGTGATTTTCATAATAATCACTATTTTTATTATTCTATACCAATATCATTAATTATTGCTTTAGTATTTTTAAATTACTTTGCAATGACATTTGGTGCTCAATCTAGATTAAGAAAAGAGGCATTAGGCAAAATGGAAGAGGTAATGGCTAAAGAACACGAGCTTTTATCTTTAGGTGGTCAAGCTGCTGCTGCAGCACATTCTTTAGGCACTCCTCTTTCAACAATAACAATTATCGCTCATGATTTAATGAAACAATTTAAGGGTCACAAGGATATAGAAAAAGATATTGAATTATTAAACAGTCAAGTTAACAGATGTAATGAAATCCTAAAACGTTTAACTTTAAACCCCGTCGAAGAAGACGAATTCATAGACAAAGATATTAACATTAGAGATTATTTGAGAGAAATTATCTCATCATTTAAAGAAATTAGTAAAAAAGATTTTATTTTTAATTTTGATCAGGATTCAAACCCAAAAAAGATAAGCAAATCTATAGAGATAGTTTATGGATTAAGAAATTTTATAGGAAATGCCAATAAATTTGCAAAAAATAATGTTTTTATTAATTTAAAAAGTGACAGCGAGATCACAGAGATTACCGTGGAGGATGATGGAAATGGTTATCCTAGAGATATTATATCAAAAATAGGAGAGCCATATTTGAAATCAAACTATTCAAATGACAAATCTAAGCAAGGACTTGGTCTTGGATTGTTTATTGGAAAAACTTTATTAGAGAAAAATTTTGCATCAGTAAACTGTAGAAATTCTAAAACACGAAGTGGGGCCGAGGTTAATATTAAATGGAAGAATAGAGAATTATTTAATATTTAGTGGTATTTTTTCTTAGTTTCAAATAATGAACTTAATTGAGAAATCATAACATCTCCTAACTCATTTACGTCAGTAATTTTTATTGCTTTATCATAATACCTCGACACATCGTGACCTATTCCTATTGCTAGAACTTCTATATCAGATTTATTTTCAATATATTTAACAATTTTTTTTAAATGCTTTTCTAAAAAGTCTCCTGAATTTACAGAAAGAGTTGAGTCATCAACGGGTGCTCCATCGGAAATTACCATCAAGATTTTTCTTTCCTCTTTTCTTTTTTTAATCCTATTGAAAGCCCAAGATATTGCTTCTCCATCAATATTTTCTTTAAGCAAGCCCTCCTTAAGCATAAGTCCCAAATTATTCTTTGCTTGTCTCCAATGAGTATCTGCACCTTTGTATATAATGTGTCTTAAATCATTCAATCTACCTGGCGTCTTAGGTTTTGAATTTTTTGTCCAAAGCTCTCTACTTTTTCCGCCTTTCCAGTTTTTAGTTGTGAAACCTAAAATCTCAACTTTGACAGAGCATCTTTCTAGAGTTCTAGATAGGATATCTGCACATATTGCGGCAATAGTAATTGGTCTACCTCTCATAGATCCAGAATTATCAATTAATAAAGTTACCACTGTATCTTTAAAGTCTAAATCTTTTTCTTTTTTAAAAGATAAAGAGTTGTAAGGGTCCATTATAATTCTTGGAAGTTTTGAGCTATCTAATAATCCTTCTTCTAAATCAAATTCCCAAGCCCTATTTTGTTTAGCAAGTAATTGCCTTTGAAGTTTATTTGCTAATTTTGTTATTACATCTTGGAAACCAATTAGTTGTTGATCCAAACTTTTTCTAAGTTTAGTTGCTTCATCAGCATTTTCTAAATTTTCAGCTTTTATTATTTCATCATATTGTGTGGTAAATATTTTGTAATCAAGATTAATATTATCTATATTTTTTTTTACTATTTGTTCTGAACTTTGTTCATCTGATTCGACTTCGTTGATTTGTTCATCTAAGTTAAATTCATCAATGCTATAATCTGCTTCTAGAGAGGCTTGGGTGTCCTGGTCATTGTTTTCATCTTTATTATCTTCTTTATCACTGTTTTGATCATCGTTTGAAGGATTGTCTTGCCCTTGATCCTGATTTTCTTCTTCTTTTTCGTTATCTTCATCACTTTGAAAAATATCCATTTCTTCCAATATTTGAGAAAATTTTGAAGAGTAAGTGTTTTGATCTTCTAGATTATTCATCAAAAATTCTTTATGTTTTTCAATAGAATTTTCAAAATCTTTCTCCCAAAAATTTAACATTCTAGAAGTTAGAGAATTTAACTTTATTTTATGAAAATTTTTGAGCATATATAATTCAAAAGCCTCTGCCACAGGTACATCCTCTTTTGTTTTTAATTGATCTTTTCTTTTACGATTAATTATTTGTAAATAGTTTTCATGAAAGTTTTTTTCTATACCTTTGAGCATTTGACCACCCAAGGCCTCGTATCTAATCTTTTCAGCAATATTGTAAAGCGATCTAGAGGAAGTATTGCTAGGTAAGTTTTTTTTATAAATTAAATCATCAGAAAATTTTTTTTTGAGGGCACTTGAATCAGTCTCAGCACGTAGCCTTATGAAGTCACTTGGATTAGTAAGATTGTCAATTTCTAATGAAATAATATCTTTAGTTTTTTTGTCTTCAATATTTTTTTTATTTAAATCGAAATCATCTGAAATTACTTTTGCTGTAGAGTTTAAAGCAATTCTGAATTTTTCTTTTAAGTTAGTTTCTCTAGAGCTCATTTAAATTTGAATATTAATCAGAGACTCTGGCAATTCTTCTCCAAAACATCTTTGATAATATTCTGCGATAGTATTTTTCTCAATATCATCACATTTATTTAGAAAAGTTACTCTAAAAGCGTAACCAGTGTCTTTAAAAATCTCTGAGTTTTCAGCCCAGTGTAATACAGTTCTAGGGCTCATTACTGTTGAGATATCTCCTGCTACAAATCCTTTACGTGTGAGAGATGCCACTTTTATCATATTAGCAACTTTTTCTTTTCCCTTTGCATTATTTAAATTTTTATTTTTAGACAACACAATATCCATTTCTCTGTCTAGGTGAAGATAGTTTAATGTTGTAACAATATTCCATCTATCCATTTGACCTTGGTTAATTTGCTGCGTACCATGATATAGACCTGTAGTATCACCTAGTCCAACAGTATTTGAAGTGGCAAATAATCTAAAAAATTTATTTTGTTTAATTACTTTATTTTTATCTAGTAATGTAAAATTACCCTCAGCTTCTAAAACTCTTTGAATTACAAACATTACATCAGGTCTACCAGCATCATATTCATCAAAAACAAGTGCAACTGGATTTTGAATGGACCATGGTAGAATTCCCTCGTTAAATTGAGTTACTTGTTTACCCTCTTTGAGAACGATCGCATCTTTTCCAATTAAATCAATTCTACTCACATGACTATCTAAATTTACACGAATACAAGGCCAATTTAGTCTTGCAGCAATTTGTTCAATGTGAGTAGATTTACCAGTACCGTGATATCCTTGAACTAAAACTCTTTTGTTAAAAGCAAATCCTGAAATAATAGCTAATGTGGTATCTCTATCGAACTTATAGTTTTTATCAATTTCAGGAACATATTCATTTTTTTTTGAAAATGCGTCTACTTCCATTTCTGAGTCAATTCCAAAAGTTTGTTTTAATGAAACTTTAATATCCGGTTCTGTATTAAGATTTGGTGTCAATTTTTTCCCTATAGGTGTTTTTTAACTGAGTATAAGCTAATGTTATAAGTTTAAGTTTTTCCTCGTATTTTTTATTTCCAGAATTCATATCAGGGTGAAATTTTTTCACAAGTAATTTGAATTTATCTTGTATTTTCTTCCACTTTAACCCCACAGAAACCCCTAATATTCCAAAAGCTTTTATATCTTTATGATCAAATTTAAATTGACGCATATGATTATAATCTCCATTTATTTTTTCTTTATCAAGTTCATCTTTTAAAGTTGTATTCCATAATACTTTAAAAAAATTATCTGAGGAGCTAAAGCTCTGAGTGGGTTTGTGCCAAGTCATATCTGATTTTAAAAAATTCATTACTTGATCATCATTCATTCCTGAAAAATAATTCCAATTTTTATTAAATTCTTTTACATGTTCGAGGCAAAGCATTCTAAATTTTCTGCTATTATCTTTTTCAACTGGTGCTTTATATTCACCTATTTTATTACAATTATTCCAGTCACAAATGTTTTTCATGATATATAATAATATTTATGGATATAAATGAATTAATTGCAATTATAAAAAAAAAATTATTAGATCAAATAAATATTGAAAGTATAAACATCGAAGACAAATCCTTTCTTCATAAAAATCATAAAGGAAATCAAAAAGGAAGATATCATCTAAAATTAACTATTGTCTCTGAAGAGCTAAAAAAAAATGAATAAAATTGAAAATAATAAAAAAATTTATAAAATTCTAGATCATGAATTAAGAGAATTTATACACTCAATACAGATTTTAATTATTTAAAAATTTTTTTAGAAACGCACTTAACTTTCTTTGGGAATATTGTTTATTAAAAATTGGTTTACCAATTCTTTTTAATAAAACTAGATTAATTTTTTCAGAATTATTTTTTTTATCTTTAATCATAAAAGATAAAATCTTATTTAAATCTTTTATAGAAAAGTATTTTTTTATTAAAAAAGGTAGACCAGAATTATCAATATGATTTATAATTAAATTATATTCATTCTTACTAAGCATGTTTTCCTTCAAGCTAAAACTAAGTGCTGTTTTCATCCCAAGAATAACAGCTTCGCCATGATTTAGTTTGTTACTGTACCCTAAGCTTGCCTCATAAGCATGGGCAAATGTGTGGCCAAAGTTTAATACTTTTCTTAATGCTGATTCTTTTTCATCTCTTTCAACTATTTTTTTTTTTATTTTACAACTTTCATAAATAGCTTTTTCTATAAATGGAGACGATAGATTTAAAATTTTTTTATGATTTTTATTTAAGAAATTAAAAAATTTTTTATTATCAATTAATGAATGCTTTAATATTTCTCCATATCCACAAATTATTTCTCTTTTTTTTAAAGATTTAAGAAACTGAATATCTGAGATAACCAATGATGGTTGATAAAAACTTCCTATTAAATTTTTACCGTACTTAGAATTAACTCCTGTTTTACCACCTATAGATGAGTCAACTTGTGCCAAAAGAGTTGTTGGAATATTTATAAATTTTAGACCTCTTTTCATAAGACTTGCCGCAAAACCGCTTACATCACCTGTAATGCCTCCTCCTAAAGAAATTAAAACGTCATTTCTTGAGAAGTTTCTACTCAATAAAATTTCTAAAATTTTATTTATTTTCTTAAAGTTTTTATTTTTTTCATTAGAATTAAAAAACAAAATATAAATTTTCTTATTTTTTAAAGATTTTTTAATATTTGAAATAAATTTTTTTGGGACATTTTTATCTACAACAATCAAACATTTATCAAAATTAATTGAATTTATTTTAAAAATTTTTGATACAATCGAGGTTAAATTTGACCCAATAATTATTGGATATTTTTCAGTTTTGGTTACTATGTTTAATTTAGTTTGTTTCATAAATTTTTACAATTTTGTTGACTATTTCACTTTTAGTAAGTTTATCACACTTTATTTCATATAATGCTTTAGAATAAATGTTGGACCGTTTCTTGATTAAATCAATCAAATCAGTATCTGTTGCATTAATAACTAATGGTCTTTTTCTACTATTTTTAATTCTATTTAACAATATTTTATCATCCCAATTTAACCAAAAAGATAAATGATTTTTTAAAATTTCTTTCCTAATGTTGTTATTTATAAAAGCTCCTCCACCAAGGGAAATAACAGTCGAGTTTAGTTTAAGTGTTTTTAAAGTTGTCTGCTCCTCAATTTTTCTAAAATAATCTTCACCCTTCACTTCAAAGATTTTTTTAATTGTAGTATTTAAATTTTTTTCAATTTCTTTATCAATATCTACAAAATTTAATCTTAACTTCATAGCTACTAAGGACCCAATAGAACTCTTACCCGAACCCATCATACCTAAAAAAACTAGATTTTCTTTTAATTTCATAAGTTTCTGTATTGAAAAAACATAAATATGTCTTAATTTGAAATTATCTAAAAGTATATGCAATTCATTAAAAACACAAGTTCAGGCAAATCAAATATCATGGGACTTGTGGTAAAATCTATAATTGGATTAGGGGTTATTTTAGGTATTATTTTTTTTCTAAGCACAATCGATTTTCCTGCACCTAAAAAAGAAATTGAAAAAATTATTCCAAATGAAAATTTTAAAATTGTTAAATAAGAGAATTTTTTCAATTCAATTATTTAGTCTTATTTTTTTTACACCAATATTTGCTGAGCAAAAACCAATTGATATTTGGAATATAGAAAAAAAAAATAATCAAGCTATTTCTGAAACAAATATTTCAAATGAAAATATTCAAAGCACCACTCAGAAGAGTATTTATGAATTACAAACAGACAAACAAACAGATAGAATTAAACTTGAAAAAAAACTTTCATCAAAAGAAATTAAAATTGTTGGATTATACGACCCAAGTGAGTATGGCTTGAGCATGGATATGTGGTCTAACTCAGACGGAAAAATACTAAAAAATCTATTTCAGAATATTAATAAATTTAGTCTTTCAGAGGACGCATCTGATATAATGCATATTTCTTTGTTAACTAATGCTCATTATCCAACACAAAATATTACTGAACAAGAATTTATGGGCTTTAAATCAAATTGGTTAATAAAAAATGCAAACTTGGAATTAATAGAAGAATATCTTATTAAAAATCAAATATTTAATTCGCATCCTGATCTAGCAATTTATTTGGTAGATAGTTATTTATCAGAGTCGAATATAAAAAAATCATGTGAAATTTTTTCAAAAAACAAAGAACCTATCCAAGATGAATATTTATCTAAATTTAATTTATATTGCTTAATTAATTATGGAAAAAACGAAGAGGCACAGTTAATCTTAGATTTAAAAAAAGAGTTAGGTTTTGAAGATAATTATTATGAAAATAAAATAAATTATTTGTTTGGATACTTAGATGAAGCAGATACAAAAATATCAATAAACTCAATTTTAGATTTTCATCTAGCTCATAGAACTAACCCTGAGTTTTTTTATGAACCAACTAAAGATACACCTAAAATAATCTGGAAATATCTTTCAGCCTCAAATTTATTGTACAAAATACAGGATTTAGAAATTACTGATGTAGAAAAAATTTCTACAATAGAAAAAGCTGTTAATGATAAAAATTATTCTGAGGAGGAGTTATTCGAATTTTATAAAAAATTTCAATTTAATATTAATCAATTTCTAAACGCCAAAGAGGTATATAAAACTCTATCTTCAATTGAGGGACGCGCTCTTTTATATCAGCGAAGCCTTTTAACAGTAGAACCAAAAATTAAATTAGAATTTATTAAGATACTAAAGGATCTATTTATATCTGATGATATAGGTGATGCTTTTGATTTAGAATTAAAAAAATTTTTAAGTGAAATTGATATTGAGGATGTGCCTTCGAATTTTACAACATTTTATAATAATAATCTAAACAAGAAAAAGACACCTGATAAAAGAATTAAATATAATAGTAAAATTTTACATCAATCAAAACTTATAAATTATTTTAATGGAGATTATGCAAAATCTAAAATTGAAGAGGATCTGGATAAATTTTTAAAGAAAATTAAAAAAGATAAAAAATATATTTTATCAAAAAAAGATATAATTTTTTTAGAGGCACTTAAATCTGATGGAGTTGAAATTTCAAAAAAATATGACAGCCTTTATGAGATAAAGCAGTCAGAAATGCCTGCAGATATACAAACAATGATTGACAACAATGAGATAGGAGCTGCATTACTGAGATTAATCGAGGTAATTGGTCCGGACAAAATTGAAAATATTGATGAAGATACTGTTTATTTTATCATTAATACTTTGAATCAATTAAATGTTGATTTAATAAGAAATAAACTATTACTAAAAGTTCTTCCTTTAAAAGTTTAAAAATTAGTTTATTTATTCGTTACATGACTATTAAACCAATTATCACTGTTCCAAATGAAGTTTTGAAAAAAATTTCTGATCCTATAGAAAATGTTGGTGAGGGTGAGAAAAAATTAATTAATGATTTATTTGAAACTATGTATAATTCAAATGGTATAGGCCTTGCAGCTGTTCAAGTGGGTATTCTTAAAAGAATCTTAGTTATTGATGTTTCAGCAAAGGAAGAGGAAAATAATCCATTATGTTTTATTAATCCAGTTATAAAAAAAATTAGTGATGAAACATCTGTATATGAGGAAGGATGTTTGTCTATACCAGATACTTTTATTGAAATCGAAAGACCAAAAATTTGTGAGGTTGAATATATTGATTTAGATGGAAAATTAAAAAATATTAAGTGCGATGGTTTGTTATCAACTTGTCTTCAACACGAAATTAATCATTTAGATGGAAAACTTATTATTGATAATCTAACCAAATTAAAAAGAGACATAATAATAAAAAAAATTTCAAAAAATAAAAAAAATCCCAATAGAGTTATAGTTTAGTTATGGCTAAAAAGATTATTTTTATGGGAACACCGATGTTTTCTGTTCCTATACTAAAATCTTTATATCAAAATGGATACCCAATTGAATGTGTATATACTCAGCCTCCACAAAAATCTCAAAGAGGTCATAAAATTAATAAATCTCCAATACAAAAAATTTCTGAAACTTTAAATTTAGAATTTAGATCTCCAAATTCTCTAAAAGAAAATAAAGAAGAGTTTGAACATTTTAAATCACTAGATGCAGATTTAGCGATTGTAGTTGCCTATGGTCAAATTATTCCTAAAGAATTTTTGAACCTAACTAAAAAGGGTTTCATAAATATACACGCATCTATTCTTCCAAAGTGGAGAGGTGCTGCTCCAATTCAAAGATCAATTATGAATTTAGATAAAGAGACAGGGATTAGTATTATGAAAATAGGAGAGGAATTAGATACAGGACCGGTATGTAATGTTTATAAAATCAATATAGAAAATAATTTAAATGCTAAAGATATTAATGAAAAGCTATCAAGTTTGGCTGCAGAGAAAATTTTAGATAATATAGATGATATATATGAGGATAAAGCAAACTTTATAGAACAAGATCACGCATCAGCTACATACGCATCAAAAATTCAAAAATTAGAGGGGAAAATTAATTGGAAAGAAGATGCTAAAATTATAATTGGTAAAATAAATGGACTTTATCCAGTTCCAGGTGCTTATTTCATGTTTAATGGTGAGAGATATAAAATATTAAAAGCAGATATTGGACAAGCACAAGGAAAACCAGGTGAGGTTTTATCTGACTATTTAGAAATTTCATGTGGAGATAAAAAATCAATAAAAATTAAAGAAATACAAAGACAAGGAAAAAAGCCTCAAAGTATTGGAGAATTTGTTTTAGGAACACAAATTAAAAAGGGTTCATTTTTATAATGAATAGATACCAAATACTTATTGAGTATGTAGGGACAAATTTTAGAGGATGGCAAATTCAAAAAAAAGGCCCAACAATACAAGGATTAATTCAAGAAAAATTATCAAAATTATTAAAAGAAAAAATTGTTTTATATGGTCAAGGAAGAACTGATGCAGGAGTTCATGCATTTGAGCAATCTGCGCACTTTGATTGTAAAAATAAAATAACTGATATAATTAAATTTTTAAAATCTATAAATCATTTTTTAAATTTAAAAGACATTGCAATTAAAAATATTAAAAAAAGAAATAATAAATTTCATGCTAGATTTTCAGCAAAACAAAGAATTTATAAATATTTTATTTTTAATCAAATAAGCCAACCAATAATTGAAAAAAATAGAGCATGGCATGTTCGAAGACCTTTAAATATAGAATTAATGAAAAAGGGTGCAAAAAAATTATTAGGAACCCATGATTATTCAACTTTTAGATCTTCAAGCTGTCACGCCAAAAGTCCAATTAAAACTATTAAATCAATTAAAATTAAATCATCAAAAAATAAAATTGAATTTCAATTTAGTTCTCAATCATTTTTACAACATCAGGTTAGA
Source organism: uncultured Pelagibacteraceae bacterium (assembly GCA_902628305.1). Lineage (GTDB taxonomy): Bacteria > Pseudomonadota > Alphaproteobacteria > Pelagibacterales > Pelagibacteraceae > Pelagibacter. The sequence continues at coordinate 19,903 of CACOMK010000012.1, read as the reverse complement.
TCTATGGTTGGTTGTTTAAAATACTTGGGAGAAACTAAATGGGATTTGAAAACTTTTGAAAAGAGATTTAAGTCAAAAAAAAGAACACTGTGTGCCCCTCCAGCACCACCGGGTGGTTTGTTTTTATTTAGAGTTCTTTATTAATCTATTTTTATTGCTCATAGCAAACTTTTTATTTATTCGCCATCTAGACTCAGCTCTTACAATATACCCACAACAGTTTTTTGATTTACATTTACAAGGAAATTGTTTGTAATTCTCATCAAATCCGAAGCCATAGTCACAGGTAAACTCTTCACCTTTTTTAATATCTTTGATTGCTTTAACCCAAATTTTTAGACCTTTACCATCATAATCACAGTTGTTATTGCATGAGTGATTAATCAACCCTGCCACATTAAACGCAAAATCGCCATCTAAATCCCATTTTTTATTTATAGTGAATAGATAAATTGGTTTACCATTGTCATACTTATTAGACTCCTCAGTTTGTTTTTTTGTTATAAGTTTTCCAACATAGTCAATTATTTTTGTTCCCTCTTTAATATCGCAAGTTGCATAAAGCCCTCTACCTTTATTATCAATTCCAGATTTTTTTATTTTATATAATTTCATGCGAGTGATTTATAATGAATTAGATATTAATCAATTGAATTCTATAAGTGCGTTTACATGCTCATTAGCGCTTTCAGCTAAAGCATTTAAGTCATATCCACCTTCAAGTACAGATACTACCTTTCCTCTAGTGAACTTATCAGTAGCAGCTAAAATTCTTTTTGTAATTTCATAAAAATCTTTTGACTCTAGTCTGAATTGACCTAGACCATCATCTTTATGCATATCAAATCCCATGCTAATTAGTAAAAATTCTGGTTCAAATTCAATCAATCTTTTTATAATTCGATCATGAGCTTTAAGATATTCGCCTGAGGTTGTTCCTGCTGGAAGAGGTATATTAAAAATATTATTATAATTACCTTTTTCATCTTCACTGCCAGTTCCTGGATAAAATGGATATTGATGAGTAGATAAATATAGAACATTCTTATTATCCCAAAAAATACTTTGATGTCCATTTCCTTGATGAATATCTGGATCCCAAATTGCAATTTTTTTATATTTAAATTTTTCAATAAGATAATGAGCCCCTACTGCACAATTATTGTAAATACAAAAACCCATAGCTTTATTTTTTTCTGCGTGATGGCCAGGAGGACGAACAGGTACAAAAGCATTTTTGAATTTTTTATTCTCCACACCTTCAATTGCTTGAATCACGCACCCTACAGCATCCATTATTGCTTTTTCACTGCCTGGTGAAATTAAAGTATCATCATCTAGTAATTTTAACCCTTCTTTTGGAAAGCTTTTTTGAATCATATCGATGTAAGTTTCATCATGTGCTTTTTTTAATATAATTGGATCAAATTTTCTTGGCTTTTCCCAAATTAGATCTTTTCTTTTTTTTAATTTTTCAGTTATAGCTGTGATTCTTTCGGGTCGTTCAGGATGACCATCTCCTGTTAAATGATTAATAGAAGTATCTGAAGTTATTATGCAGGTACTCACTTAAAGTAATTTTTTAATATATTTGAATATATTAAAGTTAATTTTTTTAAATCTGAAATTGATGATCTTTCATTGACTTGGTGAATACTGTTGTTTCTTAACCCAAGTTCTAGTCTTGGTATTGATCCTAAAAACCGACTATCACTAGTTCCACCTCTACAGTTTAATTTAGCCGAAAGTCCAGTTACTTTTTTGACAATACTTTTTACCATAAGAATATCTTTATTTGGTTCTGTATAAAAAGCCTCACCACTTACTCTGTATTCTATTTTAGTCCTACATTTTTGTTTTTTTGCAACTGAATTAATTATTTTATTTAGTTTCTTCTTTAAAGCATTTGATTTGTATTTACTATTAAATCTTAAATTAAATTTTGCACTTGCAGTTTGAGGAACTACATTTTCAGATAAATTATCAACATGCATTTTTGTAAATTCTAAATTAGATGGTGGCATATATTTAGTGCCATTATCTAAAGGAGTACTTTTTAATTTTGTTATTATTTTAGCTAAAGCTGTACAAGGATTATTGTATGTTCCAAAAAATGCACTATGACCGCTCTTACCATATACAGTTATAACTCCATTCATAGAACCACGTCTTCCAATTCTTATCTCATCTCCAACTGATTTATTTGAAGATGGTTCTCCAACTACAGAAAAATCAATTTTTTCACCCTTTTTTCTTAAATATTTCATGACTGCTGGACATCCATAGCCAGTTGTTTCTTCGTCAGCTGAAATTATGATTGAAATAGATCCTTTAAATTTATGATTTTTTATAAAATTACTCACTGCACTTATCCAGCAAGCTATACCACCCTTCATATCTTGAGCACCTCTTCCGTTTAGATACCCTTTGCTTACGACAGCTTTAAAAGGTGGAAATTTCCAGTTATCAAGATTTGCAACAACATCTGTATGACCTAAATACATAATGTGAGGTTTTGATTTACCATATCTGGCATATAGATTAAGAGCAGGTTTTGCTCCAGTTCCTTTTGACTTTATTATTATGCATTTAAAACCAATAGAAGTTAATTTTTTTGATAAGAATTTCATTATACCCTTATCCTCAGTTTTAACTGTTGGAAATCTTATTAGCTCTTTAGCTAATTGTAATTCATTTATTATTGGCATTTTAATCTCTTAAAAGATCGTTAACTGATGTTTTTGATCTTGTTTTTTCATCAACTTGTTTAATAATTACTGCACAGCTTAAGGATGGTGCAGATGGATTATTTTTGTCTGGTAAAGAACCTGGTACAACAACTGAGTATGGAGGAATCTTTCCATAAGTAATTTTACCTGTTGAACGTGTTACTATTTTAGTGCTTTGCGTAATTAGCATTCCCATACTTAATACAGAGCCTTCTCCAACTATCACACCTTCGACAACCTCTGACATTGCACCAACAAAAACATTATCTTCAATAATTGTTGGTAATGCTTGAGCGGGTTCCAAGACGCCCCCAATTCCAGATCCCGCAGAGATATGACAATTTTTTCCAATCTGACAACAGCTTCCTGCACGACTAAATGTGTCCATCATCGTCCCTTCATCAATGTAGGCTCCAATATTTACATAACAAGGCATCAAAACTGCATTTTTCCCTACAAATGATCCTTTTCTTACTGGTGAATTAGGCACCATTCTAAAACCAGCTTTCTCATGATCTTCTTTTGTCCATCCAGCTGTTTTTCCTTTAAGCAAATGAGCTTTGTCATACCAGCTACTGTATGGTCCATTTAAATTTTCCATTGGATACATTTTAAAGCTTAACATGATAGCTTTTTTTAAGTGTTGATGAGTAATCCATTCGCCATTGATCTTCTCAGCAACCCTTGCTTTTCCACTATCTAAATCATCAATAATTTGATTAACAGCATCCTTTAAAGACTTATCTGAATTTTGGTTTACTTCGTCCTTGTTTTCCCAAGCTTCGTTTATAATTTTTTCTATACTCATAATTTTACGAGTTTTTTAATAACCTTATTTCTTTTAAAAATAAAGAAAGATTTTCTATTTTGTAATCAATGTATTCTTGATCAGACTCTTTTTTACCCCAGTATTCATTATTGATTAACCAAACTGTCTTTGCTCCTCTTTCTTTTCCAATAGATAAGTTTTTTGCGATATCTTCGATATAAAGTGTCTCGGTTGGATCGATTTGAAATTTTTTGACCATAAGGTCAAATGCTTTTGCTGCAGGTTTTGGACTGTATTCAGCATCGACAATATCAAATACACCGTCAAATTGATCATCAATTCCTAAATGAGTAGTAATATTCTTAACATGTTCTTTGCTACCATTTGTAAATACAAATTTGTTTAGATTAATATTTTCTAGCTCATTCCTTAAAGCATTATCTTTTTCTAAAAAATCTAAATTAATATCATGTACGTAGTCTAAAAATTCTCTTGGAGGTATATCGTGATGGATCATTAAACCATTAAGGCTAGTGTTATATTTATGAAAATAATTTGTTTGCAATTCTTTTGCCTTCTTTAAATCTATATTCAATTTATTTGAAATATATTGGGTCATTTTTTTACTTACTTGTCCAAATACACCTTCAAGATCAGCATATAACACACCGTCACAATCAAATAAAATATTCTTAATATTTTTTAATTCTTTCATTGTCTTATTAACGTTCCTGATCCTTTGTCAGAGAAGATTTCCCATAAACATGAATGTGGTTTCGTACCATTAATTATACCCACTGCAGTAACACCATTATTAACTGCATCTAAACAAGCATTTATTTTAGGTATCATACCTTCTGTAATAGTTTCATCTTTAATCATTTCTAAAACTTCGGATGAAGAAATTTCTTCTATTAATTTTTTATTTTTGTCTAGAACACCATCTACATTAGTCATTAACAGTAGTCTTCTAGATTTTAAAGATTTTGCTATTGCCGTAGCAGCTGTATCTCCATTAATATTGTAAGTTTGGTTCTCTATACCTAATCCCAATGGTGAAATTATAGGAATTTTATTTTGATTAATTATATTTAGTATTTGTTCATTATTAATCTCATTTGGTATTCCTACAAATCCTAGTTCTTCTGCTTCTGGTATAGTTTTTATAATATTATTATTTTTTGTGTGAATAGAAATCGCTTCTGTTCCTTTTTCTTTTAAAGAAGTAACAATGTCATCATTAAAATCAATCAAAACAGATTCAACAATATTAATAATATTTTTATCAGTCACTCTTAGTCCTCTTATAAATTTTGATTGAATATTTGATTTTTCTAGTTCTCTTTTAATTCTAGGTCCACCACCATGAATTACCACAGTTGCAAGGCCCAATTTATTTAAAACACTAAGATCAAATATAAAATTTTTAAATACGTTTCTATCAATTAAAACGTTTCCACCATATTTAATTACTATTAAATCGTTTTTGTATTTTTCAACATATTTATTTACTTCACTTATTGGTGGCCCGTCTTTAGGTAATATCTTTTCAAGGTCCATTTATTATTTTTAAATTATTAGGTTATAGTTTTAACTGTTGTACGCTTCATTATTACAACTTGCTGCGCCATCGTTAAAATATTATTGACTGTCCAATAAATTACTAAACCACTTGGGAATGGTGCAAGAATTACCGTTAAAAATAAAGGGAAGAACATAAATATTTTTGCTTGCATAGGATCTGTTGGAGCTGGATTTAGCTTCTGCTGTACCCACATTGATACCCCCATTGCAACAGGCCATGCCCCAATAACAAGGAAAGATGGGACATCATATGGAAATAATCCAAATAAATTAAATATAGAAGTAGGGTCTTTAGCACTTAAGTCTTGGATCCAACCATAAAAAGGCATGTGTCGCATTTCTATAGTTACAAATAAAACTTTATATAGAGCAAAAAATACAGGTATTTGAATCAGAATTGGTAAGCATCCAGACATTGGGTTTACTTTCTCCTTCTTATAAAGAGCCATCATTGCTTGTTGTAATTTCATTTTGTCGTCTTTATGTACCTCTTTAAGTCTAGTCATTTCAGGTTGAAGTGCTTTCATCTTAGCCATGCTTCTGAATGAAAAATTTGCAAGTGGAAAAAATGCTAAACGAATACAAATAGTAACAGCAATAATTGCTAATCCATAATTGCCAAATATTTTAAAGAAGTATTCTAATGCTGTGAATAAAGGACGTGTTAAAAAGTATAAAAATCCCCAATCAATTGTTAGATCAAATTTATCTATTTTTAAAGATTCTGCATATCCATCAATTACATCAACTCTTTTTGCAGCCACTATTACTTGTAAGTTTTCTTCAATAGAAGAATTACCAGTTAACTCAAGTGGTTCAGTAGTAACAAAGTTTATTCTGTATTTGTTCTTGTAATCCATAGTAGTTTTAAACTCTTTATCTCTTGGTGGAATAAGAGTTGATATGTAATATTTATCCCCTATTCCCAACCATCCTTTTTGAGCAGCTCTTGAAAATTTTTTCTCTTCAATATCGTCATAATCTTCTTCAATTAATTCTTCATCCAATGTAGCGATAGGGCCCTCATGAAGGATGTAAAAATCGGTTAAACCTTGTGGGATTTGATTTCTTATAATTTGTCCATATGAATAGAAGTCATAGTTTTTATCAGTAGAATTTATAATTCTTTGTTTTATTGTGAATAAAAACTTGTCATCTAAAGCAATTTCTTTTTCAAAAGTTATTCCTTGATCATTTGTCCAACTTAGTCTTATAGGAGATTGATCTGTTAATTTATTATTTCCTTTAACTGACCAAATTGAATTTGCATTTGGAATATCAATATTTTTATCGTTGGTTATAAAACCACTTTCAATTATATAACCTTCTTTAGAGCTTCGTGGCGTGAGAAATTTTACTTTTTCATTGCTTTCTAAACTCACATTATATTCCTTGAAAGTTAAATCATCTATTGCAGCTCCTTTTAGTGAGATAGATCCAACAATACTTTGATTTTCAAATTGAATTCTTTCACTTTGTTGCAATGCCTCTTCTCTTGAAATTTCAGCTACATTTTCTTTTTGATCAAGACTAGGAGCGTCTGAATTCTCTTCAGTTTTTGTTTTTTCAGCTAAATTTTCTTTTGTTAAAGGAGGTGGTGCAAAAAATAGTGAATATAATATGATCACTGCGGCCGATAAACTTATGGCAGCAATTATATTTCGAGTTTCCATTATTTATTATCCTTTATTTGTTTTTTAACTGGATCAAACCCTTCGCCACCCCCTAAAAATTTTATTGGATGACAGGAAAAAATTCTTTTTATACTCATTATTAAACCTTTAAATAAACCATATTCTTTTAAAGCATCTATGCTGTACTCAGAACATGTCGGTAGATATCTACAAGAATGACCCAATAATGGACTAATCAAATATTTATAGGCCTTGATAAATTTAATTAAAATTAAAGTAAATATATTCATTATCTTATTTTTTTAAAATCCTGAAAAAGTGTTTCTTTTATAATTTTGTATTCATTATTTAGCATAGAAGACTTAGCGATAACAAGAAATGAATAATCAAAGTTTATCTTAATTTTTTTAGTAGCTTCATTCATAATATTTCTTAATCTTCTTTTAATTTTATTTCTCTTAACTGCGTTACCAATTTTTTTTTTAGTTACAAAACTAATATTTAATCTTTTTTTATCTTTATTTTGTAATTTTCCAAAAAAAATACTTACGTATTTATTTGTAATTTTTTTTTGCTTAATTAGATTTTTAAATTCCTCATTTTTTGAAAGAGCAAGTATTTTGCTTTTCATTATTCTATACAGAAACAGTTAGTGATTTTCTTCCTCTTGCCCTTCTTCTAGCTAAAAGTTTTTTTCCACCTTTAGTCTTCATTTTTGAACGGAAGCCGTGTTTTCTAGCTCTTTTTTTATTTGAGGGTTGATAAGTTCTTTTCATAATTAGATTTGATATAGTTTTTTATAATTTTTGCCTCTTTATATTAGTAATAATTAAAATAGCAAATAGAAGATTAAGCATTAAAATAAGTAGAATCATGGAAAATATAAAAAAAATTAAATTATTTATAGGTTTGTCTTATTTATTAATTGTTTGTCTATTTTTGTATTTCTTTTTTTCTAAGTTTAGTCTCTCAGAAATTACTTCCTATGATTTTCTTAGAAATAACCAATCTTATTTTTTTGAACTTAAAAAATCTAACTTATTTTTAATATCTATTATTTTTTTAACATTAACTATTCTTTGGGTTTTCCCTTTTTTAGGATTTGGATCTCCAGTCGCTCTAATGGGTGGTTTTATATTAGGAAAATGGATAGGAACTCTTGTTGTTGTTTTAGGCTTAAGTATTGGTGCCACATTTTTGTATGTGTTTGGAAATTATTTTTTAAAACAGCTCATTAGAGAAAAGTTTTTAAATAAGTTTCAAAACTTAGAAATAAAATTTAAAAAATCTGAATTTATTTATTTATTAATATATCGATTTATAGGTGGTATACCTTGGCAACTTAGCTGTCTGTTACCAGCCTTGTTTAATGTAAAAGTTATAAATTTTTTCTTTGCTACACTTATTGGAATAATTCCTCAAATATTTTTAGCAGTTTCTATTGGGAGTGGATTAGAAAAAATTATAGATCAAAATGCTGAAGTTCCAGGAATAACTGATATAATATTTTCATCTGACATATATATCCCTATCACAGCTTTTTTTATTTTGATTCTGGTAACAATATTTTTGAGAAAGTTTTTTTATAGAAATTAGTGGTGCTCCCACCCTGTACTGACCAGGGAATTAGTCATTACCAATGACTTGTTATACCATTTAACTACAGGAGCTTAGAAACAAATTGTATTTTATTGATAATAAAGCATTTTTTTCAAATTATTGCCTTAATTTTTTGAGTAATATGATTTATATCTATTTTAGGAAAATGTTATGGGAATTCACTACGATTACAAATCAACCAAAGGTAATAAGCTTATGGAAAAGCAAGCTAAAAGAGAAAAAAAGCTTGCTGAAAAAAAAGCTAAACGTCTAGCTAAAGAAGGTCCAAAAAAAGAGGAGAAAAAATCACCTGCATTAGATCCTAACAAACCAATTTCTTTAGATTTTCTGACCAACCCAAATAAAGAATGAATTCAAAAGACAAAAATGAGCGTTTAAGCTTGGCGCTTAGAAAAAATTTGAAAAAAAGAAAAGTTTTCCAAAAAAAAAATAAAAAGAAAAATAAATAATGTCAATTCAACCTGATTCTTGGATTAAAAAAATGTGCAAAGAGTACAATATGATAGAGCCATTTTTGGATCATCAGGTTTCGGAAGGAAAAATTTCTTATGGATTAAGTAGCATGGGGTATGATGTAAGAATATCTGATGAATATAGAATTTTTACAAATGTTAATAGTTCTTTAGTTGATCCAAAGAATTTTTCTGATGAAAACTTTATAGAACGAAAAGGACCGTACTGTATTATCCCACCAAATTCATTTGTTTTAGCTAAAACAGTGGAATATTTTAGAATACCAAAAGACGTTTTATGTATTTGCGTTGGAAAAAGTACTTATGCAAGGACAGGAATTATTTGTAATGTTACTCCAATTGAAAATGAATTTGAGGGCAATATTGTAATTGAGCTAAGTAATACAACACCTAATCCTGCAAAAATTTATTCAAACGAGGGGATAGCACAATTTTTATTTTTCAAATCAGATACTCAGCCAGAAACAACTTATAAGTCAAAGAACGGTAAATATCAGGGTCAAACCACAATTCAAGTTGCTAAAATTAAAAAGTAATTTATGGATAAATTTCTCATTAATGGCCCTTGCAAAGTCAAGGGTATTGTCTCAATTTCAGGTTCGAAGAATGCATCTTTACCAATATTAGCTTCAACACTATTATTTGATAAACCTGTAGTTATCAAAAATTTACCAAGAGTTCGAGACATCAATACAATGTTAAATTTATTAAAGTCTCTTGGTTCTAAAATAATTCTATCAAGGAATAAAAAAACAGTAAAAATTATAAATAAAAAAAATATGAAAACCTTTGCCAGTTATTCTTTAGTCAAAACAATGCGAGGTTCTATTTTAGTTTTAGGTCCACTTATTTCAAAATACCATAAATCAAAAACCTCTTTACCTGGAGGATGTTTAATTGGCGCTAGACCGGTTAATTATCATCTAACAGCATTAAAAAAACTTGGTATGAAATATGAATTGAGGGATGGATATATTTTAGCAAAATCAAAAGGAAAACTTAGTGGTGCTACCATAAATTTTCCAAAGATAAGTGTTGGGGCAACAGAAAATTCTATAATAGCAGCATGTTTAGCGAAAGGTAAAACAGTTTTAAAAAATTGTGCGATAGAACCTGAGATTAAAGATCTTACAAACTTTTTAAATAAGGCTGGAGCAAAAATAAAATGGAGTGGAAGAGTCTGTAAAATTATAGGTGTAAATTCTTTAAATGAAACTAAATATTCTGTAATGGCCGATAGAATAGAGGCGGGTACATTTTGTGTGGCTGCAACGCTTGCAAAGGGTAATTTACAAATAAATAATTTAAATCCTAATATTATTGGTATGGAAATCAAACTATTAAAAAAAGTTGGTGCTAAAATTAAAACTAGTGAAAATAAAATCTCAATTAAAGGACCTGAAAAAATAAAATCAATAAAAAGTATTAAAACTAAAGAGTTTCCAGGTATTCCTACAGATCTTCAAGCACAATTAATGGTTTTAATGTGTAAGGCAGTTGGAAAAAGTTCAATTACTGAAAATATTTTTGAAAATAGATTTATGCATGTTGCAGAATTGCAAAGACTTGGAGCAAAAATAAGTGTTAAGAATAATACTGCTACGATAGAGGGAAATACTAAATTCGTTGGTGCCGAATTAATGTCTAGTGATTTAAGAGCCTCAGTCGCTTTGGTTTTAGCAGCTACAGTTTCTAGTGGTAAATCATATATTAACAGAATTTATCACTTAGATAGAGGTTATGAAAAAATTGAAAATAAATTAAAAAAAATAGGTGTTAAAATTAAAAGATTAAAAAGTGAATAAATATTTAGCAAAAATTATAGCAAGTGACCATGAAGGTTTGCAAATGATTTCAGCCTGTAGTTCAGGGGCTAAAGTTAAAATTGCTGATATAAAATATCTTGCATCTAATAAGGTTTTTTTATTATCAATTGAAAGAACTAAGGTTGAAACCGATCAGGAAGATAAAAAAATCAATAGCATATGCAGGTTTGACTTTGTAGATAAAGTAAAATCAAAGAACATAGATCAATCAAATCAAGAAATAGTTTTAGAATTAATAGGTATAGATTATTTGAAAAATAATAATGTTTATGAAATAAATCTAATTTTTAATAATAATGCTTATATTGCTTTAACTACGGAAACCATTGAAGCAAGATTAGAGGATCAGAGTGAAATTAAATAGTTATGAAGATATTAAATAGTAATAGTAGAAATTTTGATAAATTATTAGAGAATTTGCTTTTACAGAGAAAAAAAAAAATTCAATCAGACGCTGTATCTGTATCAAATATAATTAAAGATGTTAAAAAAAATGGGGATAAAGCATTATTGAAATATGAGAAAAGATTTAATCAAAACAACATAATTATTCCAAGCTCAAAACAAATAAAAAAATCAATTAATTCACTAGATAAGAAAGTAAAGAAAGCAATTGATACGGCTTATAATAGAATTTATAAATTTCATTCACTTCAAAAATTTAAAAATATTTCTTATACAGATAAATTAAAAAATAAACTCGAATATAAATATGTACCTTTAGAATCAGTTGCAATTTATGTTCCTGGTTCTACTGCCTCATATCCATCGAGTGTCTTGATGAATGCTATTCCAGCAATTGTTGCAGGTGTTAAGAGAATAGTTATGATTAATCCAGGCTATAAAGGAAAACAAAACCCAGCAGTATTATACGCTGCAAAAAAATGCAAAATTAAAGAAATTTATTCTATTGGGGGCCCTTCTGCTATTGCAGCAGTATCGTATGGGACTAAAAAAATTGAAAAAGTTCATAAAATAGTTGGTCCAGGAAATGCATATGTTGCAGCAGCAAAAAAAGAAGTTTTTGGTGTTGTTGGAATAGAAGGTATGACCGCAGGACCTTCAGAAGTGACTATTGTTTGTGACAAATTTTCAAATCCTGAGTGGATAGCAAGTGATTTAATTGGACAAGCTGAACATGATATTCTTGCACAATGTATTTTGATTTCAAAAGATAAAAATTTACTAGATAAAGTAAAAATTGAAATTACTAAACAATTAAAAGATATTCCTAGAGCCTCAGTTGCAAGAGGAAGTTTAATTAAAAATGGAATTCTAATGTATATTTCTTCAGATACTAAAATAATAAGCACTGTAAATAAAATTGCACCAGAGCATTTAGAATTAAATATTAAAAATTATAAATCGTTAGTTTCAAAAATAAAAAATTCGGGATCAATATGTTTAGGAAAATATGCAGTGATGGCAATGACTGATTATAATGTTGGATCAAACCATATATTACCAACTAATGGTTCTGCAAAATACTCAAGTGGTATAAGTGTAAATGAATTTTATAAAAGAATTTCATATATAAACTTATCAAAAAAGGGTATTGAAAGTCTTGGACCATCAGTTATAACACTTGCAAATTACGAAGGGTTGGTTGGACACGCTCAATCTGTAGTAAAACGAATAAGGAGAAAATAAATTTGTCAAAACAAGACTTACTGGAATTTAAAGGTACTGTGATAGACCTACTTCCTAACGCTATGTTTAGAGTAAAATTAGAAAATGGACATACCGTAACTGCCCATACAGCTGGTAAGTTAAGGAAAAACAGAATTAGAGTTCTCCAAGGTGATAATGTGACAGTTGAAATGACACCTTACGATCTTACTAAAGGAAGAATTATCTTTAGGGGATAAATAAGGCTGAGTAGCTCAGGAGTAGAGCAGAGCCCTGAAAAGGCTTGTGTCGGAGGTGCGAATCCTTCCTCAGCCACCACCAAAAAGTTTCATCTTGAAATAATTTTAAAAGAAATTACTTTTAATAGATAATAAATAACAAAAGGACTAAGAAATAAGATGAGTACACTACAAGGTAAAATTAAATGGTATAATGGTAAAAAGGGATATGGCTTCATTGAAAGAGATGATAAAGAAAAAGATGCTTTTGTTCACGCTTCAGCAGTAAAAGCTGCTGGTATGAGATATCTCAATGAAGGTGATAAACTTGAATTCACATTAGAAGATGGTCCCAAAGGTCCTTCTGCAGTTAATTTAAAAAAAATAGACTAATTTGAAATTATTTAAAAGGGCGTTTTATCTATGAAATAGATAAACGTCCTTTTTCTATTTATACCTTGAATATTAACTTTTTTTGTCTAAAAGACTGTTCATGAATATAAATATTATATACAGAAAGACTTTTAGAAGTACTCACAGAAACTGTTTCCATAGCCAGTAGGCTATTTATTTATATTATAATTTTAAATCCACATAAAATAAGATAAAAACAAAGAGGATAAGCCCGGGTGGTGTAATGGTTAGCACGGAAGTTTGTGGAACTTTAAGTTTGAGTTCGACTCTCAGCCCGGGTACCAAAAAATGAATAAAGAAAAAAAATTAATTCCTGGATTACCTTCAGGATTTGAAGATCGTTGGGATAAAAAACTTCTTCTCAAAAAAAAGCTTTTAAAAGCTATTGAGAATAATTTTATTAAATTCGGAGCAGAGGCTTTGGAAACCCCTTCGTTTGAGATAAGTGAAAACATAGGATCTTTTTTGGCAGAAGATGATGCTAATCCTATGTCTGATGTATTCTCATTTCAGGATGGAGAAAAAAGTATTACTCTTAGATATGATCTTTCAAGCCCACTAGCTAGATTTGTTGCTCAAAATAGTCAAGAGCTTCCATCAATCTTTAAAAGATATGCTATTCAAAATGTCTTTAGAAATGAAAAGGCTGGCAACGGAAGGTACAGAGAATTTATGCAAGCAGATTTTGATATTGTAGGAAATGTTAATTCTGCCCAAGCGAATGCTGAGCTTTGCAATTTAATATCAAGCACTTTGTTAGATTGTGGTCTAAAAAAAGATCAATTTACAATCAACATTAGTAACAGAAAAATAGTTCAAGGATTAATTGATGATTTAAAAATATCAGAAGAAAAGCAAGTAAAAGTAATTAGGGCAATTGATAAATTAGATAAACCAGGTTTTGGTTTAAAAGGTGTTGAAGATCTACTTAAAAAAGAGAGAAAAGATATAAGTGGTGCAATCACTAAGGGTGCAGATTTAAACGATGAACAAGCATCCAAAATACTTAATTATCTAAAAATTAAAGATTTAAAAGAATTAAAAAAAACATTAAAAAATCCTTTATCTCAGGAGGGCATAAAAGAATTAGAAAAAGTATTTGAAGTATTGGGTTACAGTTCAAACTTAAATCAGGTCAAAACAAATTTTACAATTGTAAGGGGATTGGCCTATTATTCAGATTTCATTGTTGAAACAAACCTAAATTTTAAAGTTACAAACAATAAAGGCAAAGAGGTCGATATAGGTAGCATTTGTTCTGGTGGAGCCTATGCAAAATTAATTTCGAGATTTAAAGGTGTGGATATTCCAGGCACCGGAATCAGTTTTGGAGTTGATAGATTGTTATTTGCTTTAATGCAATTAAATCAAATAAAAATAGATAGACAAAATCCAGTTTTAGTTTGTGTAATGGACGAAAAATATCTTAAAAATTACTATGAAATTTTAGATCTATTAAGAAACAATAATATCAATGCTGAAATTTTTTTAGATACAAAGAAAAATTTAGGTAAGCAACTAACTTTAGCGAATAAACGTAAGTTAAATGTTGCGATAATATGTGGTGAAAATGAATTTAAAGAAAATACAGTCACCATAAAAAACCTTAAAGGTGTTAAGGGTGAAAATAATAAAACATTTCCAAAAGAAAATTTAATCGATGAAGTCAAAAAACTTATCTGAAAATATCCTTAGATCGGTAAAATCTAAAGGTTTTAAATATATTGATTTACCCTCAGTAATTGAGGCTAATCACATTGTTCAAAGATCTGGAGAAAATTTTAGAAAATTTATTTTTTCTTTTATTGATCAGAATGGAAATGAGTTGTGCTTAAGACCTGATTTAACGATTGCATCTTGTTTAAGATATTTAGAAAATAATTTAAAGGGTAAGGAAAAAATTTTTTATAGCGGTCAAGCTTATCGAAAATCGCAAAACAAAAAAGACTCAATTATTAGAAATCAAATTGGATTTGAAATTTTAGGATCTAAGGATGAGAAAAATGATGATAAAGAAATAATAAACACATCTCTTAAATCACTTAAAAGTATTAAATATTCTTCAGGAACGCTAACAATTGGAAATGTTGAAATATTTAATTTGTTAATATCAAAATTAGATATTCCAAAGAGATGGAAGCTAAGATTATCCAGACACTTCTGGAGAGAAAAATATTTTAACGATTTATTAAAAAGATTAGAAACTAATTCAGATGTTGATCCAACAATTGTAGAAATAGATAAAAAGCGTTACATGAAAATGCTTAAAGAAGATTTATCAAATATTGTGGCAGGAAGAACAATTAATGAAATATTAAAAAGATTTGATCAGAAAATAAAAGATCCCAGAAGAGCTAGTAAAGGAAAAAATGTTTCAAAAATAATAAAAGATTTCTTAAAAATTAAATGTCCAATAAATAAAGCGGCAATTGAATTAAATAAATTTTTTAAAAAAAACAGAATAAATTTAGTTGTAGATCAAAAATATTTTCCAATTTCTAATAACAAGGTTTCAAAATTAAATGTGGTATTTTCAGCATCCTTTGGAAGGCAATTAGAATATTACAGCGGAATGGTTTTTAAAATTGATATTAAGGCTAAAAACTTATCAAAAAATATTATTAATGGTGGTCGCTATGATGGTCTAATTTCAGACTTAGGATCAAAAAAACAAACTCCAGCAGTAGGTGCTGCTTTAAATTTAATTTACTAATGAAAAAAAATATTTTAAATATTGGAATTCCAAGTAAAGGCAGACTTAGAAAAGATGTTTTAAATATTTTTAAAAAAAATAAATTAACTCTTATTTCTGAGAGAGGAGAAAGAGATCTTTTAGGGACAATAAATCAATATAAAAATATTAAGATTTTATATCTTCATGCAAGAGAGATCATAGAAAGACTCGGAGATGGATCTTTGGATATAGGTTTTTCTGGCTTTGATTTATTAAAAGAGAGTGAAATAAATACTCAAAAAAAAATTAATGTTTTAAAAAGATATGATTTTGGCAAAGCTACATTGGTAGTTGCAATTCCAGATCCCTGGATAGATGTACAAACCGTTGCGGACTTAGAGGAAATTGCATTCGAATTTAAGGATAAGAAAAAGAAAAGATTAAGAGTTGCAACAAAATATCCAAATTTAACTAGGGAATTTTTGTTTTCAAAAGGTGTTACCCAATTCAAATTAATTGATAGCCTGGGTGCAACTGAAGCCTACCCTTTCACAGGATCCTCAGAAATAATTACAGACATCACATCTACTGGAGAAACTTTAAAAGCAAATAATCTAAGAATTTTAAAGGATGGGGAGATACTTCGATCAGAGGCTTGTATGATGATTTCTAAGTCATCAAATAATAAAATGGGCCTTAAAAAAATAGTAAAATTACTTTCGAAAAATTACGTCTTTCCAATAAATTAGTATAATTTTGATAATATCAAGATTTCTAATAATTGCGTAAAGAGCAATAATGACACAAATAATGAAGAATACTTTTAATACTAAAATTAGTTCCATAACGTATTCTTAAATATTTAAATACATTAATCAAATATTTACTATAAAATAAAAAATTAGAATCATGGATAATATATTGTTAACCTTACTAGTTTTGTTATTAGGAGGCGTTTTAGCTATTCTTTATCTAAATTTAAAAACTAAGCATAAAGAGGAAAATGAAAATAAGGAAACGGAGGAAATTGCTAATTTAAAATCAGAAATTTCAAGTTTAAAAGATACCTTAAATACAACGATTAATAGCTCACTTGGTGCAATGTCGACTTCATTTAATAACCTATCAACGGGGGTTACTAAAGATATGACTGAAACTTTAACTAAGGTAGAGGAAAAGGTTGGTAATTTTAACCAACAAGTTCAACTATTAAATCAAAGCCAAGAAGGGATAACAAAAATTTTGGCGGGAGTTAAGAAATATGGAACTCTTGCAGAATTTAGCCTAGACGCTCTTATTAAAGATTTATTACCAGCCTCTCAGTTCATGACGAATGTAAAAATGAAAGAGGATACAAGTGAAAATGTAGAATTTGCAATAAAGCTTCAAGGAGATGTTTTGGTTCCTGTAGATAGTCATTTTCCAGTAGAAAAATTTAAAGCAATTACCGATGGTCATGACGCGGAAGACAAAAGAGCTGTTGCAGATGCTAGAGCCAAATTAGCCTCTGCATTTAAAGCAAAAGCTAAAAGCGTTAATGAAAAATATATTGTTCCACCAAAAACTACTGATTTTGCGATTGTCTATGCTCCAACGGAAAGTTTATATAAAGAGCTTACTGAATACCAGGATCCAAGTACAAAAGAATTATTAACTAAAGAGTTAATGAAAAAATATAAAGTTGTTATATGTGGGCCAAATACTCTTTCTGCTTACTTACAATCTTTACATATGGGCTTTCAATCATTGAAGGTACAAAAAGGTGCGACAGAAATTTATAATCACCTAAAAACAATTAGCACAAGATTTTCTAAACATTTTGATAATATTATAGTTCTTAGAAAAAAATTAGAAGATGCTATGGGAGTTGTCGATAAGTTTGGAACTGATGCAAGATCAATTTCAAGAACTTTAGAAAATATTAAAGATCCCGAGCAGGTTGAGCAAGCTGTACAAAATGAAAATGTAGAAAAATTTGTTGAACAGAAAAGGCAGCTTAAAAATTAATTTCTTTTTTTCTATAATAACGTTTATAAGAAATCTCATGCAGTGGAATCAAAAATATGATTATCCAACATCTTCCAGAGCAACAGTTGATGGTGTTAGAAGATATTTATTGGGAGAAAAAAAATTGCCTAGTGTCACTTCAATTCTAGAGGCAACTCGATCTGAAGAAGATAAAGCAGCGTTAGCAAATTGGAGAGAAAGAACTGGTTTCAAAGAAGCTGAGGCAATCACTAAAGCAGCAAGTAGCAGAGGGTCTCAAATGCACAACTATTTAGAGTCTTATTTACTTGGAAGAGAAAACCTGAGTTTATTCGAAGACAATGAACAATATAAATTAATGGCTAAAGAAATTATTGAAAAAGGTTTAAAAAACAGATTAGAAGAAATTTGGGGGGTAGAGTGCACTCTTTATTATCCAGAAAAATATGCTGGGACTGCAGATTGTGTTGGAGTGTATGAAGGAAAAGAAACAATAATTGATTTTAAACAAAGTAATAAACCAAAAAAAGCTGAGTATATTGACTCATGGCTTCTTCAAACCAGCGCATATTCATTAGCACATAATATTGTGTATAACTCTAATATCACTTCTTGTGTAATTCTAGTTTGCACAGTAGATAAGTTATTCCAAGAATTTAAAATTCAAAGTCATGATTTGCTTATCTATCAAAACTTATTCTTAGGAAGATTAAAAAAATTTTATGAACTTACAAATTTAACTTAGGGATTATTTAAAACTAATGGACAAAATAGTAATTTACGATACAGAAACAACTAACAGTACTATTTGGGGGTCAATTATTGAAGTAGGGGCTGTAGTTGTTGATAAAAATTTAAAGGAAATTGGAAAGTTAAACATCCGCGGGCGTATGCCTGAAGGAGAAGTGCCTTCAGCCAAAGCGTTACTTGTTAACTCGACAAGTATTGATTTACTAACAAAAGGTAATTATTCCCATTATGATTTTTTAGGAGCAGTAGAAAACTTTTTCTCCAAAGCAGCTCCAGCATTATTTATGGGATGGAGTAATTTAAATTTTGACAGAAGAATGTTTCATTTTAATTTCTTTAAGGGAAATAGATATCCCTATGCAACTCATTCATCTCCAAACAAAGAGCATGATGGTTTACATATTGCTAGAGCAGCACAAACTATAAATGCAACAACTCTAAAAACCGAACTCACAGAAGCTGGTAACGAAAGTCTTGCACTTGAGGGTTTGGCTAGACAACAAGGATTTGATACTACTCAACAGCATACAGCCTATCATGATGCTTTTACAAGTTTAAAAATTCTTAGAATCATAAAAGATAAACATAAAGAAAACTGGGAAAATTTTTTAAGCACATCCACAAAAAATAGCGTTGAAACCATTTTAAAAAGTGAAGGTATTTATTCTATATTCGAAAATGTAAAAGGAAGGAATATGATGTATTTAGTTTCAACAATACATCCAGAACATTGTTTTCATCCTGCTTATGCCTCATGGGGATATTTATGGGATATGAGAAGAGACCCTGAGCCATTATTAAATCTGTCAGTAAATGATCTTAAAGTCTATTTAAAAAAGTTTAGCCCAAAAGCTCTTAGAGTAATTAAAACAAATAAAGCTCCAGTTGTTTTAGATAAAAAGTTTGCATTAAAAGAAAAAGCATATTCGGACTTAGATTTAGAAACAATTCAGAAAAGAGCCAAATTAGTGAGAAGTAATGAAAATTTTTGTAAAAATATTCAAATTATAAATAGAGAAGCGGCCGAAGAAAAAGCTCAAACGCAAACTCAGGAAGATTTGCTTCCAGAAGAAACTTTATATGAAAAATTTATTCCAAATAAAGATACAGCTTTATTTAAAACTTGGCATAGTTCATCTTGGGAAGACAAATTAAGAATGTTGGATAAATTTCAAGATATAAGATGTAGTTGGTTTGGACAAAAAATTATCTATCAAGAAGCACCACATATTTTGCCACCAGATTTATACAAGAATATAAAAAGTGAAATTGCTAGAAGAATTCTAAGCAAAAATAGAGAAAAATGGCAGACTATAGGGATGGCCTATCAAGAAATAGACACCTTAAGAGACCAGGCATCTAATCGAGATGACGAGGAAGAACTAAAAAAATTAGATGAAATAAATGAATTTATTATGTCTATTGAAAAAAAATATGAAATTGCCTAGTTGACTTTAAGACTGCAATTTATAGAAGGAGTATATGCTCGCTAATTTTAAAGATGAAGATTTTGATAGTAAAATCAAAAATGAGGATGTTTCAGTAATTCAGTTCTCAGCTGAATGGTGTGGCCCGTGCAAGGCGTTAAAGCCAGTAA
>CACOMK010000011.1 GCA_902628305.1 uncultured Pelagibacteraceae bacterium | reverse complement strand
AACACAAAACTATAGTTGTAAAAAGTGTGGATTAACTATTACATCTATTTGCTCTAAATGCGATAGAGTAGTAGATGTTAAAGTTCTTGATAACGGTTGTATTGTTCAACAAACAAAATGTGGAGATTGTGCAAATATACCAGTTATTAAAGATATCTGCTCTCAACAAAAAGCATAGAATATATTAATTTTTTTTTTGGTATTTGGTCATTTTGCCAATAAGACCGAAGTAAATTTTACTTGGTAAAAAGCTAAATATTTTTAAAATGAGTGTTAACGATTTTGGGAAATGTATCTCAAAAACATTTTTATTAACCAAACCATCATAAATTTTATCTGCTGCATATTCAGGAGTCTTTAAAAACGGCATTTTAAAATCATTCTTATCCGTCATAGGTGTTTGAATAAATCCAGGTGATACTAAACAAACACGAACATTGTACCTTTTAAAATCAAAATACAAACTTTCAGCTAAGTTATTTAATGCAGATTTGGATGGTCCATATCCAGTTGAATTAGGTAATCCCCTATATCCTGCAATAGACGAAACAATAGTAATTATACCGTTTTTTTTATTTCTAAAGTATTGTTCAACTGCTTTAATACTATTCACGGTTCCAAAAAAGTTTACTTTAAAGACATCTTCCATTTGTTCGACATCAATATCTTTTTCTTTTTTGGGGTCCCACGTTCCTGTTGAAAAAAAACAAACATCAATATTTTCATATTTGTTTTTAATTTCATTAAATACTTCTTTGCACTTTTCTTTGTTTGTTACATCTAAAGGAAAGCCTGAAATATTCTCATAAGAATTTGAAAGCTCATTTAGTAATTCAGCTCTTCTTGCAGATACGGCAACATTCCATCCTTTATTTGCAAACTTAATTGCTAAAGCTTTGCCAATTCCGGTACTACCGCCTGTAATCCAAATAGTTTTTTTACTCATTTTTTGTTATGTATATATCTAACATGTTTAAAAATAAATTTTTAACATTTATATTTTTTCTTGCCATTACATTCTCTGCTTCATTGATTGGAGGTTTGGCCACCATTACCTTTAAAGAGCCATGGTACTCATTACTAAATAAACCAACATTTAATCCACCAGATTGGATATTCGGACCTGTTTGGACCACTTTGTATGTATTGATGACAGTTGCAATATGGCTTTACTGGCATACAAAAAATAGAGATATGAATACTGTTTATATTTATTTTATTCATTTAATATTTAATACAACTTGGAGTGTAGTTTTCTTTGTTTTCCATAATATGGTTTTAGCGCTTTTAGTATTAATCTTACTAATAGCATTGATAATTAATCTTATTTTAAGGTTTAAACGCGTCAAGATGTTGAGCTCCTATTTAATGATTCCATATTTACTTTGGTGTAGCTTTGCACTAATCCTGAATACAAGCTTGATTATATTAAATTAGATATGGATGATGTTGTAGTAATTGGTGGTGGAATAATTGGGGCGGCAACAGCTTATTTTTTATCCAAAGAGGGTAGAAAAGTTAAAGTTATTGAGAGAGATCCTTCTTATAAGACAGCCTCATTTCCATTGTCTCTAGGTGGCTTTAGAAGACAATTTTTCCAAAAAGAAAATATTTTGTTAGGAAAATTTGCAAGAGAATTTATTTTCCAAATACCAGAATTATTAAAAACAAAGAAAAATCCTAATCCTACAGCTAGTATGGTTACAAATGGATATCTTTTAATGTTTGGTCCTGAACATGCTGAAGAACAATATAGGGCACTAGAAAATCATAAAGAATGTGATGCAGGAACAAAAAATATTAAAGGATCAGAATTATCAAAAGTTTTTCCTTATGTTAATAGTGAGGGGATTGAGACAGCAACGTATACAGATAATCAAAGTGAAGGATGGATTGATCCATTTATGTTTCATAGCGCTTTGAAAGGTAAAGCAATAGAGCTTGGAGCTGAATTTATTAAAGGTGAAGTAAAAAGTATTTCTGAAATAAATGCTAAAACAATTGTTTCTGCTGCTGGTTGTTGGACAAAGGAATTATTAGAAGATATTCCAGTTGTTCCACAAAAGCATACCGTTTTTAGAGTTAAATGCCCAACATATATAAAAGAGATGCCGTTAAGTGGAGACTTAACAACGGGAGTATATTGGAGACCGGAGGGTGGAGAATATTTAGCAGGATCACCTGTTTCTATTTTCGATGCAGATGATCTGGAACCAGCTTGGAATGATTTTGAAGAATTAGTTTGGCCAGCTTTAGCCAAGAGGATACCTGTGTTTGAAGAATTAAAGTTAACCGGTGGATGGGCAGGATATTATGATTGCAATAGATTAGATAACAATGCAGTTGTTGGCAAACATCCAAAATATGAAAATGTTTATATGGCTTCTGGATTTACAGGTCGAGGATTAATGCAAGCACCAGGTATTGGTAGAGCATTAACTGAGTTAATTACAACAGGATCTTACCAAACAATAGATATAAGTGATTTTGCTGTCGAGAGAGTATTAGGAAATTCTGCTAGACCAGAACCCTATGTTCTCTAATATAAAAAAAAATTTTTACTAGAACCATTTTTCATTTTTTTTAATAAAATATTTATATCATTTATTTTATGTAAATTTTCATCGTAAAAATTATAATTATATTTTTTAATAAATTTTATTAAATCTGAGAAATGATATCCAAATTCTTTATAAAGATATGGAGCAATTTCAATAAAAATTATTGGTTTACATTTCTTGAAAAACTTTGAACCACTTCTTAATACATCTAGTTCATAGCCATCAACATCTATCTTAATAAAGTCTATCTTTCTTATTTTTTTACTTTTTATAAAGTTATCTAAAGAAATAAATGAATTTTTTTTTATAGATTTAAGACTACCTTTATGATTTTTATGTCTATTTTTTTTATTATTTAATTTCCAGCTTGACCAAACTTTTGATGGTTTTTTTATATTAGATATAAATAATTGATTTAAAATTACTTTATCTTTTAGATCTCTATTAAGAGAGAGATTTTTTTTTAATTTTTTAAAAGCGTAATACGTTGGTTCAAATGAATAAACTTTACTATTATCAAATACTTTAGCCAGAGTTAAACTAACAGACCCAATATTTGCACCTATATCTAAAAAAAAAAGTCTCGAATTTAAATTCAAAAGTTTTTTTAAATTGAAAATTTTACTTTCTGAGCTTCCAAACAAAAAAATTGATAAATCTATGCCCTCTCTAAGGTCTAGGCTCCAATTAATCTTTTTTCTTTGTACAATTTGATTTTTTGAAATAAACAATGTTATTAAATAATATAAAACTTTTGCAAAAAAAATTTTGTATTTTGTTTTCATATAAAATTATGTTCCACAAAAAGTTTGATATTTTTCATTGCTTAATAGAGCAGGCGATTGATATTCTTCAATATTATTTTGATTGTAATAAGGATTTTTTAAAATGTTTAACAACTTTTTCATTTTATCTAAACTTCCTTTATCTGCTGCAGATAAAGCTTCCTCTACTTTATGATTTCTAGGGATGACAACTGGATTATTTGCTTTCATAAGTTTTGATTGTTCAAATTTTTTTGAATTATTTAATTCAGATCTTTTTTTCCATTCATTTTTCCAATCTACAAAATCTTTATTTTTATAAACTTCATTAAAATTAATATCCATTAAATTACAAAAAGTGTTTGTATAATCTGCATTATTTTTTTTCATCCATTCAAATAAATTATTAATTAATTTCTTATCATTTATATCTTCACCAAATAGACCAAGCTTATTTCTCATCATATTTAAGTATTTATCTTCATAAATATTCTGAAAATTATCTATTAAATCTGTTGCTAATTTAAGTGCAGTCTCTTCATTTTTATCAATTAGAGGGATTAAGCATTCAGCAAATCTTGCTAAATTCCATTTAGTAATTGCTGGCTGATTAGAAAAAGCATATCTGCCAAATTTATCTATAGAGCTAAATACAGTTTTTGGGTCATAATGATCCATGAAGGCACAAGGACCATAATCAATAGTTTCACCAGATATTGACATATTATCAGTGTTCATTACACCATGGATAAATCCAACTCTCATCCAGTCTATTACCAGACTGCATTGTCTTTCTATTACTAAATTTAATAAATCATAGGCTTTACATTTAGATGATTTTAATTCAGGGTAATGTCTATTAATTGTGTATTCTAATAATGTATTTAAATTTTCAATATTTTGTGTTGCTGAAATATATTGAAATGTACCTACTCTAATATGACTAGATGCAATTCTAGTTAAAATAGCACCTTCTAAAAGATTTTCTCTTACAACTTTTTCACCAGTTTTAACTACAGCAAGGCTTCTTGTTGTTGGAATTTTTAATGCATGAACAGCCTCACTAATTAAATATTCTCTTAGCATTGGTCCTAAGGCTGCGCGCCCATCACCTCCTCTAGAAAAAGAGGTTCTTCCAGAGCCTTTAAGTTGAATATCATAACGATTTTTTTTAGCATCTAAATGTTCACCTAACAAAACTGCTCTACCGTCTCCCAACATAGTAAAGTGGCCAAATTGATGACCTGCATAAGCTTGTGCTAAAGTTATAGTATCTTTTGGTAAATCATTTCCAGAAAAAATATTTGAAAGTTCTTCATCATTTAACTTTGAAAAATCTAAATTTAAATCTTCAGCAAGTTTATGATTAAAAATTAATACTTTTGGATTATGAACTGGTGTAGGTTTTATTAACTCTCTAAATGATTTAGAAAGTTTTGAATAGGTATTATCAAATTTCCAGTTAACTTTATTCATAAAAAAAAGCGATTTATACAAATATAAACCGCTTTTTTTTTAAAATTAAATTTATTTTTTCTTATATTTTGCAGCTTCTTCTGAGCCACTAGTAGCAGATCCTTTACTGTAAGAATGAGCACCCATACCTGCTAATTGTCCATTCTGAACAATTAAGTATTGATTTCTTATCTCTCTACCTTCAAAGAAACACTCTAAAATTTCTCTGACACCATCAGCATATCTTGCCTGAGCTGATAAAGATGTTCCTGATGTATGAGGCGTCATACCATGATGAGGCATGCTTCTCCATATATGGTCATTTGGTGCTGGTTGTGGAAACCATACATCACCAGCATATCCACTTAACTGTCCACTTTCTAATGCTTTAGCAATTGCTTCACGATTACAAATTTTGCCTCTAGCAGTATTAACTATGTAAGCTCCTTTTTTCATTTTACTGATCATAGCTTCATCAAATAGGTTCTCTGTTTCAGGGTGAAGTGGACAGTTGATTGTTACAACATCACAAACTTTCACCATTGACTCTACAGATTCATGAAAAGTAAGATTTAATTCTTTCTCAACACTTTCAGGAAGTCTATGTCGATCAAAATAATGTAAATGTACATCAAATGGTTTCATTTTTCTCAAAGCATCTAGACCAATTCTACCAGCTGCTACTGTTCCAATATGCATACCTTCTACGTCATATGATCTTTGAACTGCATCTGCAATATTCCATCCACCTTCGTTAACAATTCTATGTTGATTGTGATAATCTCTTACCATAGATACAATCATCATAACAATATGTTCAGCAACAGATCTTGAGTTACAGAATGTAACCTCTACAACATCAATTTTGTGATCCATTGCAGCTTGCAAATCAACATGGTCTGAACCTATACCTGCGGTAATTGCCATTTTAAGATTTTTTGCTTTTTCTATTTTTTCTTTTGTTAAATAGTATGGAAAAAACGGTTGAGAGATTACTATATCTGCATCAACAATATGTTTGTCTGCTTCACATCCATCACCATCTTTGCTATTTGTTACAATTAATTCATGTCCGTTACTCTCTAAAAATTTTCTCAGACCCAATTCACCAGAAACACAACCAAGTAATTCTCCAGGTGTGAAATCCCGTCCCTTTGGAGATGGAAGTGTCATTCCATCTGGATACTTTTCTAGTTTTGGAAGATCCGATAGTGGATAAGTTTCAGGCATACCACCTTTAGGATCATCATATAATACACATAGTATTTTCATTAATACTCCTTTAATTGAACTATTTTAATAAAATCAGAGATATCTAACACACTAATTGAGTTGCTAGCAAATAAATAATTTAACTTGGATATTTTTTCTTTAGGATTAAACGATTTAAAATTATTGCAAAAATTATAATTATTATTGATCCTGAGATGACTGGACTTAGTAAGTATTCAATAGAAACACCGCCAATAATAACAATTATTGGGTTTCCTCCTGCTGGAGGATGGGTAACATTAAATAGTATCATTAAACCAACCCCAAAACCAACAGCCAGTGGAATTATGATAAATAAAGGTAGTGGAATAAAGTGTAAGAAAAACATTCCAACAATAGCAGTTAAAAGATGCCCAAAAAAAACATTTTTAGGTTGAGCAAACGGACTTTCTGGATAACCAAAAAGTAATACCATTGATGAACCAAATGAAGCAATTAGAAATATACCAAAATCTGTTTTGTAGGTTAGCAAAGTTAAAATACCAATAGTAATTATTGAGAATATTCCACCAAAGATTGATTGTTTTAAATTTCCCATATTATATTTTTGATACTATCTTCTCTAACGTATTAAAAGGTAAAAGAATACATTCTTTTCTTGCTGCGTTTTTTTGACTTAATAATTTATCTAGAAATCTCCATTCTTTCTTTAAATTATTCTTATTTCCGCTAAAATAAGTGTTTGCATATTCACACAAATCTCTAATTTTTGTAGTTTTTAAGTTTACTAATTTATTAGATAAAATACTGGCCGTTGCTTGGCAATAAATGCAGGATTTACCCTGATAACCAAAATCAGTAATTTTTTGATTATTTATTACCAACTTAATTTGTATCTCGTCACCACATAATGGATTTTTAGATTTAGAATAATGGGTATACTTTTTAATATCTTTAAAATTCTTAGTGTTTGATGCAATTTTTAATATTTCTAAATTCATAAAAATTTTCTATGTTAAATATATTATATTTATAAATGAAATCATATAACGAAGCACTTAAAATTTTAAAAAAATCACAAATAAAAATTTCTAACGAAATAATTAAAAGTATGAGTGGTTTAAATAGGATCTGCTCGTCTAATATTTATGCAAAGAATAATTATCCATCTGAAAATAATTCTTCATTAGATGGTTTTGCTATTAAATTAAATCACACTAAAGATGTTTCACATAAGAACTCTAAAAAATTTAAAATTGTAGGATCTATTTCTGCTGGATCAAAACCATATAGAAAAATTTTAAAAAAAAACGAGGCTGTAGAAATTATGACTGGAGGCATTATGCCAAATGGTAGTAATTCAATAATACCTATCGAAGACTGCACCTTAATTAAAGATAGAAAAAATAGATATATTCTAATTAAAAAAACCTATAAAAAATTTGAAAATGTGAGATTGAAAGGATCTGATTACAAATTTAAAGATCTCGTTATTAAGAAAAATACTTTAATTAACTCTAGTCATATTAAGGCTTTAAAAGCTCTTGGTATTGAAAAGATTAACGTAAAAAAAAAAATAAATGTTGTTTTTTTTTCTTCTGGCAATGAAATTTCTGAAAAAAAATTTATTGATAAATGGAAAATAAGAAATTCAAATTATTATTATTTAAAAAGCTTAAATAATAGTTTTTTATTTAATTTTAAAAATTTAGGAATTTTAAGAGATAACGATGAGGATAAATTTTATAAAAAACTATTAAAAATTTTAATGTCTAAAACAAACATAATAATTACCTCAGGAGCAGTTTCAAAAGGTAAGTTTGATTTTATTCCAAAAGTAATAAATAAATTAAAATTATCCCACTCATTTAAAAATGTTTCAATAAGGCCAGGAAAACCAATATTATTTGCAAAATTTAAAGGTAAATCAAAAGTAATATTTGGTTTACCTGGAAATCCAATTTCAACCGCAGCATGTTTTAGATTTTTTGTTTTTCCCTATATACAGAATATTCTAGGTTTAAATCCTGAAATGTCGATTAAAGCTAAATTAAAAAATAATTTTATAAAAAAAAAGTTATTTACTAGATTTGTTAAAAGTAAACTAAGCACAACTAAAGATGGAAAATTAGAAGTTGAAATTTTAGATGGACAGGAATCTTTTAGGATTAAATCTTTTGTAAATTCTAATATTTGGGTTTTGTTGCCAGATGGTAAAGCAAAATTTAAAAAAGGGGAGATAGTAGATTGTTTTTTCCCCAACCACCACAACCAAACTTTAATTTAGAAAAGTATTTTTGTTGTAGAAAAATCTTTTTAGAATTAGATTTCTGAATATGCTAGAGCTAAGAAATCCAAGAATAGCCATTCCTGTTGTGCTTTTTGCCGGTCTATTATGGTCGTTTGGCCCATTAGTGGTTAGATACATGGATAATCCTCAATTAGCACCTTGGCAGTATATTTTTGGCAGAGGTTTAACAATTTTCATCCTATTAAATCTTTATTTATTTTTTGAGGAAGGAAAAAGTTTTTATAAAAACTATTATAAAATAGGTTTATCTGGAGTAATCGGCGGGTCTGGATTGGGGATTGCTATGATTACGTTTATTTATTCAATTACAAATACTAGTGCTGCAGTTACTTTGCTTTGTTTGGCAGCAATGCCTTTTTTTACAGCATTATTGGCATTTTTATTTTTAAGAGAAAAAATTTCTCTCAATGTTTGGATATCAATATTAATTGCAACAGTTGGTATCATTATTATGGCATTTGGAAACACTGGTGAAAAATCATTAATTGGTTTTGTATTTGGTTTAACTTCTTCAATTGGCTTCTCAGTTTTTTCTGTAACTTTAAGATGGAGAAAAGAAACACCTAAATTCACAACTGTGGCTTTTGCAGGTTTCTTTTGTTTTGTGTTTGCAACAATTATGATTTTATCAAACAACTTAGTTTTCTTTTCATCTAGCTACAATGGAGCTTTATTTTCTTTGCATGGGACACTAGTTTGTTTTGGTTTAATTTTATATTCAATTGGATCTAAAGCGATACCAGCAGCAGAATTGACTTTATTATCTTTAACTGAAGTTGTAGGTGGCATTTTTTGGGTTTGGTTGCCATTATTTGGGATTAACGAAGTGCCATCCACAAATACTATAATCGGTGGCTTTTTTCTTTTCGTATCTATATTTTATTACAGTTTAATAATGAGATGGAATAAAAGATATATAGCATTAAATTAATATGGAACGACCAGATTTTTTTGAACTTAAAAATGGTGAAAAAGTAAAATTACCATTTACAGATAAAGAATATATTGATCGAGTAAGCAAACTTAGATCAGTTATGGATCAAAATGGTCTTGATATGATTATCTTAACCTCAATGCATAACGTTGCATATTACACAGGTTTTATTTATTGCTCTTTTGGTAGACCTTACGGATGTGTGATCACTCAAAATAAAATCTCAACAATTTCAGCTAACATTGATGCAAGTCAACCGTGGCGTAGATCCCATTGTGATAACGTTATTTATACTGATTGGAAAAGAGATAATTTTTTAAGAGCCATTGTTTCAATTATTGGAAGAGATGAAACTCCAAAAAATATTGGAATAGAAAATGATCATGTCACGTTAGATATGCAAGAAAAAATAGGGTCTATTTTTACTTTCTCTGTGTTTAGTGATGTTTCAAAAGATCTAATGAAACTTAGAATGATTAAATCAAATGAAGAAATTGAGATCATTAGAAATGGCGCAAGAATTGCAGACATTGGTGGTGAAGAAATAGTTAAAAATATTAGAGAAGGCAATACAGAGATCGAAGTAGCTATAGCAGCAAGAGATAGAATGGAAAGAGAGATAGTTAAAAGTTATCCAGGTGCAGAGTACATGGATACTTGGGTATGGTTTCAATCTGGTATCAATACAGATGGAGCTCACAACCCAAAGACTAATAGAAAATTAATTAAAGGAGATATTATATCTTTAAATACTTTTCCAATGATCTCAGGATATTATACTGCACTTGAGCGAACTTTATTCTTAGATCATGCAGATGATGCATCTCTTAAAGCTTGGGAGGCAAACGTTAAAGTTCACAAACGTGGATTAGAATTAATTAAACCAGGCGTAAAGTGTTCTGATATTTGTCATGAGCTTAACGAACTTTTTGCTGAACTTGGTTATCTTCAATATCGAACTTTTGGTTACGGACATTCATTTGGTATGCTCTCACATTTTTATGGGAGAGAGGCTGGATTAGAACTAAGGGAAGATATTGATACGGTGTTAGTAGAAAACATGGTTGTTTCGATGGAGCCAATGATCATGATACCAGAAGGTAATCCTGGTGCAGGTGGATATCGAGAACACGATATTTTAGTGATTGGTAAAGATGGAGCAGAAAATATTACAAAATTTCCTTTCGGCCCAGACCATAATATTATAAAAAATTAAGCTTTATGAGTGAGAATAAAACTATTGTTAATAGTTGGAATGAGTGGGATCCATTAAAACATGTAATTGTTGGAAGAGCGGATGGCACTTGTATACCAGCACCAGAGCCTGCTTTGGATGCAAAAGTTCCTGAAGATAGTGATATGCGAGGTCAATTTGGACCAAGAACAAAAGATACTGTCGATAAAGCAAATGAATTATTAGATAACTTTTCAAACATGCTTCAAAAAAGAGATATTAAAGTTGATCGACCAACACCAATTGATTTTAACCAAAAAACATCCACACCAGATTGGGAAGCAGAAACAATGTTTGGCTGCATGCCTCCAAGAGATGTCTTGTTAACTGTGGGTAATGAAATTTTAGAGGCAACTATGAGTTACCGTTGTCGTTGGTTTGAATATTTATGTTACCGACCACTTTTAAAAGATTATTATAATCAAGATCCTAAAATGAGACACGAGTCTGCTCCAAAACCAAGATTAACAGATGCTGATTATAGAAAAGATTATTTATCAGACAAAATTGGTGTTCAAAAAAGATTAGAGTGGACTGAAAAAAAATATTTTGTAACTACAGAAGAGGAACCATTGTTTGATGCAGCAGACGTACTAAGATTTGGAAAAGACTTGGTTGTACAACATGGATTTACAACAAATTTAAAAGGAATTGATTGGCTTAAAAGACATTATAAAGATCATAGAGTTCACGCAGTTAACTTCCCAGGTGATCCTTATCCAATTCATATTGATGCAACTTTTACCCCGATAAAAGAGGGTTTAATTATCAATAACCCACAAAGAAGACTTCCTAAAGAACAAAGAAAATTATTTGAAGACAATGGTTGGGAAATCTTAGACAGTGCACAACCAGCACATAACGAACCACCGCCATTATGTTATTCATCAACTTGGCTATCAATGAATGTTTTGGTTTTGGATCCTAAAACTGTGTGTGTTGAAAAAAGTGAAACTTATCAAGCTGAACAACTAGATAAATTAGGGATGGAAGTTATACCTGTAGAGCTTAGAGATGCCTACGCTTTTGGCGGAGGTTTACATTGTTGTACTGCGGATGTTTACCGAGAGGGTGAACTTAAAGATTACTTTCCAAAACAATAATTATGGCAAAAATTAAAATAAAAAGAGAGCGAGTTAAATTCGCTTCTGATAATGTTGCTGGTGCTTGTCCTGAAGTACTAGATGCAATTTTAAAAGCCAATGAAGGAGATAGTACGCCGTATGGTAATGACCCAATATCAACTGAATTACAAGATAAGTTTTCAGAAATTTTTGAAAAAGAGGTAATTGTTTTTCCTACTGCTTCAGGAACTGCAGCTAATGCTTTAGCATTATCTACAATGACTCCATCTTATGGAAACATTTATTGTCATAAAATGTCCCACATAAACACCGATGAATGTGGTGCACCTGAATTTTATACAGGAGGAGGAAAGTTAGTTACATTAAATGGAGTAATGGGAAAAATAACTTCAGAGGAGTTAGATCAATCAATAGGTGGAAAAGGAATTGTTCATCATACCCAACCTTCATCAGTTAGTATTACTCAGGTTTGTGAAACAGGTGAAGTTTATCAATTAGATGAAATTAAAAAAATTTCAGAAATCACCCATAAACATAACTTAAATTTACATATGGATGGCGCTAGATTTGCTAATGCATTGGTCTCCTTAGATGTAACTCCTGCTGAAATGACATGGAAATCTGGGGTTGATGTATTGTCATTTGGAGCAACTAAAAATGGATGTCTTGCAGCTGAAGCAATTATATTTTTTAAGAAAGAATTAGTCGGGGACATTGCCTTTTTAATGAAAAGAGCAGGGCATTTACTATCTAAAATGCGTTTTGTCTCTGCACAATTAGATGCTTACATTTCAAATGATGTTTGGTTGAGAAATGCAAAGCACGCTAATGCAATGGGAAAAAAGTTAAGTGACGGATTAAGCAAGTATAAAGATATTGAAATTGCTTACCCAACAGAAGCAAATGAAGTATTTGTAAAATTTCCAAGAGAAAAAATAGAGCATCTAAATTCCGAAGGTTATAAAATAAATGAGGAGGAATTAGATGGCAAAGCGGTAAGATTAGTTGCTGCTTGGAATACTAAAGCTAGTGATGTTGATGAATTGTTAGATACAATTAAAGCTAACTAGGATTTTCTTTTAAAAACTCAATATATTTTATTACTTCATCATATTGTTCGTCAGGAATATCTTTATAACTTGCGTTAAACTTACTCTTCACACAAATAGCAACATGAGCATAGGGGTTTCTTCCTTTAGGGTGATTTGGGTGGTCAGGTAATTGACCCACCAAATAATCGCCAGCTTCCTGAATAATTTTCCAGAGTTTACTTGCGTTTTCTTTTTTCATAATGAAAGATTTTATCTAAAAAATAAACTTTTTCTAATATCTATAATTTCTCTGATTTTTTTTTCTTTAATAGCGTTCCAAGAAACAAATAAAGTACATAATTGATACAAGGCAAATATCTCATTTTTTTGAATTTGGGACAAATTACTATCTGCCTCTACATAGTTTTCAAAATAGGAAATATTATTTCTTGCACAGTTTAAATAATATTTACAAGCATCTGTCACTGTAGCAGTTGACCACCATTTATAATCTCTGAAAAGATTAGATATTTCTTGGTAGAAAGAACTTGTTTCAGAAATAACTAAATCTTTTTTAACATTTTCTGAAAATTGATCTAATTCAAATTGAATTAAAGCTAATATTTTTTTTTCGCTACTTTTCTTCACAAGTAGTTCAATTACATTTTTATATAACATTGATTGGATCTTATTCCAATTATCAAAAAAATCATTTGGTGCTTTATTTAAATCTCCCATATTTACAATTAATAAGATCCTTTTTGATTTGCACCTTTATAAAAAATTTCTTGCAAATAATCATTTTCTTTTTTTCGAAGTAAAATACTCTCTTCACTCATTAAATTAGTAGTTCTATTTATAACTTTATGATGACGATATTTATCTTCTCCTCTTGCAATTTGAACACTATTTTTACCTAAGGTTTGTTTTACGTTTGTACCAATGTAACTTTGAATAACAAATCCTATTCTTCTGTCATTACTCTTATTAATACCAGACCCATGTACTACTCTTGGATGATGCAAAGACATTTGACCAGCTTTTAGTTCTATAGATTTAACTTCATCTTCAGGTACATTCTCTACTGTTTGTCCTCTCGTAAGTAAATTTCCTTCATTAAATTTTTGATTGTGATCTCTAATATTATTATGGGATTTAGGCCACATTTTCATACATCCGTTATTTTCATTCGAGTCTGTTAATGCCACCCACGCTGTAACCCAATTGTGTGGTTCTAATCCTATATATTTTGCATCTTGATGATAGCTTACAAAACCTTGTTCATTAGGGTTTTTAATAAACAAAGTAGTGCTACAAACTAGTATGTTTTTTCCAATAATACTTTCTACCGCATCTAAAATTTTTGAATTATGAACAATCGAATCAAGTTTTGGAGAAATTAAATGAACATTATATCTTCCTGACTTATCTATTTCATTTGGTAATTTTTTTTCAATTAACTCAATTTCTCTTCTTGCCTCTAATGCTTCGGTACTAGACAAAACTTCAATAGGGGATATATAACCTTGATCTCTATACTGTTTAAGTTGATTTGATGATAGATAAGACATATTATTTTGAAAAGATTATATGAGCTCAACTATTTCTTCAATAATTTATGGCTGAAGTATTTAAATTAGGAATTGCTGCTAACAACAATCAACCTATTAAGGAAGTAAATTCAATTGAGGTGTTAGCAAATAAAGGAATAATAGGTGATCGACATTTTCATGATTTTAACGATCCCTACAATCAATTATC
Source organism: uncultured Pelagibacteraceae bacterium (assembly GCA_902628305.1). Classification (GTDB taxonomy): domain Bacteria; phylum Pseudomonadota; class Alphaproteobacteria; order Pelagibacterales; family Pelagibacteraceae; genus Pelagibacter. The sequence goes on along the minus strand of CACOMK010000011.1, from coordinate 20,222 downwards.
TTTAATTGAGTCTGAGAATATTGATGAATATAATATTAAATTTGGGCTCGATATACCTTATATCAATTTTAGACGGAATGTAGTTACAAAAGGCATTAAATTAAACGACTTAATTGGGAAAAAATTAAAAGTAGGAAATGTTGAGTTAGAGGGAATTGAATTATGTCGTCCGTGTCGACATTTGACAGAAATGCTTGATCAAAAAAATATTCTTAAAGAATTTATGAGAAAAGGTGGACTTAGATGTCAAATATTATCGTCTTCAAAAATTAGTATAGGGGATAAAATTAATTTGTTAGATTAGACAAGTCATATCAAATTCTATATATGCATAAGACAAAATGACTAGACAAAAAAAACTAATCATTGCTTGTGACGGAGAATCAGCAAGTGGCAAAAGTACAGCTGCAAAACTGATATCTAAAAAATACAAATTATTTCTTATAAATTCAGGGCTTTTATATAGATATGCCAGCAAGTTAATAATCAAACACAAACCTAAAGACCAAATTACTTTTATAAATAATAAATTTAAAAATATTTCTTATAAAAAAATTTCAACACAAAATCTACATTCAGAGCAAATTAGCAATCATGTAGCTGATTTAGCAAAAATAAAAAAAATTAGAGAAATTGTAAACAAAGTACAAATTTCCATAATTAGAAAAAATAAAAGAATATGTGTTGAGGGTAGAGATATCGCCAGTAAAATATTATCAAAAAATCCAAAATATGATTTAGCATTTTATTTTAAATGTAGTTTAGATGTTGCGAGTTACAGAAGATGGCTAGATATTAAAAAGAAGCTACCATTAAAAGAAGTGAAAAAGTCTCTAGAAAAACGTACTTTAACTGATAAAAACAGAAAACACAGTCCACTAAAAAGAGTTAAAGACTCTATTTTAATCAGGTCAGATCAGCTCACAAAAAAACAGGTTCTATTCAAAATGTCTAATTATATAGACAGATTGAATAATAAAAATTAATAATTTTGTTGCTGAAGATTTGGTTCTTCAATTGGTTTTGTATCAGGATCTAATTCTAATCCAGCTGGTGTTATTGTAGCTGGAACAGGTGTAAAAGTTGAGTCTGGATTTTCAACAGTCTCTCTAACTCTCATCCTATATAAACCAAATCCACCAATTATTGTATGAGCTAAAATTAAAAAAATAAATAAACCGTTTAAACCAAACCATTCCATGAAGATAGAACATAAAATAGGTCCACTAATTGCTCCAATACCAAATATAAATTGTAGACCACCTCCAGCTGCCACAAATTTTGATTTTGGAACAAAATCATTTGTATGTGCTAGGTTTAATGAAAATAAAGGAAGACATAAACTTGAATAAAGTCCTACAGCAACAAAAAATAAAACTTTTTTAAAACTAAATCCGTGTAAATAATAAATATTTTGAATAGGATCATTGGAAGTTAGAATTGAAACAAATGCTAAAATTGAACTACCAAAAGTTGTTATTATTATTACTTTTCTTCTATCAAAAGTATCTGAAAAATACCCAATTGGTCCCTGGCCGATTACACCTGCTATTGTCGCAATGAATAATAGTATAGATGTTTCAAGTAAAGTAAATTTTGCAAGTGTTGCGTAGACTGAGATCAATGAAAAGAATGCTGCATGAATAATGCCAGTAAAGAAAGAACTTAATGTTCCAAGAGGAGAAATTTTATAAAGCTCTTTAATACTTATTGTTTCTATTTTTTTAAATTTAGGAGCAGGTCTTTTTGTTAAAAGAATAGGAACAAGAGCAATTGAAAGTAATATCGAAACCAATATAAATGGTTCATAATCATCTGGCTTACTAACATTCAGTAACAACATTCCTAAAGCTAATCCAAAATAGATAACCATCATATACGCAGATAATAATTGTCCTCTATTTTTATTTGTAGCCCTGTCATTTAACCAACTTTCTGTAACAACATAACAACTGACTAAACTTATGCCTGTTATAAACCTACTTATTGTCCACATAAATGGATTAACATAAACTACTGCTACTAAAGCACTTAAAGATGCAAGTGATGCAAATGCAGCAAATACTCTTATATGACCAACTTTTGAAACAAAATTTGGAGTGGTTTTTGAACCAACGAAGTAACCAACAAAGTATCCAGACATGAATATACCTGTCGTAAAAACACTAAAATTCTCCAGAACTGCTCTTATGCCCATTAATTGCATTTGCAATCCATGAGCAATCATCATTACTCCTATCCCAATGAATAAAGCCCAAGATCTTTTTACTTCTTTTTGCATTTATAAGTATAAATTTTAATAATTGTTGGCTAAGTAGTTTTGGTTTGTGTTTTTTTTATGGCTAGTAAAGAGTGAATTGCTATGGTGATAATGATAATTACACCTCCATAGATAGTCTCGTTAGTGGGCTGCTCTTTAATAACCATCCATACCCATATAGGTCCAAGAATAGTCTCTAAAAGAAAAAACAAATTAACTTCAGCTGCTGTTATAAATCGTGGTGCTATTGTCACTAAAACAAATGGTATAGCTACACACATTACACACATTAAAGGTACATAAAAAATGTCATTTCCCGCTAAATTAAAGTCTTTAACAAAGAAAAAGGCAAATATAGCAACGCAAGATTTTCCAATCACAGCAGCAGGAACTAAATCTGTAGATTTTGCGTATCTAGCAATGTTTGCGTTACAAGCCAATCCAAAAGAGGTTATTAATCCGAATAAATCACCATAAAAATTACCAAGACTTAAAGAGTCATAAAAAATATAAACACAAGCAACAAAGGTAATTATTATAGCGACCCAAGTCTTAATATCTGGTTTTTCTTTTAAAAAAATAGCTCCCAATATTGCTGATAGCATTGGCGCAAGAGCTATCATTAATAAAGTATTTGCTACATTGGTATTTTGTATTGAGATTATAAAAGTAATATTACAAATAGAAAAACTAATTACATAAAAAATACCTGGATAGCCAATTTTTAACAATGCTTTTAAAAAATTATTTTTATAAAAAAAAAGAAGCCCGATTAGAACTACTACAAATGGTATTGCTCCTCTGTAAAAAAGCATTCCCCAAGTATCAATATTTGATAATCTTATAAGTAAAGAGTCTGGAGTTATAAACATAACTCCTATAAAAGCCATTAAAGACCCCTTTTGCTGGTTAGTAAAGTTGTTCATGCTTTAAGCTCTTTCCAAAAAGTTTTAGCTAAATTTTTTCCTGATAGATCAAAAAGTGTTTTAAGTCCAGTTGGAGACGTTACATTAATATCTCCATTGAGTTTTTGATCTATGAAATCTATTCCTGCAAAAAAAATATTTTCTTTTTTTAAATCTTTTGCAATTAGTTTTGATATTTTATTTTCAATACTAGTTAATTTAATGTTAATTGGTTTTGCTCCTTTACTCATATTACTTAAAATAGAACCTTTTTTTGGAATCCGTGAAATTGCACCACATATTTTTCCATTAATAATAAAAACTCTTTTATCTCCTTTACTTATTTTAGGGATAAATTTTTGACACATAATATGATCATGTTTTTTTATAAATTTATTAACTAATTTTGGATTAAATTTTGTTAGTAAATGAATGTCATTTCCACTGAAACCATGAATAGGTTTAAGTATTATTTTTTTGTATTTTTTTATAAAACGTTTAATTTCATTTATATCTTGAGTGAAAATCGTACTAGGCATAAATCTTTGATATTTTGCTGAGTATAATTTTTCCGATATATTTCTTATAGAGGTTGGATTATTTATTATTTTAACTTTACTTTTGATTATATCTAGAATGTAAGTAGTGGAAATATATTCAAGATTAAAAGGGGGATCTTGGCGAATTAAAATAAACTTACATTTTGTAAGATTTAACTTTTGTTTTTTCAATATTTTAAAAAACTTTTTATTTTTATAATTAAATTTAACAAAAAAACCTTGAGCAATAACTTTTGAATTTAAAATCGAAAGATTCTTTGGATCATAATAGAAAATCTTATATTTTTTATTTTGTATTTCATTTGCTAGAAAAACACTGGTATCTGTTGTAGGATTTAATTTTGAAGGATTATTTCCTTGTATTGCAACAATTTTACTAGTCATATAATTCTTCTAAATTTTCATTATTTGAAAATTTATCAATCATATAATCTGCGTTAGTTGCTTTATTAAAAATAACTTTTCTTAAATGATTTAAAAATAGAGTTTCGTTTTTCCCTTTTTTACTTAAAATATCTCTATTATTAAGACCTTTTCGAGATAGATCTAGTAAAGTAGACGCCCAATAATGTAAATCTTTTCCCATAAATTCAGTGTTAAAACCTTTTTTTGGAGACTGTAGATATGCATTAATAATTTTATTTTTATCCCATTTTTTAATCAATTCGTATACTTCCTCTAAATTGCCGTAAAGCATTCCAATAAAGAAAGCTGGACCAGAACAAAGACAATCCCATCCACATGTATCCATAGATCTTAATTCTATATATTTTTTTAATCTATTTTCTGTGAATATAGTACTTAAATGTATGGTTAAGTCATTTTCCGTTGGTAGTCTATTTCCAATTTCGTTAATTTTGCCATTCATAAAATCACTAAATGTATAATTAGATCCTGAGATATATTTATTTTCATGTTGTATAAAAAGAATTGGAAATTTCATTACAAATTCAGCATAATTTTCAAAATTTAAATTTTCAAAAAATAATTTTGGAAGACCACCCCTTGATGTACTCTGCCATACTTTCGATCTATAAGATAAATATTTGCTATTTTTCTTTTCAACTATAGATGAATTGGCAAATAGGGCTATTGTAATCGGAACTACAGAATTTGTTACTAGAAATTTTTTTTTAAAATCATCCTCAGAATTGTAATCAATATTAAGCTGAGTTCCACATGTTCTGTACATCATATCTAAACTTAGTTCGCCACCCAAAGGCATACTTTTTGTCATTAGTTTATACCTTTCCTTAGGGTTATTGGGAATTTCCTCTAATTTAGAGAAAGGATCAAAACCTGAGCTTACAATTTTAATATCTAGTTTTTTTGTTACTTGCTCAAGTTCGAATAAATAATCTTGTGACTCAGCACATGCCTCGTGCATATGATTTAATTTATCTCCAGAAAGCTCAATCTGGTTTCCTGGTTCAAGGGTGATGTTTTTACCACCTTTATTTAATCCAATAATATTCTGCTTTTCTAAGACAGGTTTCCAGCCGAACTCTTGAAGAGCTTGAAACATTTCTTTTACTTTTGAATAATCAACTCTCTTGTTATTATTAAAAAGAAACTTTTCATGCTCTATTCCAATTTTAAAGTTATCTGTCTTTTTGATACCAGATTTAAAATAATTTATTATTTGTTCTTTTGTTTGAATCATTACTACTTAAATAGTAATTTATTAAATTATTTAAACAAAATAATAAGGGTCTCTAGCAAATATTCTTTCAACCATTGGAGAAAATTCCTCTAAACTCATAGATTTGTAATTTGGATCAAACGAGGATTGATCATATTTTTCACAAAAATCAACTGTTGCTTGGTAGTATTCATGATCCTTAAATTGGTCTCTTGCATTTCTGTCACCACCTAAGTGGTGAGCGCTATAATATGTTTGGAAAAGACCATGATGTTTAATTATCCAATAAGTTTTTTCGGATACATAAGGTCTAATAATGGATGCAGCATATTGGGAATGATTCATTGGAGCTAAGTCATCTCCAATATCATGCAAAAGTGTTGCTACTACCATTTCCTCACTTTCTCCAGATTTATATGCTCTGGTTGCTGCCTGTAATGAATGCTCTAATCTTGTAATCTTATAGCCCTCCAAAGTAGTAGTTTGTTTTGAAAGATATTTTAAAATTCTTTTAGCTGTATCTCTTTCAAATTTTTTTTCATATTTTTCTAAAAGCTGATAATCTTCTTTATTACCATCTTTCATTTGGGTGAATTTAACTTTTTTCATATTAAACATTTGACACAGAGCTTAATAAAGAAAGTTGTGTAATCTTATTGTCTCCTAATTCATCCACTAATTCAACAGGATAGTCACCGGTAAAATAATGATCTGTTAATTGAGGGTATGTTTCATTTCTTTTTTCAAAACCTATAGCTCTGTACAATCCCTCTATTGACAAAAATCTTAAAGATTTTGCCCCAATATATTCACAAATTTCATCATTTGTTTTATTTGCTGCTAACAATTCTTTTTTGGTAGGAGTATCTACACCATAAAAATCTGGATATCTTATTTCTGGACAAGCAATTTTAACATGAACTTCTTTTGCACCAGCATCATAAAGCATTTTAACAATTTTATATGATGTTGTTCCTCTGACAAGAGAGTCATCAATTAGAATTATTTTTTTATTTTTAATTGTTGTTTGATTAGCATTCAATTTTAATTTAACACCCAAGCTTCTAATTTTCTGGCTAGGCTCAATAAAAGTTCTTCCAACATAATGGTTTCGAATTAATCCATGTTCAAAATTCATTTTTAATTCTTGAGCAAAACCCATAGCTGCAGCATTGCCAGAATCAGGAACTGGAACCACTATATCTGCATCTGTATTATTTTCTTTTGCAAGCTCTCTCCCGATATTTTTTCTATGTTCATAGGCTGTTTTCCCTCCTATTAGACTGTCTGGTCTTGAAAAATAAATATATTCAAATACACAAGGCCTAACTTTTTTGGTGGGGAAGGGTTTAATGCTTTTAAGTTTATTATTTTCAATTAAAACTATCTCACCATTTTCAACTTCTCTCACAAATTTTGCTCCAATAATATCAAACGCACAAGTTTCAGAAGCTAAGACGTAACTTTTACCTAGCTTACCAATAACTAAAGGTCGAATTCCATAAGGATCTCTGACACCAATTAATGAGTTTTGAGTTAGCATTACTAAAGCATATCCACCTTGAATTTGAAAAATTGCATCAATCACTTTGTCAATTGTTTCTGGTCTTTTTGATTTAGCAATTAGTTGAACAATCGTTTCAGTGTCTGAAGTAGTATAAAATATAGCTCCATCCTCAACTAATTTATGTCTTAATGATATTGAATTGGTAAGATTTCCATTATGTGCTACTCCAATTCCCCCTGCATTTGTATCAGCAAAAAAAGGCTGAATATTTCTTAATACGTTATTACCTGTTGTGCTGTATCGGTTATGACCAATAGCATGATTACCTTTAAGATTATTAAGCACTTTTTCTTTATTGAAATTATCACCCACTAAGCCAAATCTTTTTTCAGAGTAATATTTTTCTCCATCAAAAGTTACTATACCACAACCCTCTTGACCTCTATGTTGTAGCGCATGTAGACCAAGTGCTGTTAAAGCTGAAGCATCTTTTGTATCACTAATACCAAATACACCACATTCCTCTTTTAATCTGGGGTTATAGTTCTTTAATTTTTTCTTTAGAGTCTTGATATGTTTTTTCATTAGGAAATTCTTTTAATAGATAATTACTACCTTTTTCTAAATATGGAAAGATGAATGATTTGTCAAAATTTATTGGCCATTTATCGTAATTATAAATAATGTGAACTGCTGAAAATATACAAACTGAAATAATATATGCTCTAATAAAACCAAAAAAGAATCCAAATGTCGTATCTAGGCTCCCGATTCCTGCATATCTAACAACTTTACTGATTCCTTTGTTAACCAATAAAACAAAGAAGATAACAAATATAAATATCACAATTCCTAAACCAACATCAAGCACGTACTCATTATCAATTATATCTTTTACATATGGTTTAATTTTTGGAAACAGTATCAATGTAATTATGTATGCAATCAACCATTTAGCCATTGAAAGAATACTTAAAATGAAACCTTTTTTGTAACAATTTATCAAAGACAGAACTGTTAAAATCAAATAAAATAAATCAATAATTGATATTTCTTTATAAAAATCTTTAATGACTTCTAACATTAAGATGTTTTACTAAAAGGTTTAGTAACCACTATTAATGCTGGCAGTAAAGTTAATACCGATATCATTGCAAATAACATGGCTAGCGCAGTAAATACTCCAAAGTAAATTGTGGGTATAAATTTTGATAAAACTAAAATTGAAAATCCAAAAACAATTGTTATTGATGTATTTAAAATTGCAACCCCAACTGTAGAATGACAAGTTTTTAAAGTTTTATTATAGTCTTTTAATTTTTTAAATTCTTCTTTAAATCTATAAATGTAGTGAATACTATTATCTACCGCAATTCCTATTGTAATAGCTGCGATAGTTATGGTCATCATGTCTAAAGGAATTTCTAATATACCTATTATTCCTAATATGAAAAAAGCAGCAATAAAATTTGGAACAACACCAATTAAAGAAAGTTTAATGTTTCTAAATAAGATTATGAACATTGAAAATATTCCAACCATAACTAACCCTAATGTTAATATTTGAGATTTAAACAAACTCTGTAACAAATTATTAAATAATATTAAAACACCAGCTAATTTATATTCATTTTTATCTAATCCAAATTTATCTTTCAGATCAAAATTAATTTTATTTATTAAATCATTTCTTCTCAAATCCTCTTTTGAGTCTATTATTCTTAAACTAATTCGAGCCTCATTATCCTCAATTGAAAGATAAGGGTCAATAATTTCTGTCTTTATACTCTCTGGAATTTTAGAATAAAGCACCCCCATTTCTAAAGTACCCAAAGGCTTATTATTATTTAGTTGAGTAGCAACTTCGACAATAGACGAAAATGACAAAACTTTTCCAATTTCAGGTAGATTATCTAGATAATTATGAATTGATGAAATTAAATCGATTTTATCTTTGGTAAACCAATATTTTTCATCATTTTCCTCTTCTTCGCCCCAATCCTCAAATTCTTCATCTTGTTCAGATTTTTTTTCTTTTTCTTTTTTTGGGAACTTTATAATAACTTCCAAAGGAGTAGTTCCACCTAACTCCTCATCTATAAGTTTCATCCCTTTATAAATTTCTGTATTTTTATTAAAATAATTAATAAAGCTATTTTCAACTTCAAGCTTGCTAATCCCGATAACACTGAAAATCACCACTAATCCAGTTATTAGGAATATTGAGTTTTTATTATTAATAGAAATTAAACCAAGTGAATTAGTAATTTTTGATTTTTGCTCTTTTTTAACCGAAATATTGTTTGTAGGTGCAAAGCTTAAAAGGGTAGGAAGTAAAGTAAACGTAATCACAAATGACGTAATTAGTCCAAAAGTCATCATCCAACCAAAATCAATAATAGGTTTTATTTCACTAAAAATTAAAGACAAGAAAGCAAATATCGTAGTTAAAACCGTATAAAGAATTGGCCAATACATTTTAGAAGTAGTTAGAGAAATAATTTCAAAATTGTTTTTTGATGGAAAATCTTTTTTAATTTGAAGAAATCTTGTACTCATATGAATATTCATTGCCATAGTTAAAATCAACATAAGCGCGATAAAATTTGAAGATATAACCGTAACTTTCCATCCGAGCAATCCAAGCAATCCCATCATAATTATTACAGAAAAAAGGCAACTACTTATAGGAACTATAATCCACAGAAGGTTTCTAAAAACAAACCATAAAGTTGCTATAATAAATAATAAAACTCCTAAACCAAAAATAATTATATCACTTTTAATAAAAGTCATCATGTCATCAGCAATCATTGGTATTCCTCCAAGATATATCTTTCCAACATCTCCATAACTTTGAATGACTTGTCTTATTTCCAAAATATTCTGATGATTTTGTCTCTTAATTTGATCTTTGATTAATTCAATTTCTTCTTTTGATTTATTTTCTATATTGTCTAATTTTTGGGTTTTTTTAATATTAACTATAATTCCACTAGTTTTACCATCCTCACTAATAACAAAATTTCTAAAAACAGGGCTTTCTAAAATTTCATTAAAACCTCTATCTCTATCTACATCTTCATCTTTTAAAGTTTTGAAACTTTCTAGCCTCTCTTGTAATGGAGTGTCTGAATTATTTAAAAGAGGAACATCTAATAATGTAATAACACTATCGACCCATTTTAAGCTTTGAATTTTATATTTTAAACTTAACAAATTATTGATGGAGGTGTCAGTTACCATTCCCTCATTTGGCGTATATGTAAGTATTAAGAATTCTTTTGATCCATATCTTTTTGAAACTTCTTTTAAATATGCTAGGTCAGGATCATCTTCAATTAATAGAGTTTCTGAAGAAGCATCTAGTTTAAAATCCTTTGAATAATAGCCAAAACTTAAAATAGCAATAATTAATAATATTAAGATTGCTTTAGGATTTTTGAGTATTATGTTTTGATATAAATGAGCTATCATTCAAGCTCTTTATATTGGAATTTAACTTGATTGAGTATCCTTAAATTTTGTAAATCTTTCCTCAAATTCAAGAGTTACATTACCGATTGGACCGTGTCGTTGTTTTCCGATTATAATTTGAGCTAAATGAGCGACTTCATTCATTTTTGCTTGCCATTCTGCATGCTCGACTGTTGCCTCTCGAGGTTCTTTCCTCTGTAAATAATATCCTTCTCTATATACAAACATTACCACATCTGCGTCTTGTTCAATAGATCCAGATTCTCTTAAATCTGCTAACTGAGGTTTGTGATCGTCTCTTTGTTCTACTTGCCTTGACAATTGTGAAAGAGCAACAACCGGAACAGAAAGCTCTTTTGCAATTGCTTTTAGTCCTTGTGTAATTTGAGAGATTTCTTGAACTCTACCATCTTTATTAAAAGTAGTTCCTCTCATTAATTGTATATAATCTACAACTATCATATCAAGACCAAACAACCTTTTAATTCGTCTAGCCCTGTTACTAAGTGCTGCGATACTAATTGCCGGTGTTTCATCGATATAAAGAGGTAATTCAGAAATATTTTTTGACGTTTCTAAAAAATTATCAAATTGATCATCTGAAATTCTTCCTCTTCTTATATCGTTGGAACTAATTCTTGCTTGTTCAGAAATAATTCTTGTGGATAATTGTTCTGAAGACATCTCAAGTGAAAAAAAAGCTATAGATGATTTCTTACCACTTTCTTGTAATTTTTGAGCTGCATTGAATGCAATATTTGTTGCTAGAGAAGTTTTACCCATCGATGGACGGCCTGCAATAATTATTAAATCTGATTGATGTAATCCACCTAGCTTATCATCTAAGTCTCTTAAACCAGTTGGTACACCAACAATTCCTTCCTCATTTTTGTAAGCAGCCGAGGCCATTTCAATAGTTTGTTTCATAGCTTCATCAAATTTTACTAATGAAGAATTGAAAGAACCTTTCTCAGCTAAATCGAATAATAATCTTTCAGAACTTTCGATTATAGATTGTCCGTTAGTATTAAGATCATTTAATTTTGCACTATCAATAGTTTGTTCAGAAATTTTGATTAATTCCCTTCTTACAAACATGTCGTAAATTATTTTTGAATATTCTATTGCTTGCCTTACTGATGTAGAAAATTTTGTAATTTTAACCAAATATTCAGGAACATTTAGATCATCTTTTTCATCTTCAAAATAATTTTTTAAAGTGATTGGGTTGGCTAACATTCCTTTGTAGATAAGGTTTTCAATTGCTTCAAATATTTTTTGATGCATTGGGTCATAAAAATTAATGCTAGAGATTATTGTATTTATTTCATCAAAAATATCATTACTAACAAGTATAGATCCAATAACAGCTTGTTCTGCTTCAATGTTGTTTGGTAATTCTTTAAATTGGTCTTTAACAATACTTAAATTATTTTCCATGAAAATAAATTTACATGAAAATTTATCAAATCAAATTGTAAATTGATGCTGGGGAAAAGAATGTATAATTACTGAATTGTATCAGCGGACAAAACATTGATAGCAATTTGAGCGTCAACTTCTGAGTGTAAAGAAATCTTAACCTTAAATTTTCCTAAAGCTTTTATTTCTTCAACTGGTTGTATCATTGAAGGTTTTATGTTAATTTTGTCTTCTTCTTGAATAAGTTTAGAAATCTCTGTTGGCTTCACAGAACCGTATAATTCATTGTTTTCTGTGGTAAGTTTTTTGACAGAATACTGTTTACCATTAATTTGATCTGCAATTTGTGAAGCTTCTTTTTTTTTTTCGTTATCTTTTTTTGATAATTCAGCTTTAATTTTTTGAACCTCTTTTATGTTTTCTTTTGAAGCGTATAGGGCCTTTTTGTTAGCAATTAGAAAGTTTCTGGCGAAACCTCTTTTCACATCTATTACTTCACCAATAGATCCAATTCTTTTCACATTTTCTAATAGAATTACTTTCATTTTATATTAAAGCTAAGTTTCTTGCTCTTTTAATTGAAAGAGAGAGTTCCCTTTGTTTTTTTTGAGATACGTTTGTAATTCTTGAAGGTAAAATTTTACCATTCTCAGAAACATATTTTCTTAAAAGTTTTATATTTTTATAATCTACTTCTGGAGCGCCCTTTATTGAAAGTGGGCAAGTTTTTTTAAACTTATATTTATTTGGTTGAAAAATACTTAATTTTGCAAAGTTACTTTGTTTTCCTTTTTTATTTCCACTTTGTCTTTTTGGCATTAGTTTTTAGTACTTTCCTTTTTTTCGCTACTTTCCCTTTTTTCAAAATAGCTTGTTTCTAAATCAAATTTTTTTACTTTAACAGTTAAAAACCTTAGTAATTTTTTATCAATAGCCTCATTTTTTTCTAATGCATCAATTACATTGCCTTTTCCTTTTATTTTAAAATGTATGTAACTTCCTTTTTTATTCTTCTTAATTAGATAAGATAAATTTAGTAGGCCCCAGTTTTCTGTTTTTATTACTTCTCCATCATTTTTTTCGACGATTTTAGAATATTTTTCAGTTAGTTGCTTTAATTCACTTGGTGAAGTATCTTGCCTAGCAATAATTGTATGTTCGTATAAATTCATTTAAGTTCTTTAATAAAAAATGAGGATATACTATTATAAAAGTTCAATTACAATAGTTAAAAAGGCAAAAATATTAGTTTTTTTTATATGTTTTCAGTAGTTTTTCCAGGTCAGGGATCTCAAATGGTAGGTATGGGAAAAGAGCTGTTTGATAAATTTGATTTAGTTAAAAACTTATTTAAACAGGCCGATGACACATTAAATTTTTCAATCTCAAAGCTTATTCTAGAGGGATCTAAAGAAGATTTGGATTTAACAGTAAATACACAGCCAGCAATATTTCTGATTAGTTATTCAATTTTCAATATAGTTAAGAAAGAATTTAACTTAGATTTAAATAAAGCAAAATATTTTGCAGGTCACTCTTTAGGCGAATATTCAGCTTTGTCATGTGCAGGATATCTAGATTTTTCGGAAACTCTTAAAATACTAAGAATAAGAGGAGATGCTATGCAAAACTCTATGCCAAGAGGACAAGGAGGAATGGTTGCAGTATTAGGTTCAACTGTTGATAAAATTGAAAAAATTTTGATTGAAAATAAAGAAATATTTAAAGCTCAAATTGCAAATGATAATTCTGAAGGTCAAGTAGTTTTAAGTGGTAAGATAAAAGATTTAGAAAAATTAAGTCAACTTTTAAAGGATAATTCTATAAAAAATATTATGCTTCCAGTGAGCGCACCCTTTCATTGTGATTTAATGAATAATGCTACTAAAATTATGACAGAAGAGTTAAACAAAATTAATTTTAAAAATGGACAAACTAAACTAGTTTCGAATGTAACTGCTCTTGAAATTAAAAACCCAGATGAGCTTAAAACTCTATTAATTAAACAAATAGAGAGTAGAGTTAGATGGAGAGAAAGCGTAATTTATATGATAGAAAGTGGTGTAAAACATTTTATCGAAATAGGACCCGGTAAAGTTTTGTCTGGCTTGATAAAAAGAATTAATAGAAATGTTAAAATTGATACAATTAATAATCAAAGTGATATTGAAAGTATAAAAATATGAAAGATTTAAATGGTAAAAATATTATTGTTACAGGTGCCTCTGGAGGAATTGGAAATTCTATCATTGAAAAACTAAACCAAGTAGGTGCAAATATTTTGGCTACAGGTACTAGAATTGAAAAACTTAATGATTTGAAAAAAAATTATACAAATATTAAAACATTACAGTTTGATATTTCTCAAAACAATGAAATTGAGAAATTTATTGAAAATGCAACTAAACAACTAGGTGGAAATTTAGATTGTTTAGTAAATAATGCTGGAATTACCCAAGACAACTTAGCAATAAGAATGAGTTTGCAAGAATGGCAAAAAGTAATTGATATCAATTTAACTTCAACTTTTTTAATTAGTAAATTTGCAATAAAAAAAATGCTTAAAAATAAATCTGGTAAAATTATAAATATCACATCTGTCGTAGGCCATACTGGTAATTTGGGTCAGGCAAATTATACTGCATCTAAAGCGGGGATAGTAGCGATGTCAAAGAGCCTAGCAATAGAATACGCTAAAAAAAATATTAATATAAATTGTATTTCACCAGGTTTTATAAAAACAGCGATGACTGAAAAATTAGATGATAAATTTAAAGAAGCTATTATATCAAAAATTCCTTCTGCACGTCTAGGAGAACCAGATGATATTGCAAATGCAGTGCTTTTTTTATGCTCTAAACAATCAAGCTATATTAATGGTGAAACCATTCATGTTAATGGTGGTATGTATATGGCTTGACAAAATAAGTTTTTAAACTATTAAGAATTTATAACAAAAGGATCAATATGTCAGAAGACGTTTCAAGCAAAGTAAAAAAAATTGTAGCAGATCATTTAGGAATAGATGAAGCAAAAGTAACTGAGGAGTCTAGTTTTACTGATGATTTAGGTGCAGACAGTTTAGACACAGTAGAGTTGGTTATGGCTTTCGAGGAAGAATTTGGATCTGAAATTTCAGATAGCGAAGCTGAAAAAATTTTAACAGTCGGCGATGCTATAAAATTTATTGAAGGAAAAGCAAATTAGATAAATTAATGCCTTCAGAAAAAGATGGCGTAATGATAATTTTATCTTCTCCATCGGGAGCAGGTAAAACAACACTCGTAAAAAAATTATCCGAAAGAGATAATTTTGAAATTTCAATTTCTCACACCACTAGACAAGCAAGACCAAACGAAAATTATAACGAGGATTATTTTTTCGTAAATGAATCTGAATTTAAACGATTAATTAATAATGAGGAGTTTCTAGAATATGCAAAAGTTTTTAATAATTACTATGGCACCACTAGAACACCAGTTATAGATAATCTTAACAAAGGTAAAAACGTTCTTTTTGATATCGACTGGCAGGGAGCAGATCAAATAAAGAATAAAAAATTAGATTATAAATTAATTACTTTCTTTATACTCCCACCCAGTAAAGAGGTTTTGTTTGAACGATTATCTAAAAGACACATTAATGACAAATTGATAGCTGAAGAGAGAATGAATCAATTTGAAAGAGATATATTGCATTGGATAAATTATGATTATGTTGTTATTAATAACGATTTAAACGAATGTTATTTGAAAATCACAAATTTGATAGATGCAGTAATTAATAATGGATCAAAAGATTATGATCCAAATTTTATAAGAGATTATGTTGAAAAACTAATTTCTTAATTTTTCATATTCGCAAGCTAATTTGTAATAAGTGTCTAAATTTAAATTTTGCGGCCTAAGATTTAGATTAATCTTTAGTTTATTTATGATTTTTTGATTTCCATTAAAAAGTTGATTATAGGGTTTTTTTAACATTTTTCTTCTTTGATTAAAAAATATTCTTGTAATTATTTCTAAATATTTTGGATCTTTAATTTTGATATAATTTTTTTTAGGAGAAAAAAATAATAGAGTGCTCTCAATTTTAGGTCTTGGGAAAAAAGAATTTGGATTTATATCACAAATTTTTTTAATGTTAAGTTTCCAATTACTTATAATTGATAATCTTCCATAATTTGAAGTATTAAAATTGGCAAGAATTCTATCAGCAACTTCTTTTTGAAACATCAATATTAAACAATCAAACCAAAAAGTATCTTTTAAATTAATTATCCATTTACTTAAAATTTCAGTTGATATGTTATATGGTAAATTTCCAAAAACTATTAAGTTATCTTCTGCAAGAGTATTTTCGTCTATTTTCAAAATATCATTATTGATTACAATAATCTGATCTTTAAAATTTATTTTAAGATTATTTGCTAAAACATTATCTTTTTCAATTACTATAAATTTTTTTGGTTTCTTCTTTAAAATTTGAGAGGTTAAATTTCCTGTACCTGGACCAATCTCGAGAATTGTTTTATTTTTGATATCAGTAATATCAATTATTTTATTTAAAATATTATTATCAATTAAAAAATTCTGACCTAGGCTTTTTTTAGCTTTAATCAATTCTTATCCAAAAATTCTATTGCTCTAATTAAACTCATAGGGTTTGAAACATTTTTTCCCAACATTTTTTCATTGGGTCCATGGTCAGGTGAAATTCTTAAAAAAGGTAAGCCCAAAGTTATATTTATAGCGTCATACTCAAATAAAGTTTTAATAGGAGTTAATACTTGGTCATGATACATTCCAAATATAACATTAAATTTCTTTCTGTTTTTTTTTAGAAAAGATGTGTCAGCTGGGTAAGGTCCTGAAATTTTAATTTTTAATTTTTTTAGTTTATTTATTGCGGGAGCTATAATTTTTTCATCTTCATTATATTTTGAAATGCTCTCACAATGGGGATTTAATCCAAGAACACCTATTTTAGGATTAGTTCCTAATTTTTCTCTATAAAATTTATTTACTAAAACAATTTTTTCTTCAATTATTTTTTTGTTTATTTTTTTAGGTACATCTTTAAGTGGCAAGTGCGTTGTTAAAGGACACACAGAAAGTTTTTTATTATAAATTAACATAGCGCTTTTTTTACAAGAAAATTCATTTGATATAAACTCTGTAATACCTAAAAATTTATTATCTAAAAAATATTTCTTAGATATTGGACCATTAATTAATTTATTTGAAATACCTAATCTTATTATTTTAAACGCAAAATTAAAACACTGATTTATATATTTATTAGATTTTTTGGAAATTTTTTCAAAAGCTTTTTTTTGAAAAAATTTAACATCAATAATATTAATATACTTATTATCTAAACTTTTATTTTGTAGCTCTTTGAATTTAATTAACTTAATTTTCCTTTTAAAGTTAAGCTTATTCATTTGTAATTTTAATAATTTTAATGAACAAATTAAAATTAGAGGGCTTTTAAATTTTTTTGTTGAGATACTTTTAAAAAAAATCTCCAAAAAAATACTATTTGGTTCTCCGGCTACAACAATAATAGGTTTATTTATCATTAATTGAGTAATTAATTTTGATCTTGTTAAAATAAATTTTAGAAAATTGACTTAATTGTCTATTTTTTTCAAATTCAATCATTCTCCTTAATGATTCATCAACATCTTTTTTGACTTTAGTTTTCTTTATTTGCTCTATCTTTAAAATTAAAAAATTATTACCTAATTTAATTATATTTGTAATTTCTCCTGTCCTTATTTTTTTTAATTCCTCTAGAATTATTTCAGATAAGCTATCTTCTTGTATCCAACCTATTTTACCACCTAATTTAGCACTTTGACTATCGCTATATATACTTGCTGTATTATTAAAACCAACATCGTTTATACTTTTCTTAATTTTTTTAAATTGTTCGCTAACACTTGTATTTTTTTCCTTTTTAAAAAAAATTTCTGATAATAAATATTCTTTCTTAAAATTATTATTGTTATTTTTTATTTTATTTAATAATTTTTCTTTATCAATTTTAACTTGGCCCTTAAATTTATCTAAAATTATTTTATTCCAAAGAAACTCAACTTTTAATTTTTCTTTAACTTGTGAAATTGTATATGTATTTTTTTTCAATAATTCATTTTTAAACTCATTCTGACTCATATAATTCAAACTTGTGAAGTAATTTTTTAAAATATCGTCAATTACTTTTATTTCCGCTTCAAAATTGAATATTTTGAGCAATTCATTTTTTTTAATTTTTTCGTTAATTAACGTATTTTTCGCTATTTGAGAAATTTTATTATCTTCTAAATTATTTAATTTTGGATTTAAAATTTTAAGATATGAAATTTCTTTATTTAAATCAATGTTAGTAACAATTTGATCATTAATTTTTGCAATTATATGAATATTGTTATTTGAATAAGTATTTTTTGATCCTAGAAAGAGAATTATAAAAATTAGCAATATTTTTTTGGTCATTATGGTTTTAGGTTAGGGGTACTTGTGGATCCAAAAGGGATAATTGATAATTTAAAAAACACACTTTCCTCAGGTTTAATCTCACGATCATTGTAATATTCTTTTTTATACTCAACACTTGCTGCTAAGCAGTCATTTTTATATTGGTAAACCAAGTTGTAAAATTCAATTAAATCTGTATTTAAATTTTCTCTGGAAGAAAAAGATATATTATTTGAGTTATTAAAATTATAAGTTGTTTTATTTAAAAAGTATGAATTTTTATTATTATCTTGTTTTAAATAATCAAGAGTTGTCGTAAAATTTTTAAATTCAATTTCAGTTATTAAATTTTGATAATTAATATCTTTCATATTATTTAATGTTGAGAATTTATACTTAGTATTTAAAAAATCTAATGGAGTGTAATTAATTTCTCCAAAAAAATTAGATGTTTTTGCACCTATTTGATTATTTCTTTCTAAATCATCATTTTTTTCTAATCTTAAGTTATTGGCTATTTTTAAACTAAAAATTTCGTTATTATCATTTCCTATTAGAGAAAATTCGTTTCCATATGTAAATGACACACCCCCTTCCAAAGTTTCCTCAGAGGATATTCTATTTAAGTCAAAAATATTATCCACGTTTATTTTATTTTCGTTTTTACTTATATCTTTGGTATGAGTTGGACTAAATTTAAAAGAAAATCTAGGCTTCATTAATTTTGTATATTTATTATTTTTTTTTATAAGTGGATAAGTAGAGTTAAATTGGAACAACCCAGAAAAATAATAATCTTCTCCCTCTTTATGAAATTTAGATTTGTCCGAATTTGTATTAGAATTTTTTAATACAAATGCATAATTATTATAAAATCCATTTTTAAATATTTTGGGCTCTGAATTAAATATTAAATCATTAGTATTTACTCTCTCATAAATGTTAGTTTGGTAGTTATGTATAAAGTTATTAGATTTGAATTCAAAATTACCATTTAGTTTTGTTTTATTCTGGATTTTTTTTGTTACTTTTACTTTTGGAAAAATGTACTCATATTTGTCACTACTTTTCTTATTAAGATTTTGATAAACAATTAAATCAGATTTAATATTTAAGTCATTAGAATGCATATCCATTTTTAAAGATGTCTCTAGTAGATCGTAATTATTTATCAGCGGCGAATTTAACGAATTTGCCTTAAGATAAGTATCATTAGATGCAGATTCAATTCTTAATTCTAAGTTAGTTTCTGGGAAACTTTCTAAATCAATATTTTTTTTAGCTTTATAAAAAAAATGACTTTCTATATTATTTCCTTCATCAAAAAGAAAACTGAAATCAGAGATAATTTCACCTTTTTTATTTTGTTCTCGATATTCGTTCTGAATTAAAAACTGATCATTTGAGTATATCCGCGGAGTAAATGTTAAATCCTTACTTTCACTAAGAACCTTAAAATATGGCACGCTTAAAAATGAGTTATTATTTGAAGAATTTTTAAAATAAGGCATTAAAAAACCAGATTGTCTTTTAACGGTTGGATCAGGGTGAAAAAATTTTGGAAAATAAACAACTGGTAAGTCATAAATTTTTAACCAAACGTTTTGATAATCTATGGTTTTTTTATCTCTATCATGAGTTATTTTACTCGCTGATAATTCCCAAGGAGGACAAGTATCTCTTTTTTTGCAAGTAGTAAAAAAACCATCTGAAATTTCAGTAATATTATCTCTATAATTTAATTCTTTTCCAATTAATCTTGGTTCGTTTTCTGGGCTTAAACTTTTGTTATTTAAATTAATAACGATATCTTTACCTTTTAATATGTTTAATTTTGTATCAATAAAACCATCTGCAATCTTAATATTATTATTCTCATCATCTTGAATTAATGCGTTAAATATTTTTAGTGTTTTTTTATTGAAGTCAAATTCAAATTTTTGAGATTGAATAATATATTTACT
>CACOMK010000010.1 GCA_902628305.1 uncultured Pelagibacteraceae bacterium | reverse complement strand
CATTCTCTCTTAATTGATTTCCAATAGCTCTTAAAAATTTAGCTCTTTCCCTAGGAAGTAACTTTGGCCATTCACCCTCAAATGCTTTTTGGGCAGCCTTAACTGCATTATCAACATCTTTAGCACTTGATTCTGGAACAACTGCCCATGGCTCATTATGTTCTGGATTTAGAGTTTCAAATGTTTTTTTACTTTCAGAGTCAACCCACTCACCATTTATAAACATTTTATATTGTTTAAGTTTACTCATCTGATCCAATAAAATTTTTGATTGTTAAATTTACATCATCAGAACACTCAATACCACAAAGATGTTTTCCATCTTTTATGATCTTTAACTGACTTTTAGAGATTAAAGCATTCAATTCTTGAGACATTTTTACCGTTGAGCCAATGTCGTATTCACCTGTCATAACTAATGTGTTAGCTTTAATTTTATTAAAATCTTCATCATTTTTGTGATTAACGAATAACTCGTAAACCTTTAAAAAATTATTCATATTGTTAGCTGACAAAATTGAACTAATTTTTTCATATATTTCTGGATTATTTTCTAGATATTTGTCAGTAAACCACCTTTTTAAAGCTTGCTTTGAAAGCTTTAATTCCTTTTTTGCTTGCTCAAATCTTTGGTTAACAATTTTTTGTTGTTCTGCAGTTCTTTTATAAACAGAACATAGAAGAGTTAATGAACTTAAACGTTCATTTTGTTTTATTGCAAAATTACGTGCAATTAAAGATCCTATAGAGAAACCTATAAGATGTATTTTTTTAATATTAAGATGATCCATCAACTCAATTAATTGTTGAGAAAAATCGTCAAAAGTTATTTCCTCTTTTTGTAATAAAGATTTTCCATGACCTAAAATGTCGTAAGCAAGAGTTGAGTGATAATTAAAAAATTCTAATTGAGGATGCCAAATTTCATGTGTTAGACCTACACCATGAACAAATACTATGGGCACATCTTGATCCTTTTTATTGTATAAATAATAAGTTCCTGAAGCAGTAGTTCCCGTCCTCATCAAGAATTATTTTGGCTCAATACCCATTTCTTTCATATCTTGATATCTGTCACCAGTTCTTGCATGTGCTCTACCACTTGAAGCCCCACCAATTGCAATAACCACCTCATCATCGAAGGGTGCATCGTGAATAGTAAATTCATGAGTTAGGTAATATGGTCTCAATCCAGAATCTGTTTTATGCATCATAGGAATCGCAATCTTTGATCCAGCAGGTCCCCTGGTATTTGTAAAACTTAAATAGGAAGTTCCACCTACCGCATCTCTAAATTTATTTCCAAACCTTAAAGTATGAATAAAAGCTGAAGCATGCTCTATTTCACCGTTCAATCCAACTATGCCTGCCTTACCATAAGCTAATATTTTTTCAGGTGATCCTATTTCTTTTATCAATTCTGGAACAAGTAAATCACCTAGCTTTGGCGCAAGATCTAAAATAGTTGGTCTAAGATCTTCAACAAAACCCTGACCATGCCATGGATTTTCAAACACTGCTGCTACTGATACCATTAAAACTGGTTCTTTCGCTTCTTTACCACCTTCAATAAAAGTTTTGTCTACGAATTTGGTAAATTTTCTTAATTCTAATCTCATTTTTTTACTCTATGTGCGAAACTATCTCTTCTAAAACTGTATAATGCTTTTGGATCTACATCAACATCTATCACTGATGGCTTATTTGATTTAATGGAAGCTCGTACAGCTTCATTAATCTCAGAAACTTTTTTAACTTTAAATCCTTTTGCACCATATAGTTCTGCAACCTTGTCAAACGATGGACTAGTAATATCTGCACCTAAATATCTTTTACCAAAGAAGTCCTTTTGATAAGCTTTTTCTGCTCCCCAACTTTGATTATTCATTACAATTGTTGTTGTATTAATTCCATATTCAACAGCTGTGCTTAATTCTGAAATTGTCATTCCAAAACCTCCATCACCCATTAAACTTACAACAGTTTTTTTTGGTTTTGCAACTTTCACTCCAAGACCGCACGCAAATGAAAAACCAACAAGGCCAAAATCTAATGGAGTAAATAAAGAGGGAGGATCGTAATAATCTAGAGCATCAGTTGCTTGCAGGCATAATGTTCCAGCATCTAATGTAATTGCAGAGTTTTTTGGCAGCACTCTTCTTAATTGTTTAAATAGACCTTTGGGCTGTATTGGAAAATTTGAACCTAAATTTTCCTTATCTCTTTTTTGTAAATACTCGTTTCTTTCTTTTAAATATAAGTTTGTCCAATTTTTTATATTTAGTTTAATCTTATCTTTTTTAATTTGATCATAAAGTTGTTTAGTTGCAGTAGCAGCATCAGCATGAATTTTAATGGTTGCAGGAAAATATTTTCCAAGCATTTTTTTTTCAAGTTCTATTTGTATGATTTTTGCTTTTTTATTTATGTTTTCATAAGAATAAAAAGTTGAGTTAAATCCTAAACGTGTTCCAATTGCTAAAATAATGTCCGCATTCTTAACTAATCTTGAGGCAACAGGATTTCCCCTAGGACCCATTTGTCCTGCATTTAATATATGGCCAAATGGAATTGCATCTCCATGACCTGCTGCTGTAACAATAGGCATGTTGCATATTTCAGCTAATTTTAATACGTCTTTGTATTTAGAATTATATTTAATTCCTGCACCAACAATAATTACTGAACATTTTGAAGCTTCAATTAATTTCGCAGCCTTTTTTATATTATCTTTATTACCTTTTTGTTTATTCTCATTTGTGAATGATGGCTTTTTAGTATTTATATTATAAGAGTTTGATTCAGCTAATATATTTCTTGGTAAATTTATACAAACAGGTCCTCTCCTAGGTTTCATAGACAAATTAAATGCATCACTCATGATATTTGGAATTTTTTTTGAATTTTTTATAGTCCAGGTTTTTTTTGTAATTGGTGAAAATAAAGACTGTTGATCTAAACCCTGAAATGCATCCTCCATTTTATCTTTTGTTGAATAAGAGCCTGCAATTGCAACCACTGGCGAAAAAGCTGCATTTGCTTGAGCAACTCCTGTAACTAAATTTGTAGCACCAGGTCCGTTCTGACCTGCAATAATTACACCATGTTTATTTGAAGCTCTTGCGTATCCGTCAGCCATATGAGTGCCTGTTCGTTCATCTCTTACTCCAATAAATTTTATACTCTTTTCATGATAAAGAGCATCAAACATTTCCATTGTTGCTGAACCAATGAGTCCAAAAACATTTCTTACTCTCTCTTTTTTTAATGATTGAACAGCGGCCTGACCACCGCTAATTCTTTTTCGTTTTGTTTTCACGAAACTTTTTTTACTTCAGTATCAAAATCATCTTGAAAATGAGGCATAACTTTTTCAGTAAAAAGTTTAATACTTTTCATACAATCTTTATGCTTTACACCTGGGAAATTAGACCAAACTTGTAAATTTTGTAAGTTAAGTTCAGATTTTAATTCATGAATTTTATCAATTACATACTCCGGTGTTCCAAATAACATATTTCTTTTGTGTAAAAATTCATAATTTAGCAGATCTAATTTACCTTTCGTTTCAGGTAATTCTTCACCTGGATCCATATGATTTCCTAAACCTCTCCAATGACATACCCATCTCATGTAATTAACCATATGTTCTCCAGCTTTTTCTTTAGCTTCTTCCATCGTGTCAGCAACAAACATGTCTCTCACAAGGGAAACACCCTCACCTAGAGGAACATTTTTTTTTGTGACCTCTGATCTTTTATTTTTATAAGCTTCAAATCTTACCTTTAAAGCTTTTACAGTTGGTATCCACATTATGACATTTATATTTTGCTCAGCAGCCCATTCAATTGACCTAATTCCATCCACAACTTGATGAATTGGTGGGTGTGGATTTTGATAAGGTTTAGGTAATACACTTATTTTTTTCATTGTGTTATCTTCCATATTCATAAATTCTTCACTTGGAGGGCTCATGTCATGTTGCCAAACATAATTCGGCGAAGGGTAAGTATAGAACTCTCCCTCGTGTTTAAAAAATTTTTCTGTCCAGGATTTCTTTAATACCTCTAATGTTTCAGCAAACAATCTAAAGTTCTTTGCCTGATCTTTTAGATCTGCCTCTTTGTTTAAATTAATTGCTTCTCTTCCATACACACCTCTAGCAACTCCTACCTCAACTCTTCCTTTTGAAAGTTGGTCTAATGTGGCAATGTCTTCAGCTAATCTAATTGGGTTATGAAAAGTAATAACATTTGCAGCTTGACCAATTCGAATATTTTTTGTTCTTGCAGCTGCATCAGCACCCATCATTAAAGGGTTAGTGCAAGATTCCATGCCTTCATGATTGAAATGATGTTCTGTAAACCATATTGAATTCCATTTATTTTGATCACAATATTCTGTGATTTCCTTAGTTTCGTCTAATAATTGATGATAAGGTTTTTGTTTCCAGTTCGTAGTATTGCAGAAATATCCAAATTTCATAAAGCCTCCTTTAAATGTTAATTTAAAGACGACCGATCCCACTTTCGTAAATCTATGAATTTAACGACGAGTTATGTATCGCTTTATATCCAAACTTTATAATTACTAACGTTGATATTCAATAAATTTCTTTAATGATTTGTTGAGAAATTTCTCATAAATTTCACCATTATTCTTTAATTTGCTTCCATTTAAAAATGATTTGTTCATTTTGAAATCGTAAGAAGGCTCAAAGAAAAAAGGAACAGAGAGTCTCTTGCTTCTATTCCACAAAACTCTGTGATTTGTTGCTTTAAATTTGCCCCTGCTTAAAAATTCTAGAGCTCTACCAGTATTTACGACCAAGGCTTTTTTGTTAAATGGTACATTATACCATTTTTTGTTTTTTCTATTTTGAACTTGCAATCCACCTTTTTTATCTTGATATAGAACTGTAAATACTCCGCTGTCTACATGAGTTTCACATCCAAGAGCAACCCCATCTTGTTTTGATATTTCTACTGGCTTAGTCTGATTAGGATAATAATTAAATCTCAATGTACTTAATGTTTTTAATCTTGAAAAAGCTTTCTTTGAAATATTTGGATTCTTTCTATTAAGTTTGATTATACTTTTAAATAAAGTTTCACTTATACTGTAAATATTATCAAAATATTTATTTAAAATGTTAATTGATTTTTTGTTAAAACATTTATCTAGTTTAAGATACTCTATATATTGATTGTTTAGATTTGTAGAATATTTTTTTGTTACTTTTAAATCACCTATGTCTAAACCTTCTTTTCCATTTACATCGTTAGGAAAATACCCCCTGTATAAATTTTTATTTTTTTTATTCCATTTTTTTGGAGATAATTTTCTTTTATTATTATCAGATAAATTAAAAAATTTATTTCCAACCTCACAGATTTTGTAAATTTCTTTTAAATTAATTCCATGACCTGTAATTTGAAAAAATCCTATATTAACACAAGCTTTTTCAATTTCTTTAATTGTTTTAAACGCACTTTGGGTTTCAAAATTATTTTCAATTAGCGAGGATATATTAATTGTTGGTATATAGCTTTTTTTCATCTTCTTACGGGAGTTTCTGTTGCAATGTATTGATCTCTAGCTTTTTCTCTAAAGTAAATATAAATTCCAGCTGCTATTATACACGCAACTCCAAAAAATGTTCTGCCTGAAGGAATTTCATTGAATAAAAAATATCCAGGTATCATTGACATAATAATCAATGAGTATTCAAATAGAGACACTACAGAAGGTGAAGCCACAATGTAAGCTGAAAATATACAGAGAAAAGCTATCGAGGCGACAAAACCAAAAAACAAGATAAACTTCCATGTATATTCAATGTTTGAAAACCATTCTCTAAAAATAAACTGTGTAGTTGGATCAAAGTCTGGGTTATTCAGTTGTCCATTTCCCATAAATAAATATATAAGACCACATAAAATTAGAGCTATTAAATAAAAATAAAATAGTTGAGTATTTACATCGTCTTTATCAGATGTGTATTTTGTAATTGTCATTGATGCAGCATAAAAAAATGCACATAATACTGGAAGCAAACTTTTATATTCAAAGTCAGAAAAGTTTGGATCAAGCACAATAAAAACTCCCACAAAACCAAATACAATTGCTGACCATCTTCTTATCCCAATAAACTCTTTCAAAAAAAATTTAGCAAAAATAGATACAAAAAAAGGACAAGAGAAAAATAGGGCATTTGCTGTTGCTAAGGGCATATAAGTAAGAGAAATAAAAAAAGCTGAAAATGCTAAAAAGTGAAGAACTACTCTAACAATTGTTAAAATAGGATAATAAGTTTTTAAAGAAACTTTTTGTTTTCTAAATTTTATGTAACTAAAAAGTAAAACAGCTGCAACAAAATATCTTCCAAAAAAAATCTCATAAAGAGAGGATTTTTCAAAAATATATTTAATTAAAGAGTCTTGCATCGCAAATAAAGTCATCGCAATGATAATTAAAAATATACCTTTTGAATTATTATCTCTTGTCATTTATCTTAGAGGTTTTTCTGTAACAATTGATTGATTTTGTGCTTTTTCACGCATAAAAATATAAATTCCACTTGATACAATTATTAAAATTCCAATTATTGTGTTTAACGTAGGTATTTCATCAAAATATAGCCATCCTACTAATGGGGACCAAAATAATATTGAATATTCAAAAGGTGAAACTACAGAAGGAGAAGCTATGCTGTAAGCTGTAAATAAAAAAAAGAAAGCAATAGTTGCTGTAACACCAGTTGCAGTCATTAATAGGATATTGGAATTAAAATTAACAAACCATTCTCTAAATATAAATTGAGAAGCTGGATGATTTAAAGTGTTGTATTGACCGTCACCAATTACAAAATAGAAAATTATACTTAGAATAATTGCACCAATATAAAATGTAAAAGTTTGGGTATAAACGCTATCCTTATCAGATGTTTTTTTTATAATGATCATAGATAATGAATAACAAAACGCACATAAAATAGGTAATAAACTTAAATAATTAAAATTACTGAAATCAGGATTTAATGTCACATAAACACCAATAAATCCCACAACCACAGCAGACCATCTTCTTAATCCTATTTCTTCTTTTAAAAAAAAATGAGCAAATATTGTAATTAAAAATGGAGTAACAAAAAATAAAGCTGTGGCAGTCCCAAGCGGTAATACAGTCAAAGAAACATAAAAAGAACTAAAACCAAAGAAAAAAAGTATTACACGGGTAAAAGTTAAAAGAGGATATTGGCTTTTAAATACTATTGGTTTTTTTGTAATTATTAAAAATAATAAAATAAGCACAAAACTTACTACTGTCCTTACTAAGTAAACTTCATAAAGTGAAACAAAATTATAAATATGTTTCATAATTCCGTCCTGTACAGAAAAAACCATCATGGCAATTAATATGTAAGCTATTCCTTTAGGATTATTGTTTGGAGTACTCATTGATGACCTATATCAAAAAAGAATATGTTTTTAAATTTATTAAATTTATGACATATTCATCATATGAGTTCAGATGAAGATAAGATAATGATGGAAACCCTTTATTGGTGGGGTATTCCAACTTTATTTAGATGTAAAAATGATCCTGAACCAAAGAATTGCGATATAGCATTAGTTGGTGTTCCACATAGCACAGGAAATGGGACCACAGAAAGAGATCAACATCTAGGTCCAAGGGCAGTTAGAAATATTTCTGCAATGCTAAAACGTTCGCATTTTGATTATAAAATTGATCCTTGGAAAGAAAATAGAATTCATGATTTAGGAGATGTTCCTTTTCCAGAAGCAAATAATAATGAAAAATGTATTGAAAGGATTTCAGCTTTTTATAATCGAATTGAGGAAGCAGAAAAACCAGTTGTATCAATAGGAGGAGACCATTCTATAACAGGTGGAATTGTACAAAGCTTAGCAAAGAAAGATTCAAAACTTACAAAAGGTAAAAAAATAACTTTCGTTCATTTTGATGCTCACACTGATTGTTTTGAAAAATTAGATCATTTTCTTGGAGCAAAAAAATCAGCAGCTCATTGGGCTTCTTACTTAGTTAAACAGGGAAACGTTGATCCACATACAAGTACTCAAATAGGTATAAGAGGAAATCCAAGAACATTAGATTGGCTTCAAGCTAGTTATGATATTGGTTATCAAGTAATAACTATGGATGAATATAGAGAGTGGGGCCATGAAAAATGTTCAAAAATGATTTTGGATAGGTTAGGGGACAACCCAATTTATATAACTTTTGATTTAGATTGTTTAGATCCATCAGTTGCACCAGGTGTTGCAAACATTGAGCCAGCATATAAAGGATTTAACATGGACGAGGTCAGAAAACTTCTTCAGTCCTTAAAAGGAAAAAATATTATTGGTGGTGATGTAGTGTGTTTAATGCCAACTAAAGATAGTCCAAATCAAATAACAGCCATGGTAGCAGCCTCAATAATGTTTGAAATTATTTGTTTGATTTCTATAAATCGTAATAAATAAATTAATTTAAAATAAACTCCGACGCTCTCTCAGCAATCATTAATGTTGGAGCATTTAAGTTTCCACTTGTAATTTCTGGCATTACAGAGGCATCAACAACTCTAAGATTTTCTAAACCATGCACTTTTAGTTTATCATCAACAACAGCTTGTTCATCAATTCCCATCTTTAAAGTGCAAGATGGATGATAAGCAGTTTCAGCTTTAGATCGAATATACTCCTCAAATACTTCATTAGTGTCAGCATGCTCTCCGGGTCCAATTTCTTTTCCTGCATATGGTTTTAAAGAATTTTGTCCTAAAATTTTTCTTGCGACATGAATACACTCAATAGTTTGTTTTAAATCATCTTCATGTTCTAAATAATTAAATTGAATTTTTGGATAGTCATATGGATTTGAACTATTTAAGGTTACATGACCTCTACTTTTTGGGTGGTTTGGACTTGCGTGCAATTGATATCCATGCCTGTCAGGATCTACTAATCCATGATCAATTACAAATGCAGGAAAAAAATGAAATTGAATATTAGGATATTCTCGTTCAGGCGATGATTTGCAAAATCCACCAGCCTCTAAAAATGAAGTCGAGCATGGTCCTGTTTTTGATAAAAACCACTGAATACCGATCCTTAACATATTTAATTTATTAATATAAGAATACAGAGTGTCAGATGTTTTACACTCTTGTTGAACGTAGGTTTCTAAATGATCCTGCAAATTTTTACCTACACCTTCAAGATGATGAACAACATCAATTCCTTTGTCTTTCAAATGTTGACTAGGTCCAACTCCTGATAGCATTAACAACTGAGGTGAATTAATTGCACCACCACTTAGTATAACCTCTTTATTTGCATAAATTTTTTCAACTTTATTTTTTATTT
The DNA here is from genome assembly GCA_902628305.1 of uncultured Pelagibacteraceae bacterium. Classification (GTDB taxonomy): domain Bacteria; phylum Pseudomonadota; class Alphaproteobacteria; order Pelagibacterales; family Pelagibacteraceae; genus Pelagibacter. Next base: position 29,036 of record CACOMK010000010.1, on the reverse strand, counting down.
TTACCTCAATACCTATTGCCTTTTTTCCATCAAAAATAATTTTTTCAACAAATGAGTCGGTAAAAATATTTAAATTTTTTCTTTTTTTTACTGGATTTAAATAATATTTTGAAACACTAGCTCTTTCTCCATTGTGAATGGTTACATCATACATACCAAAACCTTCTTGTTCTTTACCATTCATATCATTATTTATTTTATAACCAGCTTCTCCAGCTGAATCGATAAATGCTTTAAATAGAGGATTTTTATTTTTAGATTGATTAACTGGTAATATGCCGTTTCCACCTCTGTATTCATTCTCTCCTTCAGACCAAGTCTCAATTTTTTTAAAATAAGGCAATACCTTTTCATATGACCAATCTGTTAATCCAAAAGATGCCCATCTTTGATAATCGTTTGGATTTCCTCTTACATAAACCATTCCATTGTGAGCAGAACACCCACCGATCATTTTTCCTCTTGGGCAAAATAATTTTCTATTATTTAAATAAGGCTCTGGCTCTGAATAATATTTGTAATTATATTTGGGATCATGCATTGTATATAAAATTGCAAGTGGCATGTTTACTTTCCAAATATCACTAGGTTTACCAGCTTCAAATATTGCTACAGTGTTTTTTCCATTTTCAGTTAATCGATTTGCGAGCACACAGCCAGCTGAACCAGCACCAATTATTAAATAATCAAACTTCATATAAGACTTGATGTTAGTAATTTTTTATATTGATGAATAGACTTCATTTTGATGCCTGTCCTTTTTGCCGCTTCATCAAATTTTCTAACAAGAATTGATGATTTGAAATATTTTTTTTTCTCAAACTCTCTGCATTCGTCATCCTTTAAAATTCCACCTTGTAAATTAAGGCTTACTCTTGAAGCCTCAGAAAGTTTATTATAATAATTTTTATTTCTAGCTAAATAACGCTTAGCAAGAACATGATATTTAATTGGTTCAACAACCTCCTCTTTAAAGAAACTTTTTAAATATTCATAACCTATACTCTCATGCTCACCATCTAAATTTGACTCAACTAACTCATCTGGGTTTTCAATAATGAAATGTCCATAATCATGCAATAGACATGAGCAAATAACTTCTTTTTTACATTTAGCTTTTTCAGCGAGCATCGCAGCTTGAATCATGTGTTGAGACATGGTTACGTTTTCTCCAATATAGAGTGATTGGTTATTTGTAAAATTTGATATTATTTTTTCAATTACTTGCATGATGACTATTGAGGTCTGTCCCCCTCAATTGCAATTCTATCCATAATTCTCTCATATCCTAAACCTCTTCCAGGAAAAAAATCTGCAATTGCGTAATGAATAACACTTCTATTATCCCAGATTGCTACAGTATTTTCTGTCCAGCTAAACCTGCATGTTAGATCCAATCTAGCTTGATGCTCAAATATTTCTTTTAATATTTGATCGCTTTCTTCTTTTTCCAATCCAATAATTTGTTTAGTGTAAGTCCAATTAACAAATAAGATTTTCTTACCTGTTTCTGGATGTGTTCTAACAATTGGATGTTCGTTTGAATAAGAGTCATAATTTCTTTTTTCATTTCCTTCCATATACTTATAGTTATCGATGAAAAATTCTGCACCAAGTGAGCTATGAATTGCTTTTCTATCTTTTATTTTCTCTTTAATTTTATCATCTAGTGTTTCCCAAGCTAACTCCATATTGGAAAAACAAGTATCACCACCAACAGGAGGTATTTTTAGTGATTTTAAAATTACAGCTTTTGTTGGTTTTGCGTTATAACTAACGTCACTATGCCAATTCTCACCCCATTGGTTTTTTTCTTCTTTACCTTTTATTATTCTGACAATTTCAGGATAATCGTTTAATCCTTTTACATAAGCATGAGTTTCTAGAGGTCCAAACTTTTCAGCAAGTGCAATTTGTTGCTCTTTAGTAATAGGCTGATCTCTAAAAAAAATAACTTTATGTTCTAAAAGAAGATCATTAATTTTGTTAAAATTTAAATCTGAAACATCAGTTAAATCTATACCTTTAATTTCAGCTCCTAATGCACCAGAAAGTAACTTAATTTCCATTATTTTTTCAACTTTCCAGTTATTACAAGATCATTATCTTTAAAATTTGATTTGTTTAATTTAATAAAATCATCCATTAACTTAATTTTATCTTCTTCAAATTCTGCCACTTTTCTTTTATTTAAGTCAATATACAAAGATAACATTTCTAAAGTTGCCGATAATTTTTTTGTAGTTTTTTCAAGCATTTCCATTTTGAAGTGTAATCTTTTTTTGTCATGATCAAAAAAGGTAAGATTAATTTCTACCTCTTCACCCTCCTTTACCTCATTATTATAAGTTGTGTGTGTTTCAACAACCATGGTGCTCATTTTGTTAGTTTTTGCTGAGTCCTCACCCATCTTAAATTTTTGTAACATTATTTCCCAAATTTGATCAAAAATAAGAACATAGTAAGCCATGTTCATATGATTATTATAGTCTGTCCACTCTTTTTTGATAATTTGATTCGCTATATGTATAGACATTTAATTTTTATAATCTGGTTCTTCTTTATCTAAAATTAATTTTATTTGATCAAGATGTAATTTTGCTAAATCAATTGGATAGTTTGCAGTTTCTTGAGCTGTTTTTTCAGCAACATCTTCGCTAACTACATTCAATTCTTGATTTGAGGCTAAAGCAGTTAAGTAAGTTTCTGCTGCTTTTTCAAAATAATATAAATAATTAAAACCTTCTGCAACTGTCTGTCCTGTTGTAATAATTCCATGGTTAGCAAGTAACATATGTTGTTTGTTTCCTAAAGCACTAGCCATCTTTATAGCCTCATCCTCAAATCCTAATCCTCCAAATTCATTATAAACTGAGACTCTATTATAAAATATCATAGTATTTTGATCTATAGGTTTCATTATAGGATCTTTTAATGTTGATAAAGCTGTTGCATACTTTGAATGACAATGAAAAATACATTTTGCATGTGGAATTTTTTGATGTATTGCACCATGAATGCTAATTGCTGTAGGGTCAATTAAATTAGGCTTATTCTTTAGTTCATTAATATTTTCTTTAGTCACTAAAATTAAATCACTAGCTTTAATTTGACTAAAATGTATGCCAGCTTTATTGACGTAAAAATCTGTTGAGGAGCCTGGAAGACACGCACTAAAATGGTTTGCAACACCCTCGTGCATATTTAGTCTTGCAGTCCATCTAAAAGTAGCAGCTAAATCTTTTTGTAATTCGGTTATTTCCATTTTTGTTAAATTAAACTATATTTAATTTACAATTTATGAGCAATAAAGTTTTTATATCGTGTGCAGTAACTGGATCAGGTGACACTGCTAGCAAGCATCCCGATTTACCAAAAACACCAGAACAAATTGCCAAAGCCTCAATAGAGGCTGCAAAAGCTGGAGCTGCCATCGCTCATATTCATGTTAGAGAGAATGATGGAACTCCAAGTAGAAGATTGGAATTATATAAAGAGGTTATTGATAGAATCAGATCAAGTGACACAGATGTAATTTTGAACCTAACAACTGGCATGGGGGGAGACCTTGATATTGGACAAGGAAAAAATCCTTTAGAATTTGGTCCAATGACTGACATGGCAAACGTAATGGAAAGAATTGCAAACGCTGAACAATTTCTTCCCGAGATTTGCACATTGGATGCAGGCACACTAAATTTTGGTGACAGCTCAGTTATTACAGTGAACACACCAAATGATTTAAGAAAAGCTGCAAAAAAGTTGCAAGAAATTAAAGTGAAACCAGAAATAGAAGCATTTGATTTAGGTAATATGTGGTTTGGTTCACAGCTATATAAAGAAGGACTTTTAAGTGATCCACCTCTTTTTCAAATGTGTTTAGGAATTCCATGGGGAGCGCCTGCAACAATTTCAGCTATGCAAGCGATGAAAGATATAATGCCCAAAGAAGGCGTATGGTCAGGATTTGCAATTTCAAGAAATGAAATGCCATTTGTTGCGCAAACTGTTCTTATGGGGGGAAACCCTAGAGTTGGATTAGAAGATAATTTGTATCTATCAAAAGGTAAGTTGGCAACTAATGATCAATTGGTAGAAAAAGCAATAAGAATAATAGATGAAATTGGTTATTCACCAATGACACCAGCTGAGACAAGAGAAAAACTAAAATTAGTAAAACATTATTAATGTCAAAGATAACTGTTATAGCAAGTTTTTATCCCAAGGAAGATAAAGTTAATGATGTACGAGAAATTTTATTGTCTATGACAAAACCAACGAGATTAGAAGAGGGTAATGAACTTTATAATTTTTATGGGGAAAAAAATTCAGAAAAAAAAATTGAATCTTTTCATTTATTTGAAATTTATAAAGATACTGAAGCGTTAGATTTTCATAGGAATACAGAGCATTATAAAAATTATAGATCTAAAATTAATGATCTTTTAAACAAACCTATAGAGGTAAAAGTTCTTAGCCCAATTGATATTATATAATTACTTTTTAGGTTTTTAATTTCAAAATTTTCTCTGATTACTCACATTTTTCCACATTTGCTCTTGCTCTATTGCATTAGCAAAATATTTTATTGTAAATCCTCATATTCTAAAATAGGGTTTTCAATATAATTAATAACTTTCTACTAGCTTATGTCTAAAGGAAAAAATTTAGTAAAAATCAAAAAATCAAAAAATGCTAACACCATATTTGGTTTACCAGCTAAATCTTATATTGATGAAAATTTTTGGAAAAAAGAATGTGAAACAGTTTTATCTAATGACTGGTTGTTTGTGGGTTTTGCTCATGAACTAAAAAATTCTGGAGATGTAATTCCACTATTTATAGCAAATAAACCGATACTTTTATTAAAAAACAATAATAATGAAATAAAAGCCTTCCATAATGTTTGTAGTCATAGATGCCTAAAGCTTGTCGATGAAAAAAAAAATGTAGGTAAACTTATAAGTTGTCCTTATCACGCTTGGAGTTATGATCTTGATGGAAACTTAAAGGCAGCGCCTCATGTTGGTGGTACAAATCAACATAAACCACAAGGATTTAATTATATTGATCACGGTTTAAAACCAATAAAGATTCACATTTGGCATGATTGGATTTTTATTAATTTTAATGGCAAAGCAAAAAAATTTGAGCAATATGCAAAACCACTTATTTCAAAGTTTAATGATATTGATTTTAATAAATTAAGATATGCAGCAACATTAGATTTTGGAAAAATAAATACTAATTGGAAATTTTTAATTGAAAATTTTATTGAACCTTATCACGTACAATTCGTTCATAAAACTACTACTAACCAACCACTTAAAGATCATTATACAGTTGTTGATGGTGTTTGTTATGGTAGTGGAGTTGATGTAGCTGAAGAAGATACTAAAAATAGTACAGCCTTATCTGTAACATCTAGATATTTGTCGCTATTCCCAAATTTTATCATTGGCTCTTACTTTCCAAATCAAATTGGTGTTTATCTTAATGTACCTATTAGCCCAGGCTTGACATCTCAAAAAAGGATAATTTACACGACAGATGGTAAAGATATGAGCGAGGAAGAAATTAAAATGGTTAAAAATATATGGTGGAGTGTTCATAAAGAAGATCACGAAATGTGCGAAAGACTTCAAGAGGGCAGACATTCTCCAGCATCTCATGAAGGTGGTCTATTGTCTCCAGTTTGGGAAAAAGGTGTTCAAGCATTTCAAAAATTAATAGTTGATGCTACAATGAAGTCTTCTAAATCAATAAAAAGGAAAAAAAATGTCTAAAGAGATTAATCTAGAGGGATATCGATTAGCCCATACAATGATCAGAGTTAAAGATCTGGAAGCATCTTTTAATTTTTACTGCAAAACCCTAGGTATGAAAATTTTAAGAAAAACAGATTATCCAGAAGGAAAATTTACAAATGCTTTTATTGGATATGGTTTAGAAACTGAGTCTCCTTGTTTAGAGCTTACTCATAATTGGGATCAAAAGGAAGATTATGACAAAGGAAACGGATGGGGCCATGTCTGTATAGAAACTCCAGATGTTTATAAAGCTTGTGAGGATCTTGAAAAACTTGGTGTCAATATAACTCGTAAACCAGGTCCAATGAAACATGGAACAAGAGTAATAGCATTTTGTGAAGATCCTGATGGCTACAAAGTTGAATTAAATGAACCACTAAAAATATAAATTGAAAGGAATTAGAATGTCAAATAAGCCTCAGCTGTATAAATTTAAAGACATAGAGCATAGACTTCATACTCTAGAACCAGGCAAAAGTTATATTAAACCATTTGTCACTAGCAAAGTAAGTAACACGATGTGTGGAGGGTTAAATTTTTTGAACAAAGTATCAGTGCCATGGGATTTGACTTGTGATGAAATTATTTACTGTATGGAAGGAACTTTTAGATTGACCTGTGATGGGCAATCATATGTCTGCAATCCAGGGGATGTGCTTTATATTCCTAAAGATAATCACATAGCATATGAGTGTGATGAAAAATGTGTAATATTTTATGCAGCATATCCTCATGACTGGAAACAAAAAGCTGGCATTACTTTTGTACCTGGAATTGATCCTGAGGACATGCCACAACCGTAAATTAGGAGGAAATCAACTTGAATAAAAACGAAAAAATCTATTATGAAAATTTCAAAGATGCGGTTGATCGTAATAGAAAAAAAATACCTGCAGTTCATAAAAAATTAAAAAATGCTGGTGTAAAATATGTTTTATCAAGTTGGATTGATCTCCATGGTATCCCAAAATCAAAACCTGTTCCTATGTCCGATTTTGAACCATTATGTTTAGGAAAAGGTCCTCAATTTGCTGTTCATTCTATTTCTTTTGTTCCAGAATTAACACCAGCAGACTCTGATCAGGTAATGTTACCAGATTTAGATTCTGTTTATATTTGTCCTTGGGATACATCTACAGCAATTATTTTTGCAGACCTTTTTTGGGAAGATAAACCCTATAATGTTTGTCCAAGACAGGCTTTAAAACGCAACATGCAAAAAGCACAAGATGCTGGATACAAAGGTATGGCTGGTGTGGAACCTGAATTTATTGCAATGAAGTATGATGAAAATGGTCAACCTATAAAAGCTATTGATACTGATCCTATAAAAGGAATTAGACCGAGACGTCAAGCTTTTGGTTACGATGTTGAGCATTCATTAGACTCAATGCATTTTTTAAAAGAGTTAATAGATATTCTTAACGGATTAGGTTGGAAACTGCACGATGTAGTTGCTGAAGGAGCATATTCTCAATTTGAGTTAGATTTCCATTATACGAATCTTTTAGAAATGGCTGACAGATTAGTTTTTCTTCGTATTCTCCTTAAGGAAGTCGCAAAAAAACATAACATGTTTATTACATTTATGCCAAAACCAACGATAGGTGATTGGAGATCAGGAGCTCACATAAATTTTTCAATGGTTGATAAAAAGGGAAAAAATATTTTTGATGGTGGAAATAAATGGTCTAAAGAGTCTTTGTTTGCCGTTGGTGGGCTTATGAAACACGCAGAAGCACTAACCTCAATTACATGTTCAACTGTAAATTCATATAATGGATTGGTACCAAGAGTTGGTGGATTTGAAGGGGGTACAGTTACTTGGGCGCCCACAAACATTACATATGGACACAATAACAGATCAGCTCAGTTTAGATTACCACAAAATAGATATTGTATTGAAAATAGAGCTGCAGACATGACAATGAATGTATATTTAGCTTTTTCAATGACACTTTCAGCTGCAGTAGAGGGTATTAAAAATAAAATTCACCCAGGTAAACCAACAGATCAAGATCTTTATGAAATGACTGATAGTGAGTTTAAAAAACTTGGAATTAAAAGACTTCCAAGAAATTTACTAATGGCCATTGAAGCACTAAAAAAAGACGATCTATCTGAAGAAGTAATAGGATCAGTCATGAAAAAATCTTTGCTTGCTTATAAAAATGATGAGTGGGAAAGATACCATCAAGCAGTTACTGATTGGGAAGTAAAAGAGTACCTAAGACTCTATTGATCCATGGCTAGTTATGAGACGTTTAAATTAGGAAACGTTAAGCTTTTATCGGGTAAAATTTTAAATTCTGCAGAACTAGCATATAAAACTTATGGTAAATTAAATAAAAGTTGCTCTAATGCAATTGTTCTTCCAACCTTTTACACAGGAAGCCACATAAGGAACGAGGGATTTATGGGAAAAAATAGAGCTATAAATCCAAATAAATACTTTATCGTATCAATCAATATGTTTGGAAATGGTTTTTCTTCATCACCAAATAATTCTATAAAAAAACAATTTGGAGCAAAATTTCCAACTATAACATTATGGGACAATATTTACTGTCAACACAAACTTATTACAGAGAAATTAAAAATAAAAAAAATAGCACTAGTAACAGGTTGGTCAATGGCTGGTTGTCAGTCTTATCAATGGGCAGCACAATATCCAAATATGGTCGAAGCAATTCTGCCTTTTTGTGCTTCGTCTAAAACATCAATTCATAACCATGTGTTTTTAGAAGGAGTTAAAGCCGCGCTTACTGCTGATAAAAGTTGGAATAAAGGTAACTATAAAAAACAGCCAGTTAAAGGTTTAAGAGCGTTTGGACGAGTTTATGCTGGTTGGGCTTTTTCTCAAAAATTTTATAGAGAAAAATTATATAAAAAACTTGGTTACAAAAATTCTGAAGAATTATTAAAGGATTGGGAAAATGATCATGCTAGAAATTGGGATGCAAATAATTTACTTTCAAAGCTTAAAACTTGGCAACTTAACGATATAAGCAAAGGACCAATTTATAAAAATAATTATACTAAAGCACTTAAATCAATTAAAGCAAAAACAATTTTGATGCCTTGCAATCAAGATCTTTATTTTAGAACGGAAGATAATAAATATGAAGAAAAATTTATTCCTAATTCTTCTTTAAGACCGGTAGATTCATCTTTTGGTCATTGTGCAGCAAATCCTGGAAATGATAAAAATTTTGAAAAAAAACTTGATAAAAATATTAAAGAACTTTTAAATTGAAATGACAAGAATTCATAAAGTAGCAGTAGTAGGCACTGGTGTAATTGGTACAGGTTGGATTATTAGATGTTTGGCACATAATAAAATTGTTTATGCTTACGACAAAGATCTTAAATTAAAAAAAAATTTAATTTCAGAAATTAAAAGAACTTGGCCATATGTAAAAAAACTTTTTAATAAAAAATCAATTAATCTTAAAAATTTTAAATTTTTTACTACAATTGAAGAAACTCTAAGAAATGCAGATTTTGTTCAAGAATGTGCTAGTGAAAATTATGCTTTAAAAACTAAATTGATGAGCTTAATTGGAAAATATGCTAAACCCAATGCAATTATTTCATCAAGTTCTTCAGGCCTGTTACCTTCAAGAATTTATTCTAAATGTAAAAATCCTGAAAGAACAATGATTGGACATCCATTTAATCCTGTCTATTTATTACCTGCTGTTGAAATTGTGCCAGGTAAAAAAACAAAAAATAAATTTTTAAAAGAAGCTAAAAAATTTTATAAATCGATTTCCATGAATCCAATTATGGTAAAAAATGAGTTACCTGGATATTTATCTGATAGGTTGCAAGAAGCTTTATGGAGAGAAGGGCTACATATTATTAACGAAGGATATGCAACTACTGAGGAATTAGACAGAGCGATTGAGGATGGTCCAGGACTAAGATGGTCCTTAATGGGTACATTTTTAACTTTTCATCTAGCAGGTGGAAAAACTGGCATGAAACATATGCTTGAACAATTTGGACCTGCTTTAAAATTACCTTGGACAAAATTAAAAGCTCCAAAATTATCAAAAAAACTATCATCTAGACTTATTTCAGGGACAGCAAAACAAGCCAAAGGTAAATCGGTTGCAATGATATCAAATATAAGAGATCAGTATTTAGTTGATCTTCAAAAGTTAAGAAAAAAATACGAAAATAAAATTAGAGGATAATGAAGAGAACTTTGATAGCTAGTTGTTTATGTAAAGGAGTAAAGTTTAAAACTAGTGGTAAACACAGAAACGTTTCAAATTGTCATTGTATTCAGTGTAGAAAAACTCATGGATCATATGGTGCCTACTCTAATGTTAAAAATAAGGATATTAAATTTATAAATAAAAAAACACTTAAATGGTTTAAATCATCTATTCATGCAAGAAGAGGTTTTTGTAATAAATGTGGGGCTAGTATTTTTTTTAAATTTAAAAATTCAGATAATATTTCGATAGCAGCAGGCATGTTTAACGGAAAAACAGGTCTTAAAACAGTGCGAAATATATTTGTCAGTTCTAAATCAGATTTTTATAAAATAACTGATAAACTTCCAAAATATAAAAGATTTTCAAATTAGTCGTTTCTCTCTGTATGCCCATCTACAGAGATTACTTGCCCCGACACTTTGCTTGAGTCATCTGATATTAAAAAAGCGCACATTTTTCCTATATCTTCCTCTAGAATCCACTTTTTCATAGAACTCATTGAAATAAATTCTTTTTCAACTGTTTTAGAGGAAACTTTTGTAAATTTTGCTTTATCTCTTATTACTCTTTTCATTCTCTCACCCTTTATTGAACCAGGGCAAACTGCATTCACTCTAATATTAAATTTTCCAAGTTCCATTGCTAAAGTTTTGGTAACGCCAATTATTGCCCATTTACTTGCTGCATAAGGTGATCTTAAAGGAAAACCAAGTATACCTGCTGTTGATGAAATATTAATTATTGATCCGTTTCTTGATTTTTTAATTAAAGGTATAGCTCTTTTGGTAAAATAAAAATGACTATTAACATCTACTTGAATAGTTTTTTCCCAATCTTTAGAATTTAATTTTTCAAGTGATCCAGTCGGTCCAGCAATTCCAACATTATTTATCAAAGCATCAATTTTTTTTGTCTTCTTAAGTATTTTCTTAAACAAATCTGATACTTGACTTTCGTCTGCTGCATCACAATTAAATGTAAAAAGTCTTTTATTTTTAAGAGAATGTTTATCTAATTTATTTAAAGATTTATTATCGATGTCACAGAGATATACATATGCTCCACGCGAAAGACAGACCTTAGCTGTAGCTAATCCAATACCAGATGCACCAGCAGAAATAATAATTTTTTTATTCTTTAATGATTGATTAATCATTAATTATGATTTTGTAAGTGATGTCTGTAATTCTTTATTAGATATATAACCTTTTACATTTCCACTTTTATCAACTACTTCACAATTAGAATTCGAACATACAATTTGTGGTAAAAATTCTTCAATAAATTGATCCTCATTTACTTTAATTAAATTTGTTTTATCAATATCATCCGACTGGTTAGTACTTTTCATAATTATTTTTGCTTTAATTACTTTTGCTCTATTAACATCTTTCACAAATGCTTTAACATAATCATCTGCAGGGTTCATAATGATATCAACTGGAGTTCCAACTTGAACTAGTTTTCCAGCATTCAATATTCCAATATGGTCTCCAAGTCTTAAAGACTCATCTAAGTCATGAGTAATAAATACGATTGTCTTTTTTAATTCCGATTGAAGATCAAGTAATTGTTTCTGCATATCACTTCTTATTAGTGGATCTAAAGCACTAAAAGCTTCATCCATTAACATTATATCACTATCAGTTGCTAAAGCTCTTGCAAGACCAACACGTTGTTGCATACCGCCTGATAATTGATTTGGAAATTGATTTTCAAAACCACTTAGGCCTACAGCTTCAATTTTTTCCATAGCTGTTTTATTTATTTCTTCCAGCTGTTTTCCTTGCATTTCCAATCCATATCCAACATTTTGGATCACTGTTTTGTGTGGAAATAAACCAAACCTTTGAAAAACCATACTCATCTTGTGTCTTCTAAAATCAATTAATTGCTCTTTATTAAAAGACATAACATTTGTACCTTCTACTATAATTTCTCCGTCAGTAGGATCGATTAGCCTATTTAAATGTCGAATTAATGTTGACTTTCCAGATCCAGATAAACCCATACAAACAAAGGTCTCACCTTCCTCTATTTTTAATGAAACATTATCAAGACCAACTGTGTGACCTGTTTGTTCTAATACCTCCTCTTTATTTGCTCCTTCTTTTACCATTGGCATAACTGATTGAGGATTATTACCAAAAATTTTGTAAACATTATTAATCTCTATTTTAGACATTATTTACCTTTCTTTGTATTTGGTGCTGTTCTTTCTTGGAGGGTTTCCCCATATGATTGGGTAATTCTATCGAGAACTATCGCTAACAGAACAATTGCAATTCCTGCTTCAGCAGCTCTTCCAACATTTAATTGTTGAAGACCAAGTAACACTTCATCTCCCAAACCTCTAGTACCTATCATTGATGCAATAACGACCATAGCTAATGCCATCATTGTGCATTGGTTAATTCCCTGCATTATATTGGGCAAAGCTAAAGGCATTTGCACACCCCATAGTTTTTGTTTTTTACTTGCGCCAAATGCGTCTGCAGCCTCAATAACTTCAGTATCAACCAATCTTATTCCTAAATCTGTAAGCCTAACTAAAGGCGGAACTGCATAAATAAATGTAGCTATAATTGCAGGAACAGCACCTAAGCCAAACAACATAATACCTGGTATCAAATAGCAGAAACTTGGAATGGTTTGCATTAAGTCTAAAACTGGCAGAATAACATTTCTAGTTCTTGCACTTCTCGCCATCGCTATTCCCAATGGAATACCGGCAACCACACAAAGAAATATTCCAATTAACATTATTGCAGTTGTTTCAATTGCTTTTTGCCAAAATATTGGATGAAGGAAACCTATAAAAAAAGTACAAAAACCTACAAATACTGTTGTTCCTATTTTTCTACCGCTTGCAAAATAAGTTAATACTATAACACCAAGTATTACTAAAGGCCATGGAGCTTGAATTAAAAAGTTTTTTACAAGCATTAGCATATAAAGAAGAACATTATTTATAGCCTCAAATATATATCCATATTTTTCGTTAAGTGTTTTAAAACCAGAATTTATCCAATTCATTAATGGTAGGTCTAACCACTTAGGCCATTTACCTCCTAACCATGAAAAATCATTTAATAATTCTCCTATATTGTCAGGTTTTCTTTTTGATTGACTGTAACTAGTTATTAACAACCAAACAAAAATAGCTAACAAACCAATATTAAAAAATATTTTTTTATTTTTCTTTAATGCTTCCATAGTTTTTCTTTATTTAAAGAAAGAGCCCCATAAAGGGGCTCTATCAATAAATTTTTCTTAGTGATTATAATGCTGCTGAAACTTTTTTAGCAACATCAGCTGGTACCCAGTCTTTCCACATAGTTTCTGTTTTTAAAAACTCTATTGCAGTAGCTTCCATATCACCACCTGACTCATCTTCATAAAATGCCAACATCTTGTTAACAGTAGCTGTTGGAATAGTATATTTTCCAATAAACTCATTTTCTTTTGGATGAGCTTTTGCCCAAGTAGCAAGAACAGATTTAGTTAAAGCCATATCTCTGTACTCACTTGCGCAAGAAGGTTTATAAGCATCTGGACCATTTGCTTTAATGTCTTCTACAACTGCAGACATTGCATCCCAGCACGCTTGATCAAATTTAGGTTCCTTTAATCTTACAAGATCAACTTTACCCATTAAACCAGTTGGTGCCCAGTAATAAGTAAAGATTGGTTTTTTCTTAGCAAATGCACCTGCTATAGCTGCATCCAATGCACCTCCTGAACCTGGATCAAAGTTTGTGTAGTATTTATCTAAACCATACTCTTTTTGTTTAACCAAGTTAACAGTGTAGCATGTCCAACCAGATATACAGCTTGTCATTCTACCTTTTGAAGGATCTTCTGGATCTTTAAATAGCGCAGCTATTTTTGGATCTTTCATATCTTCAACTGATTTTAAATTGTATTTATCAGCAGTAGCTTTATCAACATAGAATGCTTGCTGAGAGTCTGGTGTGTTTGTTCCCATATGGATAATTGTACCTGCTTCTTCGTGAGGTTTGTAATTACCAATGATGTTGTCGTACCAAACTTCAGTAATAACATCTAATTGACCGTCATAATGAGCGGCCATAATCGGAGTTGTACTTCCTTTAGTTACAGAAACTTCACAACCGTATCCTTTTTCAAGAATAAAAGTAGTAATAGCTGTATGAATATTAGCACTACTCCAGTCAAAATCTCCCAATCTAGCCTTACAGTCACCTGCGTTTGCGTTGGACACAACCAAAGATGATAAAAGGAAAATCGAGATAGTTAATCTTTTTAAAAACTTCATTAAATTATCTCCTTAAGGTTAAGTTTTAATAAGAAGATTTAATAATGAATAAAGATAAAAAACAAGCTTTGAATTCAAAATACAACCATTAATTGAGTTGATTTGAATACTCATTTATATAAATATTAATACTGATAATGATTTCGAAATTAGAAAAAAATTCTACATATCTAAAAATTGTTTGGAATGATGGTGAAGAGAGTAAATTTAACTATCTCTGGCTAAGAGATAATTGTCCATCTGCGCACGATAAAGATTCTAGACACAGAATGTTTAATATTTTAAAAGTTTCTCAAAGCATTAATCCCAAAACATATTCAATGAGTTCAGATGGAAAATTGGAAATTGAATGGAGCGAGGGAGATCATAAAAGTTATTATGATCCTAAATGGTTACGAGAAAATTGTTATACTTTAAAACATAAACGCAAATATATTTCACCATACAAACTTTGGGATAACTCTTTAGAAAAAGATTTAAAATCTATTCAAATTGATCATGATGAAATAATAAATTCCGAATCTGGATTAATTAAATGGTTAGAACTTTTGCACCATACTGGTATTGCAATTGTAAAAAATTCACCAATTGAAAAAAATTCTGCATTAAATGTTTTAAATCGTATAAGTCATACTCGTGAAACATTTTTTAAAACCCCTTTTGAGGTAATAAATATTCCTAAACCGAATAATTCTGCTTATACTGCTCATGCATTAAATAATCATATGGATTTACCTTGGTTTGAAAATCCTCCAGGTTATCAATTCCTACATTGTTTAGTAAATTCAGCAAAAGGAGGAGATTCCTCAGCTGTTGATGCTTTTGCGGTTGCTGATTTTTTAAGAAAAAATGAAAAAGATACTTTTGATATTTTAGTAAACACACCATTAAAATTTAGAGATAAAGATTATACACAAGAAGCAATAAGAAGCGTCCATGGTACAGCTATTTCACTAACTAAAGATGGGGACTATAATGATGTTAGATACAGTATTGCAACTTTAGATGCATTAGATTGTCATCCAGACATAATGGACTCTGTTTATAAAGCACACCATCGTTTTGGAAATCTTTTACATGATTCCAAATTCCAAATTAATTTTAGGTTAGAACCAGGAGATATTTTTTCATTTAATAATAGAAGACTGCTTCATGGCAGAACTGAGTTTGATCCTAATTCAGGTAATAGACATCTCCAAGGTTATTATATGGATAGAGATGAAATAATTGGAAGATTAAATTATCTTAAGCAGAAATTATAAATTTTCAAATATTAAGTTATTTTTTTTATTATATTTCATGAATTCGGTTTTGTTTTTAATTGTATAAAAATATTTTTTAATTTTTAAGCTCTGAATTTTTTTGTTTTTTATATACGATTTATCAAGAATTAAGCAATCAACATTTTTTATTTTTGATTTCCTTGCTATTGATTTTATGGTTGTAGGTGGTGAAAAAGATAAACCTACCTTTGTTTTTTTATTTAATTTTAAAAGGTTATAAATATTTTGATGTTTAAAGGAGATAAATACACATTTTGAATATTTAGATGTTTCTTTAATCAGTTTTTTAAGCAATTTTATTGAAAATTTAGGTTTAATCTCAATAAATAAAAAGAATTTATTTTTTGATATCTTGAGCAAATCTTGGAGCAGAGGTATTGGCTTTTGATACTTAACGCTGATTTCTTTTATTTTTTGATAATTTAGGTTTTTTATACTCTCTTTTTTTTTAAAAATTCTTTTTAAAGTAAAGTCATGATAACAGATAAATTTATGATCTTTAGTTGCGTGTATATCGGTTTCTATTCCAAATCCTTTTTTAAATGATTGTTTAAATGAATTTAAAAGGTTTTCTTTATATTTTTTGCTTACAATCCCTCGATGGATTAAATGCATAAATTTTAATTCCAACCAGTAACAGTTTTAACTTCAAGATATTCCTCAAGACCCCAAACGCCACCTTCTCTGCCATTTCCTGACTGTCGATAACCTCCAAAAGGTGTACCAGCATCAGCCGCATTACCATTAATGTAAACACACCCTGAGCGTAATTTTTTAGCAACTCTATGTGCTTTTTCTCTATCTTCTGTCTGTAAATAATTCCCCAAACCATAAGAAGTATCATTAACAATATTTACTGCTTCATCTTCAGTTTCAAACGGAATAATAGAAAGGACAGGACCAAAGATTTCTTCTTTTGCTATTCTCATGTCGTTTGTAACATTTGTAAAAATCGTTGGTTTTATAAAATAACCTTTATTTAATCCGTTAGGTAAATCTGGACCACCTGCTGCTAATGTTGCACCTTCAGAAATTCCGCTTTCAATTAAATTGATGATCTTATCATATTGAGTTTTAGATATTACAGGTCCTATGTGATCACCTTTCTTTGAGGCTTGATCTACTTTTATTTTATTTGCTTCATCAACTGCTTCCTCAACTGCTCTTTCATAAATAGATTTTTCAACTAGCATTCTTGTAGGAGCATCACAAGATTGGCCAGAGTTACTCATTACATTTCTTATGCCATCTCGAACAGCATTTTTGTAACTATCTGAAAAAACTATATTTCCGCCTTTTCCTCCAAGCTCTAAACAAACTCTTTTAATTGTTTCTGCTGCATTTTTTGAAATAAGTCTTCCAGCACGAGTTGATCCTGTAAAAGAAACCATATCAATATCAGGATGACTTGACATTTGTGTTCCAACACCTGCGCCATCACCATTTACTAGATTAAATACACCATCAGGAAATCCAACTTCATCAATCATTTCAGCAAATAACATTCCAGAGATAGGAGCTATTTCAGATGGTTTAAGTATCATCGTGCACCCAGTTGCAAATGCAGGTATGACTTTAAGAGCTATTTGGTTTATTGGCCAATTCCATGGAGTAATTAATCCACATACTCCAATTGGTTCATAATAAATGTGATTATTAGATTTTTGATCAAAGTGTTCATCGAAATTAAATTCTTTCAATCTTAAAATAAAATCTTCTAAATGTGCTTGTCCAGATCCAGTTTGAACATCTGTTGCCCAATCTATTGGCGCTCCCATTTCTAGTGAAATAGCCTCTGCCATTTCTCCAAATCTTTTTTTGTAAACTGTTAATAGTTTTTTTAGCAAATCTAACCTTTCTTCTTTGCTAGTTTCTTTCCAGCTTTCAAATGCTTTTTTTGCTGCTTTTACAGCATTATCAGTATCTTCTTTAGAGCCTAATGAAATAATTGCAAAAGGATCCTCATTACAAGGATTGATTACCTCAAAATCATTATTTTCTACTGGGTCAACCCATTTACCGTTTATGTAAAATTTTCTTTTATCTAACATTTATTAATTTTAACATATTAATTAAATTTCATAGCCTTTTTCTTCTGGCTCATTATCTACAAGCTTCTCAGGAAATCCATCGGCTCTAAAATCAATTTTATTTAAATCTTCCATTCTTTTTACAATCATTGATGACCATGCTCTTGAACCATATTTTTTTTGTCCATCTTTAAATATCTCAACTATTTTTGGAGAAATTTCCAAAGGAGCATTTAATTTCCTAGCTAAATTGTCGAATAAACCGGTATCTTTCAAAACAAGATCCATTGTAAAATTAATATTATAAGATCCATTTAAAATAACCTGACTTTCTGTTTCATGAACGAATGAATTTCCAGATGAGACTGCTATACCTTTAAATGTTTTATTTAGATCTAAATTTGATTTTTTCGCAATAGTCCACGCCTCACCTAAAGCTACCAAATGAACTGATGCCAAATAATTTGTTATAACTTTAAGAATTGATGCACTACCTAACTCTCCGGTATGTAAAACTTTTCTACCCATTACAGTTAAGGCAGGTAATATTTTTTCAAAAGCTTTTCTATCTCCTCCTACAAATATAGCAATATTACCTGTGGCTGCTCTATGACATCCTCCACTAACAGGTCCATCTAGTGGGATAGCTTTTTTTGATAGCACCTTATTTCCAAGTCTTTTAACCTCATCTTCATCAGTTGTGCTCATTTCTAACCAAATTTTATTTTCTGTTAAACCATTTAGAATTCCATCTTCACTTTCCATAACCTCTGCAGAAACTTCAGGTGAAGGAAGTGAAGTAATAATTAGATCAGTTTGTTCTGCCAATTCTTTAGGAGACTTTGTAACTTTAGCACCTAGCTTTTTAAATTCATTTGTTAAACTTTCATCAATTTCTCTAACAGTTAGATCAAAATTATTTCTTATTAAGCTTCCAGCTAGTTTACCGCCTACATTTCCTAATCCAATAAAACCTATTTTCATTTTATTTCCTCTTCTTTTTTGTTTTTTGTAAATATAATTAAAATCACACCTACTATTATTATTGCACCACCTATAAATAATTCTTGTGTTGGTTTTTCACCTAAAAGAAATATAGCAGCTAGTAAACCTGTTGGAGGTATACCCATGGTAACGATGGGTAGCACTTTATAAAGTGGGTTGTTTTTTAAAACATAATAGAAACAACCATAAGTAATCGGTTGCATGATTAAACCAATATAAATTGCAATGATCCAGTGATCAATCTTGGCATTTGTTAAATAATTAACTGTATTTCCATCAATTATTGAAGAAAGCAATATTAAAATTGGCCCAGAGAAAAATGCTAACCAAGCAACTAGAGCTAAAGGATTTATCTCCTTGCTTAAAGGTTTAACCATAACTTGTCCAAGAGCCCATATAGCTGACCCTAAAATTGTAAGGCTAATTCCAATAAACTTTCCATCTAAGTTAGGAGATCCAGTTAAAATATAAACACCAACAAAAGCGATAGCTATACCAATCAAAGCTCTAATAGTTGGTTTTTCTTTAAGAATGAAGTAAGCAAAAATAACTCCAAACGGAACTTCCATCTGAACCAAAAGAACTGCTGAAGATGCATCAATTAAATCTAAACCAGTATATGTAATACTATATTGCAACGTATTAGCCACTAATGATGCAGCAAATATTCTTTTCAAATATCCTTTTGGTATTGGAAACCACCAAATTAATAATGATGCAGCAAATGTAAATCTTATACCCATTAAAAGTATAGGGGGGAAAGATTCAAAAGCAGGTTTTGCAATTACAAAACCGAAGCCTAAAAAAATAGGCACCAAGGAGGCTACAAAAGTATCTTTTATATTCATGCCTATTTTAATATTAATGATTATTAAAGAACTTGTGATATATTCACTTTTTAAAATATGAATTCAACAAAAATAGATCCAAAGTTTATAAGCCAAGCTAATCCCAGAGTTGGCTTAATTGCTCTTGCAAGTGACTTTATGATTGAAAAAGATTTTATTAATGTGATTAAAAACAGGAAAATTGATTTTTTTGTTAATCGTATTGAATGCTACAACCCTCTCACGAAAGAGAACCTGATCAAAATGTCTAATAAAGTGACGGAAGTAACTAAAGATATTTTGCCTGATCAAGATTTGGATTGTGTAGTTTATGGATGTACATCAGGGACTATTGCGGCTGGGCATGAATCAATAGAACAAAAAGTTAAAGTCGCAAAACCAATGGCAGAAGTTTCAACACCAAGCACTGCAGCTATTAAAGCATTAAAGAAATTAAATATTAAAAAAGTATCAATTTTTACACCTTACAGTAAAAAATTAAACGATGATGTTTTAGATTATTTTAAAAGCGAAGGTTTTGAGGTTACCTCGAATTCATACTTTGATATTCAAGATGATTATGATATTGGAAAAGTTGATCAAAATTATTTATATGATGTTCTCTCAAAAATAGATTTGAATGGAGCAGACGCTTTGTTTGTTTCATGTACTGCTCTACCAGTTTTAGAAATTATTGATAAATTAGAAAAAAAATTAAACACCATAGTTTTATCTAGCAACCAGGCGTTAATTTGGGATACCCTTGTAAAAATAAAAAAAAATAATTTAATAGAGGGATTTGGAAAATTATTCCAAGTAAACTAATGCTTTTCAGCAGAGAAGAATACAAACAAAGATTAAAAAAAGTTCAAAAAATGATGCAGGAAAAAGGCATCGAGCTCTTAATTTCACATGATACAAACAATATGAATTATTTAACAGGTTATGATGCTTGGTCTTTTTATTATGCTCAATGTGCTATAGTTCATGTCAATGCTGAAGAACCATTATGTTTTGTAAGAGCTCAAGATGCTGGTGGAGCATACATTAAAACATATTTAAAGGACGAGAATATTTTAGTTTATGATGAAGAGTACATTCATACATGGCCAAAACATCCTTATGATAACCTAGTTGAAATTATTAAGGAGAGGAAGTGGGATAAATTAACCATTGGTTTAGAAATGGATGCTCATTATTTTACTGCATTCTGTTATGAAAAAATTAAACAAGGATTACCAAATGCCCAGATTAAAGATAGTGATCGTTTAGTTAATTGGGCAAGATTAGTAAAATCTGATGCTGAAATAGGATTTATGAAATCTGCAGCAAAAATTTCAGAGAGAGGAATGAAAACTGCAATAGATGTTATTAAACCAGGAGTCAGACAATGCGATGCAGTAGGAGAGATTCAAAAAACTTTATTTTATGGAACTGAGGAAATTGGAGGTGAATATTCTAGTATTGCAACATTACTTCCAACGGGAAAAGGAACTTCAGCATCACATCTAACAGCAACTCAAGATAAATTCGTAGAGGGAGAAGCTACAATTATTGAATTATCTGGAGTTTATAAGAGATATCATGCCCCAATGGCTAGAACGGTCCTGCTCGGAAAACCTAATCAATTAAAAATTGATACAATGAATAAAACGATTGAGGCTTTAAACGCTGGAATTAGTGCAATCAAACCAGGGAATACAGCAGATGATGTAGCTCAAGCTTTTTGGAAAATTTTAGATAAATATGGAATAGAAAAAAAGTCTAGAACAGGTTATTCAATCGGAATTGGTTATCCACCTGATTGGGGAGAACATACTCTTAATATATACAAAGGAGACATGACAGTACTTGAGCCTAATGTTTGTTTTCATATGATAGCAGTAATGCAATTTGGAGATTGGGGTGTTGAGGCTTCGGAAGCTATAAGAGTTACTGAGAATGGATCAGAATTATTCTGTAATTTTCCAAAAGAGCTTCATATAAAGAGTTAATTAGCTATTGAAATCTAGTTATACAAATGTTTTATATTCAACTTTATGTCTAAAAATCCTGAATTTGTAAAATTTGATAAAGTAGATAAAAGTTATGATGGTAAAGTTCTGGTTGTTAAAGATCTTCAATTAGATATTGCAGAAGGCGAATTTATTACAATGTTAGGGCCATCTGGCTCAGGTAAAACTACGTGTCTAATGATGTTAGCTGGATTTGAAACACCAACGCACGGTGAAATATTATTAGATGGAAATATAATTTCAAATATACCACCACATAAAAGAGGTATAGGAATGGTATTTCAAAACTATGCATTATTTCCTCATATGACTGTTTATGAAAATTTAGCTTTTCCACTAAGAGTTAGAAAAGTTGAAAAAAGCGAGATCGATAAAAAAGTTGATAAAGCATTATCAATGGTCTCGCTCAATGGTTTTGAGTCGAGAATGCCGGCACAACTTTCTGGTGGACAACAACAGAGGGTTGCAGTTGCTAGAGCATTAGTTTTCGATCCAGCAGTGGTGTTAATGGATGAACCTCTAGGTGCATTAGACAAAAATTTAAGAGAAAGTATGCAGTATGAAATTAAACATATACATGAAAGTATTGGTGTAACAGTTGTATACGTTACCCATGATCAAAGTGAAGCTCTAACAATGTCAAATAGAATTGCTGTATTTAATGATGGAAAAGTTCAACAACTATCAGATCCTGCAGAACTTTATGAAAAACCAGTTAATTCATTTGTTGCTGAGTTTATTGGTGAAAATAATACTTTTAATGGAGAAGTAGTCGACATAGATAAAGACAAATGTAAAGTTAAATTAGCAAATTCAGAAATATTAGCTAATCCAATATCAGTTAAGTCGAAAGGTGAAAAAACTACAGTTTCATTAAGACCTGAGAGAGCATTAATAAATCCCTCTGACAAAATGGATAATATGTTTACAGGAAAGATTGAAGAGGTAATTTATCATGGTGATCATACAAGAGTTAGATTAAATCTATTGGGAAGCTCAGAATTTATTCTTAAAGTTCCTAATAGCACATCCAATTTAGAATTAAAAGTAAGTCAGGATATCAATATTGGATGGAATAGTACTGATGCAAGAGCATTAGATCCAAAGTAATTTTGTAATTAAAAATTATATATACCAACGTTAAAATGAGCTGTTGACTTCAGCGGGCCTATTTGTTGTAATTTTACTTATATAAATTAATTTATATCAACGTTTAAACGGAGGAATAATGAGAAAAATGAGTAAATTATTACTAGCTCTTTCTTTTGTTGTGTCTTTAACTTCTTCAGCCTTTGCTGTTACAGTAGCATCATGGGGTGGAGCGTATACAGAGTCTCAAAAGTTAGGGTATGGTGATCCAACTGCTAAAAAACTAGGAATTGATATCAACTGGGTTGATTATTCTGGTGGTTTATCAGAAATTAAAGCACAAAAAGAAGCAGGTGCTATAACTTGGGATATAATAGACGTATTTGCATTTGATACTATTAATGGATGTGATGAGGGTTTATTTGTTAAATTTGATTTTGACAAAGATTTCCCAGCTGCTCCAGATGGAACTCCTGCAAGTAAAGATTTCTTTGCTCCAATGCCAAGTGAATGTGCAGTAGGTAACATTTTATATTCTTGGAACTATGCTTTTGATACAAGAGCATTTGGTGGTAAAGAACCTAAAACTATAAAAGACTTCTTCAACACTAAAAGATTTCCAGGAAAAAGAGCTATTTATAAAAGTGCTCTTACAAACTTAGAAATAGCTTTAGCTGCTGATGGTGTAAAAATGGGTAAAGGTGGAGAGTTAATCTACAGAAAACTTGAAGCTGATGGTGGTGTTGACAGAGCTATGAATAAAATTAAAAAACTTTGCCAAGATCCAAACGGTGGATGTGTATTCTGGTCTGCTGGTGCTCAACCACCAGAACTATTAGTTGCAGGTGAAGTTGTAATGGCTACTGGTTGGAACGGAAGATTCTTCAACGCTGAAATAGGTGAAGGTGCTCCAATTAAACAAGTATGGGATGGTCAAGGTTTAGACTACGAATATTTTGCACTTGTTAAAGGTGGACCAGATGAAGCAAATGCTAAAAAAGCTTTAGCTATGATGACTAACACTGAGATGTTAGCAGGTAGTGCGAAGTATATTGCATATGCTCCTTACAGATTGTCATCTTTAGATATAATCAAAGCTAATGAGCCGTGGTATAAAGATGGTAAAACAGAAATGATGCCACAAATGCCAACAGCTCCTGCAAACACTAAGAACTATTTCTTAGTTGATCCTTTCTACTGGGCAGATAACGGAACAGAGATCGGTGAAAAGTGGGAAGCAATGAAAGCAGGCTTATAATTCAGTTTTAATCACTGAATTTATATAATATATTTAGGGCGGTTAGTTATAACCGCCCTATTTTTTTATGAGCTCTGAAACAAAACAAATTTTAACAACTGACGGAATTCCTTTAGAGGTTAGTTTAAAAAAAGCTGAAAAAAAAAATAAAATCAAAGCCTTTCTTCTTGTAGCACCATTACTTTTATTTTTAATAATTACATATGTCTTTCCAATAGGAGAGATGTTTAGCAGAAGTATAGATGACAAAATGATAACGAATATGCTTCCTAAAACTTTTAAAGAAATGGAAAAATGGGATGGAAAAGAATTACCACCAGAGGACGTCTTTAAAGCTTTTTATTATGATTTCAAGCTTCTTGTTGAAAAACAGGAACACGGTAAACTTGGTCAAAGACTAAATAAAGAAAAAAATGGTTTTAATTCCATAACCAAAAAACTTTTTAGACAAGTCAAGAGAAATAAAATTGACGAAGGTATCAGTATCAAAGAACAAATAATGAAAGTACATAAAAGATGGAGAAATGTCGAATACTGGCAAGCAATTAAAAGAACTGCCCCACCATATACTTTAGCAAAATATCTAAAAGGTATGGATATGTACTATGGAGCAGATGGTAGTATTGCTCAAGTTGATGAAGATCGAAGAATTCATAGAATTCTTTGGCTAAGAACTCTGGAAATTGCCTTTTTTGTTACTTTGTTTTGCTTCCTGATGGGATACCCAATCGCCCATTTATTAGCAACTTTACCAATGAAATATTCAAATCTATTAATGATATGTGTTCTACTTCCTTTTTGGACTTCATTATTAGTTAGAACTGCGAGTTGGATGATTTTGCTTCAACAGCAAGGAGTTGTAAACGATTTCTTCGTTATGATAGGTCTCGTAGCAGACGATAGTAGACCTGAAATGATGTATAATAAAGTTGGCACTTATGTTGCAATGACGCAAATACTTTTACCTTTTATGGTTCTTCCACTTTACAGTGTAATGAAAACTATATCTCCAAGTTTAATGAGAGCGGGTAAATCATTAGGTGGAACACCTTTTGTTGCTTTTTGGAAAGTATATTTTCCATTAACAATTCCTGGTATTGGAGCAGGGTGTTTGTTAGTATTTATTTTAGCTATCGGGTACTACATAACTCCAGCTTTAGTAGGTGGGGCATCAGGTACTTTAATTAGTAATCAAATTGCATTTCACATGAAACAAACTTTAGATTGGAGTTTTGCATCTGCAATGGGACTAATGTTATTAACGGGAGTTCTAGTTATTTATTGGATTTATAATAAATTAGTTGGAGTAGATAATATTAAATTAGGATAATAATGGCTTTACCAAGTTATACAGAAACAAGATATAGAATTTGGCATTATTTCTATATCGCTATTTGTACTTTTGTTTTTTTCTTTTTGATTGCACCACTATTTGTAATTTTTCCATTATCTTTTAATGCAGAAGAATTTTTGGTTTTTTCTGAGGGCATGAAAAATCTTGACCCAGATGCATTCTCTTTAAGATGGTATGAAGATATGATTTACGGTACAAAAAATCCATGGGGTCTAGCTGCAAAAAATAGTTTTATAATTGCAATTTTTGCAACAATTGGATCAATTATTTTGGGAACTCTTGCTGCATTAGGACTAAGTAGCAGACATATGCCTTACAAAGGTATTATTATGGCTACTTTAATTTCACCGATGATTGTCCCTTTAATTATATCAGGTGTAGCAATTTTTTTCTTTATGGCAAAAGTAGGATTAGCAGCAACTCATACTGGCATTGTTTTGGCTCATATAATATTAGGAACTCCTTTTGTTGTAATTACGGTTACAGCTACACTTTCTGGTTTTGATCATAGTGTTACAAGAGCTGCTGCCAGCTTAGGCAGTAATCCCGTCAATACATTCATGAAAATTACTCTGCCTTTAATACTACCTGGAGTCATTTCAGGAGGGTTGTTTGCATTCGTAACATCTTTTGATGAAGTTGTAGTAGTTTTATTTTTGGCAGGATTAGAAAACACGACAATTCCAATTCAAATGTGGACAGGATTAAGAGAACAATTAAGTCCAACAATTCTTGCCGTTGCTACTTGCTTAATCATTCTATCTACTTTGATCCTCATTAGTGCTGAATTATTAAGACGAAGATCTGAGAGATTAAGGGGAATAAATAGATAATTTACCCAAATAATTTAATCATATATATAAGTTTTTATGGAAATTAAAAAAGTTGTAGTTATTGGATCTGGTACCATGGGTAGTGGGATAGCAGCACATTTATGCAATGCAGATATACCTGTTACTCTCTTGGATTTAACTACAGAGATTTGTGAAAAAGCTAGGGAAAGAATACATAAATCTAGACCTCCTCTATTAATAGACAGAAGTAAAATTAACAATATTAATATAGGAAATATCAATGATAATTTTGATGTAGTAAAAGATGCAGACTGGGTTGTGGAGGCAGTAGTAGAAAGAATTGATATTAAACATAATATTTACGAAAAGATATTTAAGAATAGAAAAAAAGGAGCAATAGTCTCATCAAATACGTCATCTATTCCAATTAAAGTGTTATCTGAAAAACTTACTGACAAGGAAAAAAAAGATTTTTGTATAACTCACTTTTTTAATCCTGTGAGATATATGGGTTTATTAGAAATTGTTAAAAATGAAAATAACGATTTAAATAAAATTAATTCTTTAAAGAAATTTTGTGAAGTTGAGCTTGGTAAGGGAGCTATAGTTTGTAATGATACCCCAGGTTTTTTAGGTAATAGAATAGGTGTTTATGCAATGCAGGTTGCTATGACAGAAGCATTCAAATTGAAACTTTCAATAGAAGAGGCAGATGCAATTTTTGGTAGACCGATGGGTATACCTAAAACGGGAGTTTTTGGATTATATGATTTAATAGGAATTGATCTTATGGCAGATGTATTAAAAAGCTTTATTAGGGAACTTTCAGATAAAGATGAATTTCAAATAGTTGCAAAAGAAATTCCATTAGTAAAAAAATTAATTGAGACGGGCTATACCGGTCGAAAAGGTAAAGGAGGCTTTTATAGAATTAATAAAAGTGGAGATCAAAAAATTTTAGAGGCAATTAATTTAGAAACAGGAGATTATTCTACAGCAAAAAAAATAGATTTAGGAATTGACACTGTTGATATTAATAAATTAATTAATCGACAAGATAAGTTTGGTGAATATGCTTGGATTGTAATTTCAAAAATAATTAAATATGCATCTTCACTTGTTCCAGGAATTACCGATAAGTTTAATGATATTGATGAAGCTATGAGACTAGGTTTTAACTGGGCGATGGGCCCATTTGAAATGTTAAGATCGATAGGAGTTAAGAATTTTATTGATAAAATCGATAACTTTGAAAATAACAAATTTTTAGAAAATTTGTCAAAAACAAAAGATGAAAACTTTTATGGAGAAAGACAGCTTTATACAGCTATCCAAACCTTAGGAAAAATAAGACCATCAGCAGTTAAATTGGATAAAAATAATTCTGCTGAAATACATCGATTTAAAAATTTTAATATTGTTGAATTTACGACTAAAGCTTGTGCTTTAGACTATGACTCAATGGATGCATTAAAAAATGCAACTGACAAACCTTTAATTGTAATTAATGAGAGTATGCAATTTTCAGCAGGTGTGAATTTGAGCTATACGATGAATTTTGCAGACAAAGGAGATTTTAAATCAATTGAAAAATTTATTAGATATTTCCAAGATACTTGTAAAACTTTAAAATACTCAAAGCACCCAGTTGTATCAGCTCCGTCTGGACTTACTCTTGGAGGGGGGTTTGAGGTTTTAGTTCAAAGTAATTTTGTAGCTTCACATACTAATTTAGTTATTGGATTAGTTGAAACTATTGTTGGTTTAGTTCCTGCAGGTGGAGGATGTAAAGAAATGTTATGGAGATGGTCTCAAACAGAAGAAGCAAAATCAGACCCAGATTATGCACCACTAAAAGTTTTTGATATTATTGGTTACGCCAAAACAGCTTCATCTCCAATAGAAGCTGAGCCTTTAAAATATTTAAAACCAGAAGATAAAAAAATAATGAATAGAAATAGTCTTTTTGAAGAATCAAAAAAACTAATTGATCAAAATACTGATTTTATTCCACCAGAGGAGTGCAAATTCAATTTTTCTGGAAAACCGTTGAAAGATAAAATGATTAAGATTTTAGAAAAATTATATAATGAAAAGGTAATTTTAGATCACGGTATGCAAGTTGGGTCAGAACTTGCAAATGTTTTAAGTGGAGGTGATACTACTATTGAAAAAACATTATCTGAGGACGATCTTTATAAACTTGAATTAGAATCTTTTATGAGATTGATTGAAACCAAACAAACCCAAGAAAGAATTAAGCACACCTTATCAACTGGGAAACCTTTAATTAATTAGATTTTAACATCCTAAAGGTTTTGATATAATCAGGTCTTAAAACATAAATAGATTTATTACCTGTTTTAATTTTCCCTAAAATGTCTAATCCTCGAATTACTTTACCAATTGGTGTGTACTCCCCCTGATAAATTGGAATTTCTTTTAGGGTAATGAAGAATTCACTATCCTCAGTATCAAATTCTGTTGTTCTAGCAAAACCAACGCTCCCCTCCGTAAATATAAAATCATTGCTCAATTCAGATTTTAATAACCCCAATCCTGATTTACCACTACCAATTTTAGAATAATCTAAATTATTTATGTTTCCATATTCAATATCTCCAGCTTGTACAAAAGTGTTTTCGGTAACTTTATAGAAGGCTGACCCATCATATTTTTTTTGTTTAATTAAGATTTTAAATCTTTCAACTGCTTTCGGAGAAATATCTGGATAGAGTTCAATAATTACATTGCCACATTCTACATTCATTACAGCAATATTATTTGGTTTAGTAACTTTAAGTTTGCTTAAATTATTTTTTTCCACAAACAGACACTTATTTTTCAATAAAAAAAAAGATGTAAATACAAAAATTGCAAAACTTATTAAAAATATAAATAATATTTTTTCTGATTTAGAAGCTTTTATTGATTTAATCATAAAATATTTTTATCTATTTTGGCCAAATTAAATTTTATAAAATTCACTTTGTTTAATAAAATTATGTCATTTTTAATTTTTTCTTTAATTATGTTTCTATCGGT
>CACOMK010000009.1 GCA_902628305.1 uncultured Pelagibacteraceae bacterium | reverse complement strand
AATTTATTCATTTCCTATCCCTAAAATTTTCATACTAAGCTTTTTTGGTAATAACAGGTTTTTTTCTATTTGGGTAGCAACTAGTGCATATTTTACATTTTAATCCATAGCATTCTCTTGCCTTGCAATATTCTCTGCCATAAAAAATAATCTGCAAGTGGAGTTTAGACCATATTTTTTTAGGAAATATTCTTTTTAAATCTTTTTCAGTTTGTATTACACTTTTTCCGTTTGTTAAACCCCATCTTTGTGCAAGTCTATGAATATGAGTGTCCACTGCAAAAGCTGGATAACCAAACCCTTGAGACATTACTACGCTAGCTGTTTTATGGCCCACACCAGGTAGTTGTTCAAGTTCTTCAAAATTTTTGGGTACTTTTCCATTGTGTTTTTCTAAAACTTGCTTTGACATGTAGTAAATGCTTTTAGCTTTAACTCTAAATATACCAATTTTTTTTATTAGTTTTTCAATTTTTTTTCTACCTAATCTTACAAAGTGTTCAGGTTTAAAATATTTTGGATATATATCTCTAGTTACATTGTTGACATTGACATCAGTACATTGAGCTGAAAGTAGTACTGATATCAACAATGTAAAGATATTTTTACTTTTTAAAGGCACAGGTGCCTTGGGATAAATTTTATTTAAAGTTTTAATAATAATTTTTGCTTTCTGTTTTTCATTCATTATGAAAAGTTAAGCAAATCTCTCATAGAATATAACCCTGGTTTTTTTTTCATCAACCATTTAGAGGCAGTTAAAGCTCCATCGGAGTAAAGAGCTCTATCAAAAGCTTCGTGGTTTAATGTTATTATTTCTTTTCCACTTGAAAATTTTACCTCATGTTCTCCAATAATTTCTCCTTTTCTTATAGAATTAAAATTAATTTTTTTTCCATAAGGAAAAGTTTTTTTATTTAAAAATTTTTTGCCAATTAAATTATATAAATTTTTATTTTTCCCATTTGCAATTCCTTTACCAAGCATTAAGGCTGTACCAGATGGATAGTCTTTTTTATGTTTGTGGTGTACCTCAAATATTTTACTTAAGTATTCATCATTAAGTGATTTTGATGCAATCTCTGTTAAATACATTAATAAATTTACTCCCAAGCTCATATTACCAGCTTTTAAAATAGGTATTTTTTTTGAATACTTTTTAATTTGATTTTCTTGGGTTCTGGTAAACCCAGTAGTGCCAATTACTACTTTTTTTCTAAGTTTTGACGCTAATTTAAGAATTTCTAGCGTACAATTTGGTACTGTGAAATCAATAATTACATCTGTTTTTTTAAAGGCTTTTTCCGAATTCAATTCTGGCTTAATTCCGTTAAATTTTTTATTTATTAATCTATTTTCAGTAAGAGTAACCAATTTAAAATTTTTATTTTTTTTAGATGATTTGATTAATTGTTGGCCCATTCTTCCCATACAACCTGAAATAGCTAAGTTTATTTTTTTCATACTTAATAATAATTAAATTATTAACCTATTTTTATATGAGTTTATAGATGTCTCAATATTTATAATGGGTCTCCATTTGTATTCTTTAGCAATTTTATTGATTGAACATATTGTATTAATATATTCATTTTTATTTATTTCATTAAATTTAATTTTGGTCTTAAAATTAACATTTTTATTAAAAACTCTGAATACTTGCTCTAAGCTAATAGATTTGCCACTTCCAACATTGTAAATTCCACTTTTAGTAATTGTCTGAAAAGATTTTATAATTTTTACAATCAGTTTATTTAAATCTCTTATGTCAATAAAATCTCGTGTTGGATAAATAATTTTTGATTTTCTTTTTACGAAATTTAATTGAATTGGTTCATTCTTTTTCTGATTATAAAACATTTTGAATATAAGTCTTTGAAATTTAAATTTACCAAAATTTTTTGGTCTAAATTTTTTTGTCATTCCAATGACGTTGAAAAGTCGCAAAATTTTTAGATTATTGAATTTTTTTTTAATGAGATATTTTTCAATGTGAAGTTTTGTTTTTCCATAATAATTTTTAGGTACTGTTTTATTTTTTTCAGAAAATATTTTTGTATTATTATTTTCTGTATAAACATTAGAAGAAGATAGAAAAATTATATTGTTTATTTTATTTTGTTTTAATATTTCAAAAAATTTTCTTGTTTTTAAAATATTGTTTTCGTAGTATTTCTTTTTGTTTATTTCTGAGTCAACAACATATGCGAAGGCTGCAGCATGAATTACAGTCCTGATATTAAATTTTTTAATTAATTTTTTTATTTTTCTTTCATCTGAAATACAGCATTTTTGAAAATTTTTTTTATTTACAATATTAGTAGAATATGAATATTTTAAGTTATCAATACCTATATGTTTAATTTTAAGCTTTTTAAAATTAGAACAAATTTCTGAACCTATGTACCCAGCGCTTCCTGTTACTAAAATCATTTAGTTTCATTTTCTTTATTTCTTAAAACTTAAGATGTAAAGTATTAATTTATTAATGAAAAAGACAATATATTACTGGTCACCTTGTTTAAATAAAGTTGGTACAGTTATATCAACAAAAAATTCAGCAATATCAATCGCCAAATATAAAAAAAATGAATTTAATGCTAAATTAATAAATGCATGTGGAGAATGGGACGAGTATAAAACTGACTTAGCCAAACATGGAGTTGATGTTATAGATTTGAACATCAAATATTTTAGGTATTTACCAAAAACAGGTTATATTCCAAGTAGACTTTCATATTTAATAATATTTATATTTTCTTTTTTCCCTTTATTATTTTTGTTAAAAAAAGAAAAACCTGATTTTATTATAATTCATTTAATTACATCTTTACCCTTATTTTTATTACAATTATTTAGTTTTAATACAAAATTTATTCTAAGAATCTCAGGTTATCCAAAATTAAATATAATCAGAAAAGTTTTTTGGAAAAATGTTGCCAACAAATTGTATAAAATAACATGTCCTACTGAGGAACTTCTTTCAAAATTAACTGTCAGTAAAATTTTTCCTGATAAAAAAATTTGTTTTCTTCAAGATGCAATTATTAATCTTGATAATTTTAAATCTTCACAAATGATAGATTTTAAAAACTATGGTATAAATAATAAAAAAGTAATATTGGCAGTTGGAAGACTTACAGCGCAAAAAAATTTTTCCTATTTGATAAGTGAATTTTCAAATTTTTTAAGAAAAAACGATAATTACGTTTTAGTTATACTGGGTGAAGGTGAGGAAAAAAATAATTTATTGAAAATAGTAGAAAAAAACAAACTAACTAAACATGTATATTTTTTAGGTAAAGTGAATAATGTTTACGATTTTATGAAAAGTTCTGATGTATTTGTACTATCTTCTTTATGGGAAGAATTAGGTTTTGTAATTGCAGAAGCTGCAATAAATAACTTATTCATAATTTCAAGTGATTGTCCGAATGGTCCAAAGGAATTTTTAAATTACGGAAAAAATGGAATCATTTTTGAAAGTAATAAAGAAAATTCATTAATGCATGCGTTGAACGAATATGTTAAAATGAATAATCATTTTGAAAAAATTTTAAATGCAAAAAAAAATTCCCGAAAATACACTAAATTTAATCATCATAAAACTTTAGTGAATAAAATTTTAAGTTAGGTAGGCCTTTTAACCCTTCCAAAAGTTTTTAGCTTTTTGAAAAAATTTCTTAATACTTGGGTTTGATTTTTCGTTTTCAATCTCTCTAAACTGTTCTAGTAATTCCTTTTGTTTTTTATTTAAATAAACTGGAACTTCAGTTTTTACTTGAACATACAAGTCTCCAAAATCACCCCTTCGCATAAATGGCATACCCTTACCTTTTAATCTAAATTGTTTTCCATTTTGAGTTCCGTCAGGTATTTTAATTTTTGCTTTACCCCCGTCAATTGTTGGAATTTCAATCGTAGTACCTAAAGCTGCATCAGCAAGAGAAAGTGGGAATTCAAAAAATAAATTTTCATTTGATCTTTTAAACAAATCATGAGATTCAACATTTATAAATAAATATAGATCACCAGTTGCTCCGCCTCTACTTCCAGCTTCACCTTTCCCTGCAAGCCTAATTCTTGTTCCATCATCAACTCCTTTTGGAATTGTTACAGATATTTTTTTAGATGTTTGTTTGTTACCTATACCATTACAATCATTACAAGGGTTGGTTATTTCCTCACCATTTCCATTACATTGAGGACAAGTTTGTTGTACAGTAAAGAAACCTTGGTTAGATCTTATTCTACCATTTCCTCCACAATATGAGCATCTGTCAGGTGAATAGCCTGGTTTAGATCCATTTCCTTTGCATGTTCCACATTGTTCTGTTGTTGAAAATTTAATGTCTTGTTTCTTTCCATGGTAAGCCTCTTCCAATGAAATAGATAAATCATATCTTAAATCAGAACCTCTATTATTTGATTTTCTACCTCTTGATCTACCACCTCCACCAAAATCTCCAAAAAAATCCTCAAAAATATCTGAAAAATCTGCTCCACTAAAACCACCAAAACCTCCACCTGATCTGCCACCACCATTTTCAAAAGCTGCATGACCAAAGTTATCGTAGTTTTGCTTTTTCTCTTTGTCTGAAAGTATTCCATAAGCCTCACTAGCTTCTTTGAATTTTTCTTCAGCTTTTGAATCTCCAGGATTTTTATCAGGATGATACTTAATAGCTAACTTTCTATACGCGGATTTTAATTCGTCAGCACTTGCGCTCTTATTAACGCCTAGGACATCGTAATAGTCTCTTTTAGCCATCAAATTACCCCAGACAATTAGATGTCAGTTTAAGCGCTTTTTTCTTTGTTCTCGTCTTTTACTTCTTCGAAATCAGCATCGACAACATTCTCGTCTTTTTTGCCTGCATCATCTCCACCATCATCTTTACCAGACTTTGGTTTTGCAGTTTGTTGTGATTTATAGATTACTTCTCCAAGCTTCATTGAAGCTTGAACCAAAGCTTCAGTTTTCTTCTTAATATCCTCAATATCTTCGCCCTTTAGAGCTTCTTTTACAGCACTTGATGAATCTTCAATTGCTTTTTTCTCTGCATCTGAAATTTTTGATCCATGTTCTTTTAAATTCTTTTCAGTAGAGTGAATTAAAGTATCTGCTTGATTTCTAACATCAACTGACTCTCTTTTCTTTTTATCAGCTTCTTTATTAGCTTCTGCATCTTTTACCATTTTTTCTATCTCTTCATCACTTAATCCACCAGAAGCTTGTATTTGTATTTTTTGTTCTTTACCAGTTCCTTTGTCTTTCGCTGAAACGTTTACGATACCATTAGCGTCAATATCAAATGTAACTTCAATTTGAGGAACTCCTCTTGGTGCTGGAGCGATACCAACTAATTCAAAATTACCTAAAGCTTTATTGTCAGCTGCCATTTCTCTTTCACCTTGCAACACTCTAATTGAAACGGCGGGCTGATTATCTTCAGCAGTTGAGAAAACTTGGCTTTTTTTTGTTGGTATTGTTGTGTTTTTTTCAATTAGCTTAGTTGAAACTCCACCAAGTGTTTCAATACCAAGTGATAATGGAGTTACATCTAATAGAAGTACATCTTTAACATCACCTTGTAACACACCTGCTTGTATAGCTGCTCCCATCGCAACAACTTCATCAGGGTTTACACTTTTATTAGGATCTTTTCCAAAAAAATTTTTTACTTCTTCTACAACTTTCGGCATTCTAGTCATACCGCCAACCATAACTACCTCATCAATTTCACTAGCGGTAACTCCAGCATCCTTTAAAGCAGTTTTACATGGTGGCATTGTTCTAGCAATTAAGTCCTCAACTAAAGCTTCAAGTTTCGCTCTAGTCATTTTTAAATTTATATGTTTTGGACCAGTTTTATCTGCAGTAATGAAAGGTAAATTAATATCTGTTTGTTCCGCAGATGATAATTCTATTTTTGCTTTTTCTGCAGCTTCTTTTAATCTTTGTAAAGCTAGTTTGTCTGACTTAAGATCAATTCCATTATCTTTTTTAAATTCAGAAATTAAGTAATCAACAACAGCATTATCAAAATCTTCACCACCTAAAAAAGTATCACCATTAGTTGATTTAACTTCAAATACACCATCACCCAGCTCTAAGATAGATACATCAAATGTTCCTCCACCCAAATCATAAACGGCAATCTTTTTATTTTGTTTTTTATCTAAACCATAAGCTAGAGAGGCAGCTGTTGGTTCATTTATAATTCTTAAAACTTCTAGACCAGCAATTTTTCCTGCATCTTTCGTTGCCTGCCTTTGTGCATCGTTAAAATAAGCTGGAACAGTAATAACTGCTTTGGTCACAGCTTGACCTAAATATTTCTCTGCTGTTTCTTTCATTTTCTGTAAAATAAATGCAGAAATTTGTGAGGGAGAATATTTTTCACCTTTTGCTTCAATCCAAGCATCACCTTTCTCTGAATTAACTATCTTAAATGGTGCAGCCTCAACATCTTTTTTTACAGTTGGATCTTCAAAATTTCTTCCAATGAGTCTTTTAACTGCAAAGATGGTATTTTCAGGATTTGTAACAGCTTGTCTTTTTGCTGGTTGGCCAATTAATTTTTCGCTTTCATCTGTAAATGCTACAACTGACGGAGTAGTTCTTGCTCCTTCAGCATTTTCTAAAACCTTGGCTTGTGTTCCCTCCATGATGGCAACACATGAATTTGTTGTTCCTAAGTCTATTCCAATAATTTTGCTCATAATATTAATGTCTCTCTCTCGTCATATAGTGTTTAAATGTAAAACTACAAGCTGATCTCATAATTATTTATTTTCTGTTTTTTCTTGATTTTCTTCAGTTTTTTCATCTTTTATTGTAACTTTTTTTGATACTCCTACTAATGAGGGTCTAAGCAATCTGTCTTTTATGGTAAAGCCTTTTTGAATTTCTTGGATTATTGTTCCAGGTTCTTTAGTATCATCCTCAATTTCCATCATTGCTTGATGAAAGTTTGGATCTAGTTTTTTGTTAAGGCTATCAATTGGTTTAATATTATTTTTCTCGAATATTGAGATTAGATCTTTTTTAATAATATCTAAATGCTCTAGTGTTTTTTTTAATGCATCTGTTTCTTTTAACTTATCATCACTTTCAAGCACATGTTTTGATCTATCTAGGTTATCAATCAAATTTAATGCTTCTTTAGCAAAACTATAACCACCATATTCAAATGCATCCTCTTTTTCTTTTTCAAATCTTCTTCTTTGATTTTCCATTTCAGCAAAAGTTCTAGCTACTTTATCTTCTAGTTCAGCAATTTTCTCTTCTGGAGTTGGTTCTTTAATTTCTTCTTTTGGTTCTTGGTCTGTTTCTTGTTTATTTTTTTCGGCTAAGTTATCTTCAGGACTCTTAGTCTGTTTTACTGTTTCCTGGTTTTGATCTACAGAAGTGCTATTTTGGTTTTCCTCTTTTTCCATAACGTTTTATATGGTAAGGATTTTTATAATTTCTAGATGTCTAAACAAAAAATTAATAAATTACTCATTGGCACTAATAACAAGGGAAAATTACGTGAAATCAGGAGTTTGATACCAAAAAGCATTAAAACTCTGTCAATATCTGAATTTAATCTAAAGAGCCCAGTTGAAAATGGAAAGACTTTTAAGGAAAATTCATTAGTTAAATCCAGATATTTTTCAAAAAAAACAGGATTAATATGTTTGGCTGACGACTCAGGTTTAGAAATAGATTTTTTGGATAAAAATCCTGGAATTTACTCTGCAAGGTGGGGAGGTAAGCATAGGGATTTTAATAAAGCTATCGAGAGAGTCTATAGAGAGCTAAATAAAATAGATAAAAATTGGAAAAATAAAAAAGTTAAAGCAAGATTTGTTTGTGCTCTTTCTATTTCATATTTAAATAAAAAAATAGCTTGTGTCCTGGGAAAAGTAGAAGGTTATATTTCAAATAAGCCTAAAGGAAAAAATGGATTTGGTTATGATCCAATTTTTATTCCATTAAAAAAAAGAAAAACCTTTGGAGAAATGAAGCCATCCCAAAAATATAAGATTGACCATAGATTTCAGGCTTTTAAAAAAATTAGAAAATTTCTATAAGTTCTTTATTTTCAATTTTATAAAAATTAAGTCTGTGATTTATTTTGTTGTCTTTAATATCAAAAATTCCTATTTTTCCTTTGAATGAATTTTTCTTTTTAAAAATTTTATTTAAGTTTTCTACATTTGAGTTAATTGATAAATAATAAACTAATCCAACAAGATCATAACTTAATAAAGATAAATGGTTTGGATCATCATTAAATGCGTTAAAGTACTTTATTTTATAGTTATCAAAATTTTCTTTATTTATTGACGGATAATATAAAGGTTGGATGTCAGTTTCGTTTAATAAACTTTCGTCAAACCATTGATTTAAAGTTATAAAGTATTTGTTTTTTGGAAGTACATCAGTGTATAGAAGTGATGTAGATACACTTTTTAAGCTTTCATCAAAATCTGCAATTACTACAGCATCAAAATTTAAACCGCCTAAAGTGTATCTTTTTTCTAATCTTTTTATTTTTTTTTCTTTATTTAATTCATTTGAATTTTTAATTCTTTTTATCTCATCTTCTAAATTTTGTTTTCTTATTTTATAGTTTGTAATTTCTTCTATTTGTTTTGTTAGCTTTGTAGGATCAGTACTATATTCATAATCTTTATAAATTTTTATTTTAGAGTTTTTCATACCTTTTTTAACTTCAAATTCATAATCTTGAATTGGTGTTAAAAAAATAGTTCTTCTAATTTGATTGGTCTCTAAAAATTTCTTTATTGTGTTAAATTGAGACGTAGAATTAATTCCAGCGGAAATAACATTTTTTGGAAGATCTAAGGTTTTATTGGTTAATGATATAAATGTTAAATCTTTCATTTCATCCAAATAAGTTAAACTTTCATAGAATACAGGGCCAATGATAATCTTTACTCCCATTTCACTAAATTCAAATGCTGATTTTAAAGTTTGATTAGCTTTAGTTGCTGTATCTTTTGGATAGATTTCTATTAATTCATTATCTATATCTTTGACAGCTAATCCAACTGCTTTAATAATTGACTCTCCAATTTCCTTATTTTCTCCTGTCATAGGAACCAATAATCCTATTTTAATTTTTTCTTGAGCATTAACATTTGAAAAAAAGAGAAAGTAAAAACTTAAGGAAATAAAATAAATAATTTTAATTAATTTAATCATTTTGATGTTAGTATAATATTTTTTAAGCTGAATTATGATCATAAAACCACAATTTAAATTAAAAGAATACGAAAATGGTCTTTATTTAGTATCAACTCCCATAGGAAATCTAAAAGATATAACTTTAAGAGCAATTGAAGTTTTGCAGAAATCTCATTATATTTTATGCGAGGATACTCGAGTTTCAAAAAAACTTTTAGATAAATATCAAATAAAATCAAAATTAATTTCAAATCATAAATTTAATGAAAAAAAAAATTTAGAAAAAATTATTGAATATCTTAAATCTGGAAAAATAATTTCTCTGATATCTGATGCAGGTACACCAAGCATTTCTGATCCAGGTTCAGTGCTGATTAATGAGTGTATAAATAATGAGATAAGAATTTTCCCAATTCCTGGACCTTCGGCTGTTGCTGCAGCTGTATCAATCAGTGGATTTTCAGATAAGTTTTTGTTTTGTGGTTTTATTTCAGACAAAAAACAGCAATTATCTAAAGAACTAAAAAAATTCTCAGAATTTGAAAATTCATTAGTTTTTTTTATCTCTCCAAAAAAAATTAATAAAATCATACCCGAAATAAAAACGAATTTTATCGGAAGAAAGATAGTTTTTTGTAGGGAAATAACAAAAATGTATGAAGAATTTATAAGGAAAGATATAGATGAATTGGAATTATTTGAAAATGAACCAAAAGGTGAGCTTACAGTTGTTATTTCTGAAAGAAAAGTAAATAAAAATATCTCTCAAAAACTAACTGAATCAGATATGAATATAATTAAAAAAATGATTAACAAATTATCCACTAAAGAAATTATAGATATTTTTTGTCAAATCAGAAATGTATCTAAAAAAGAAATATATAATTTTTGTTTAGAGTTAAAAAATGAAAAATAAGATATTAATTTTTTTCTTAATGAGTTTTATTTTAACCGGATGTGTTGGTGTTGGTTCGAAAGGTCTTTTTGGAACTGGTGTTTCGGTTGCCTTGGATCCTAGAACAGTAGGTACACAAATAGATGACTCAATAATGCAGAAAATAATAAGTGCAAAAATTTTGGCTAGAGATAAAAAATATCTAATTTCAGTTAAAACAAAAGTTCTAGACGGTAAAATTTTTATAACAGGTAAAGTAGATAATCCAGAAGAAAAACTTCTAATAACCAAATTAGCATGGGAAACTAAAGGTGCTCGTTCAGTAAGAAATGATATAAAAATTAAAGAAGCATTTAAATTTAAACAGTCTGCCAAGGATGTTTTAATTACATCTCAATTAAGAACAGCTTTAATTTTAAACAAAAATATTAAATCTACTAATTATCAAATCGATACATACAAAAAAAAAATTTATGTTTATGGTATTGCTCTTACAATTGAAGAAAAAGATTTAGTTATAAGTGAAGCTAGAGAAATACTTGATGTTGAAGATGTGATTGCAAGTATAATACTTGTTGAAGACTTAAGAATTCAAAGAGAATAATTATTTATTATACTCAATTACCTCAGAAGAATATGCTGCAATAGAAGCAAGATTTATTATTTCTGAAGTTGATGACCTAAGTGGAGCAATCTCAATTGGTAAACCTAGACCAATTAGAAGAGGTCCAATAACTTTAGTATCCCCTATACTTTTCATTAATTTATATGAGATTGCAGCACTATGTTGTCCTGGCATTATTAAAATATTTGCCTTACCTACAATTTTTGCGAATGGATATAGTTCTTCGTATTCTTGATTAAGAGCAACGTCTGGCTGCATATCTCCATCAAACTCAAAGTCTACTTTTTTCTCTTTCAATATCTCAACAGCATTTCGAATATGCTTTGTTCTACTAGTAAGTGGTTGTCCAAATGTAGAATGTGATACAAAAGCAACTTTAGGATCAAATCCAAAAAGCCTAACAACTCTAGCTGTGGATATAGCTATTTCAGCCATTTGTTCAGACGTTGGATATTCATGAACACTTGTATCGCCAACAAAAATAGTTCTACCTTTATATACGATCATGTTTAATCCAAACATAATTTCTCCTTTTCTAGCATCTACAACTTGTTTGATTTTTTCTAATGAAGCACCAAATCGTCTAGTATTACCTGTTACAGCGCCGTCGGCATCACCACATGCAACCATACTCGTAGCCCACACGACTCTATCATTTCTAATCATTCTGTCGCAATCTCTTTCTAATAAGCCTTGTTCTCTTTGTAGTTTTTTGAATAAATGTTTTACATATTTTTTTCTTTTTTCTTCATCCTTTGAATTAACTATTTCAATGTCGAAATTTTCACTGTAACCAATATTTTTTATTTGGTCTTTAATTTTACTTTCTTTTCCAACTAAAATTGGAATACCTAGTTTTGAATTTTTAAATGCAATTGCTGCCTTTAAAGTATTTTCGTCTTCACCATCAGCAAATACAATTCTTTTTTGATTCTTTTTAATAAATGAATTTATACCTTGCATTATCGTTACAGTAGGGTCTAGCCTCTGTTTGAGCTGTTCTTTATATAATTCAAAATCATCAATTTTTTTTCGAGCAACACCGCTTTCCATGGCTGCTTTTGCTACAGCAGCTGGAATTACACTGATTAATCTTGGATCAAATGTAGATGGAATTATATAATCTTTGCCATAGTGAGGTCTTTCTCCACCCATGGCAGCAACAACTTCATCAGGCACATCTTCTCTTGCAAGTTTAGCTATTGCATTAGCTGCGGCGACTTTCATTTCCTCATTTATAGTTTTAGATCTAACATCTAGAGCTCCCCTAAAGATGTAAGGGAAACCAATTAAGTTGTTTACTTGATTGGGGTAATCTGATCTTCCAGTTGCAATAATCGCATCATCTCTAACTTCATTAATTTCCTCTGGAGTAATCTCTGGATCAGGATTTGCACAAGCAAATATGATTGGATTTTTTGCCATTGATTTAATCATTTCTTTTTTTAGAACACCTTTTGCGGATAATCCTAAAAAAACATCAGCACCTTTAATAGCATCCGCCAAAGTTCTATTTTTAGTTTTAATTAAATATCTAGATTTCCATTGATCAATTACTTTAGTTCTGCCCTCATAAATAACTCCTTTTCTATCTAACATAGTTATGTTTTCTGATTTCACGCCTGAGTTTTTAAATAATTCAGTGCAAGCTTGTGCTGATGCTCCAGCACCATTAACTACAACTTTAATTTTTTTTATTGATTTACCACAAATATCCAAAGCATTAATCAATGCCGCAGTTGTTATAATTGCTGTTCCATGTTGATCATCATGGAAAACTGGAATATCTAAAATTTCTTTTAATTTTTGTTCTATAATAAAACAATCTGGTGCTGCTATGTCTTCTAAATTTATCCCACCAAAGCTGGGCGCAAAATTTTTTATTGAATTAATTATCTCGTCAGTATTTTTACAATCTATTTCTAAGTCGATGGAGTCGATGTCTGCAAATCTTTTAAATAATACAGCTTTTCCTTCCATCACAGGTTTTGATGCAAGTGCACCTAAGTTTCCCATTCCTAGAATTGCAGAACCATTACTTATTACTGCAACAAGGTTTCCTTTACTTGTGTAATCATAAGCTGCTTCTGGGTTTTCACTTATCTTTTTTACAGGAGCGGCAACTCCTGGAGAATATGCTAAAGCTAGATCACGCTTTGTTGTCATATTTTTTGAAGAAATAATCTCAATCTTGCCAGGTTTTTTGTCTTTATGAAAATCTAAAGCTTCTTTATCTGTGTAATGATCAATTTTTGTTTTTTTCATTTATGATAACAATAAGTGTACAATTGGGGTAAAATTAAGACTAATATGATTTATGAATTTACTTAAGTCAACAGGGACATTTGGTTTTTATACTATCATTAGTAGATTGCTTGGTTATTTAAGAGATATATTAATTGCAATTTTTCTAGGGAC
This sequence comes from uncultured Pelagibacteraceae bacterium, assembly GCA_902628305.1. Taxonomy (GTDB): domain Bacteria; phylum Pseudomonadota; class Alphaproteobacteria; order Pelagibacterales; family Pelagibacteraceae; genus Pelagibacter. The sequence goes on along the minus strand of CACOMK010000009.1, from coordinate 27,080 downwards.
AGGAATGTTAGCTGATGCTTTTTTTGTAGCATTTAGAATTCCAAATACTTTTAGAAGATTATTTGCCGAAGGCACTTTTAATGCAGCATTCGTTCCAAGCTATTCATCAGAAATTACTAAAGGAAAAAAACAATCAAACAAATTTGCTAATGATATCTTTAATCTTCTTTTTTTAGGGTTGTTATTTTTAACAATAATAATTGAAATTTTTATGCCCGCATTTGTTTCAATTATTGCCCCAGGATTTGTGGGTGATTTAGAAAAAATGGAAGTAGCTATAAATTTAACAAGAATTACTTTTCCCTTTTTGTTTTTTATTTGTCTAGCTTCATTTTTTTCTGCAATTTTAAATTCACATAATAAGTTTGCTGCTGCAGCAGCGGCCCCAATAATTTTGAATATTGTTTTAATTTTGGTTTTAATTTTTTCTAGGTCTTTAGGTGACCATTTAGTTTATTATTTATCTTATGGAGTTTCTTTAGCTGGTTTCCTACAATTTATATTTTTATACAAATACGTTTCTAAATATTATTCACTTGAATTTAATTTCAATTTAAGAGTAAGCAATAAAGTTAGGTTTTTTTTTAAAAAACTTTTGCCAAGTATTTTTTCCTCTGGAGTTACTCAAATTAATATCTTAATTGGAACAATAATTGCATCTTTTCAAGCAAGTGCAGTTTCTTATTTATATTATGCAGATAGAATTTATCAAATTAATCTAGCTATAGCTGGTATTGCAATTGGTGTTGTTATACTCCCACAACTTTCAAAACATGTTCAATCTAGAAAAAAAAATAAGATTTTATTTATACAAAATAAAGCTCTCGAATTAAGTTTATTTTTAAGTCTCCCTGCAACTATTGCTTTAATCATAGGATCGGAACAAATTATTTCAGCTTTATTTGGCTATGGGTCTTTTAATGAAAATTCAGTAAACAACTCAAGCTTAGCTCTATATTATTTTGCTTTAGGTCTGCCTGCTTTTGCCTTGATAAAAGTTTTTTCAAGTTTTTTTTTTGCAAATCATGATACCAAAACTCCATTTTATATTTCTTTGATTTCAGTATTAGTTAATATTTTTATAAGTTTGTATTATTTTAGTGAAATTGGTTTTATAATAATCCCTATAGCCACGTCTATTTCATCTTGGTTTAATTCAATATTATTATTTTTATTTTTAAAAAATCGAAAATTATTTTATTTTAATCAAATTTTTTTATTTAAATTTATTAAAATAATTTTTGCATCAATTATGATGGGTTTATTTTTCAATTTTTTGTTAAATTTTTTCCAAAATGAATTAGCATTTAATCAATCTATTAAATCTTTATATTTAGTTTTATCTGTTATATTGGGATTATTGTTTTATTTAATTGTGTGTTATTTCATCAAAGCTTTTCAAATGGATGATATTAAATTAAAGTACTAATTTTATGGGTAAAAAAATTTTTTCTGGTGTCCAGCCAACAGGTAATCTTCATTTAGGAAATTATTTAGGCGCTATAAAAAACTTTGTAGATTTAAATAATGATCACGAGAACGAATGTATTTTTTGTGTAGTTGATCTACATGCTATTACAGTAAAGCAAGATCCTAAAGAATTAAAAAATAACATTAGAGAAACTGTTGCAACATTTATAGCAAGTGGAATAGATTCCAAAAAAAGTATAATTTTTAATCAATCTAGAGTGGCTGCTCACGCAGAAGGAGCATGGATATTAAGCTGTGTTGCTAGAATGGGCTGGTTAAATAGAATGACACAATTTAAAGAGAAAGCTGGAAAAGATAAGGAGAAGGCTAGTATTGGATTATACTCTTATCCAGTTCTAATGGCGGCTGATATTCTTTTATACGATGCCACTCATGTTCCTGTGGGTGATGATCAAAAACAACATTTGGAATTATGTAGAGATATAGCTCAAAAATTTAATAATGATTTTGATGTAGAAAATTTTCTTAAAGTTCCGGAACCTTTAATTCAAAAAGAGTTTTCAAGAATAATGAGTTTAAAAGATGGTTCAAAAAAAATGAGTAAATCAGAATTATCAGATTTAAGTCGAATAAATTTAACAGACGATAAAGATCAAATAATAAACAAAATCAAAAAAGCAAAAACTGATCCTTTGCCAATGCCGCAAGATATAAAGGAGCTTGAGGAAAGATCAGAGGCAAGGAATCTTTTAGGAATTTATTCAAGCTTAACTAATTCTACATTACAAAACTCAGTAAAAAATTTTTCAGGTAAAAATTTTTCAGAATTTAAAGAACAATTAGCTGAAGAACTTGTTAATAAAATTGAACCTATTTCTAATGAGATAAAAAAACTTTTAGGAGATAAAAGTTACTTAGATGAAATTCTTCTAGATGGAGTTGAAAAAGCAAATATGATTGCTTCTAAAAAGATTGAAAGAATCAAAGAAATAGTAGGTTTTTAAGTTAAATTTATTATCAAGTTTTAATTTTCAAAATATTGACTATATATAATTTATGTTCGTGCAAACAGAAGTAACACCAAATCCAAATTCTTTGAAATTTCTTCCTGGGAAGAAGGTTTCAAATAGCGGTCCTTATGAAATTACAAATAAAGATGATATGCAAAATGAATTGGTTAGAGATATTTTTTCAATAAATGGTGTAGAGGGTATTTTTTTAGGTGAAGATTTTATTTCAGTAAATAAGAACGACAACATCAAGTGGGATGAAATAAAACATATTGTAATTTCTCTAATAAATGATTTTTATGCAGATGGTAAAGAATTTGTAATTGATGAAAATATAAAAGAAAAAGATTTAGATTTAAGTGAAATTGAGGAAAAAATTGTAAAAATTTTAGAAGAAAAAATAAGACCTGCTGTTGCTAGAGATGGCGGAGATATAAAATTTAAAGAGTTTAAAGATGGAATTGTTAAGGTACAATTACAAGGAAGTTGTTCAGGTTGTCCTAGTTCAACAATGACTTTAAAACAAGGTGTTCAAAATCTTTTATGTCATTATCTACCAGAGGTAAAAGAAGTTGTGGCTATACAATAATAATTTATGAGAAAATTTAAAAAACCAAATTTTATGAAAAATAAAAGTTTTGACATAATTTCAAAATTTTTTTTAAGTTCTTTTATTGTAATTTTATTTTTTTATGTAGCTCCAATATTTATTAATTTCACTGATAAAAACTTTAAAAATAAAGAATTTACCAATAACTCAAAACACATTTTAAATAATACTTTAAAAGGAGATAAACTAATTGAGGAAGATTCGACTGCAGATGCTGATGAACGAGATTTATTATATGATATTTTAGAAGAAAATAATTCTGAAATTAATCTAGTCAGATATACAACATCTGAGATTGCCTCATTATTTGAAGAGGTAAATTATAATTTAAAGGATGTGAGAGATACAAAGTTAGTTAAACCAATAGATATTGGTCTTCTTCCAAATGAAATTAAAAACATTTCTAATACTAAAAAAAGAAAAGATATGTTTATAAAAATTGTTCTCCCTTTAATAGTTAAGGAAAATAATAAAATTAGAGTTGATAGAAAAAGGTTATTCACAATTTTAAATAAAAATAGCAACACTGATATTGAAAAAAAATGGTTAGAAAAAAAATATAAACAATATGGTGTAAGAAAAAATGATTTATCTACTTTAAAAATAAGAATGGACGAAATACCAGTTTCATTAGCAATAGCTCAAGCTGCCAAAGAGACCGGTTGGGGTACTTCAAGATTTGCTTTAAAAGGAAATGCTTTATTCGGACAATGGACTTGGTCTGGAGAAGGATTAAAACCTAAAAATGCTGATGAGGGCAAAGACCATAAAGTTATGAAATTTCATAGCTTACAGTTATCTGTTAGAGCTTACTTAAGAAATTTAAATACACACTCAACGTATAAAAATTTAAGAAAATCTAGAACAGAACTTAGAAATCTAAATAAACCATTAGATAGTTTAATTTTGTCTAAGCATTTAGATAAATACGCTGAAACAGGAAACAAATATATAGAGGTTTTACAAAAAATTATCGAACAGAATAATTTAAAAGATTTTGATGAGGCTAGACTACTACCTTCAAGCAAAGATCTAGAAAGCTTGATTTAATTTTCTTTAATAGGGAATTGAACACCAAACCATCTCCACTTTCCATCATCATTCAGTGAACAATTAATTCTACCTCTTCTTGGTTTAAATGGTTCTCTAAATTCAATAGTTAGAGAATTATTAGTAAAATTGGTTTTTGATTTTTCCCAAACATCTCCCTCATTAGAATAGCAATTAATATTAGCTAAATTTTTTTGCTCCATAAAAAATTCAACTCTGAAACTTGGAGGGTTTGTATTTTCGAATAGTTGTTTTTCCTCTGGCAATATTTTTTTATATTCAAGAGGAAAATAATTTATTATTGATTTAAATCTTTTTAACTCTCCATATTTTTCATTAATTGGAAATCTAGGTAATTCAAATTTATCTTTATTTAAATCAATTACACCGGAATGCTGACCAAAGGCATATTTGAAATTTTTAGATATATAGTCCTTCATAAATTTAGAGTATTCACCAAATGGGTATGAAAATAAACTAGGTACATAACCAAGTTCTCTTAGGAAAATTTTATTTGCTGTTTCAATATCAAGAATAAATTCTTCATTACTTACATCAATAAGGTATTTATGTGTATGAGAATGATGACCAATAAATGCAAAATCATTAATCTCAACTTCTTTTATTTGTTTCCAAGTCATATAGCCTCTTTTTCCTACCGGTTCGGTAGAAACAAATAAAATAAATGGAATTTTATTTTTTTTTAAATAAGGCCATGCTTCATTATAAAAAGATTCAAAAGCATCATCGATAGTTAAAAGAATTTCTTTTTTTGATTTTGGAATATCAAATTGCTGCTCAAAATTATTTGGATCATGAAAATTGTAATTTAAGTTTTTAATTATATTCATATGTTCCTTAAACATATCCATTTTGATATTTGTTGAAGGGTATTTATTCTCATTAAAACGATGATACATTATTGATAGAATTCCTTCATCTTTAGAATAGTATTTGATATTATTTTCATCTGATTTAGAAATTATATTAGAAAATAAAATAATTATGAGTAAACTAATAATTGATGTAACCGGTGAAAAAATTTTTTTAATGATCATTACTAGTAATGATATTTATAATATTACCAAAGAGAATACTAAAATTAATTATGAAAAATTAACTTTAATTATTAATAATTTCTTAAATTCTCATAAATTAAATCCAAAAGACCTTAAAACGATTTATTTAAACAGAGGTCCGGGTAGTTTTGCGGGTATCAGAAATTCTTTATCTATAGTTAAAGCATTTCATTTAATTAACAAAATTGATTATTACTGTTATAGTATTCAAGATTTTAAGGGGGAAAAAGACGTAAAATATGAAAATATCCCTGATTTGTGTGAAAAATTTAAAATTGAAAAAAATTTGATTAATCCTATTTATTAGGGTTAAAATTAAAAAATGTCAGATCAATTAGAACAAAAGTTTCAAAAAAAAGGTTTAAAACTAACAGATCAAAGAAAAACAATAGCTCGTGTTATATTGGAATCAAAAGAAGCTTATGGTGAGTCTGACCATCCAGATGTTGATGAATTATATAATAGAGTTTTAAAAATAGATCCAAAAATTAGTATTGCTACAGTTTATAGAACAGTAAAGTTATTTGAGGAGGCTGGCATACTAACTAAACATGATTTTAAAACTGGTAAAGCAAGATATGAATTAAATGATGATCATAATCATTTAATAGATATCAAAACTGGTGAAATTATAGAATTTGTTGACGATGAAATTAATCAGCTACAACAAAAAATAGCTGAAAAGTATGGATACACTTTAGTTGACCATAAACTTGAGTTATATGGGATTAAGAAAAAATCCCAATAATATGAGTCAAAAAATATTTATTAAAACTTTTGGATGTCAAATGAATGAGTATGACTCAAATAGAATATTTGACTCAGTAAAAAAAATTGGTTTTGATAAAACTGAACATTATGAAGATGCAAACTGTTATTTATTAAACACATGCCATATTAGAGATAAAGCTAAAGAAAAAGTTTACCATGAAATAGGTAGAGTAAAAAAAAAATTTAGATCTAAAAAAAAACCACTCGTAATTATTGCTGGATGTGTGGCTCAGGCTGAAAATGAGGAAATGCTTAAAAGAGAACCATACATTGATTTGGTAATTGGGCCACAGTCTTATCATAAAATTAACGATACGATACTAAATCATATTGAGAAAAATAAAAAAAAAGAGGAAACAGAGTTTGATGCGACTTCAAAATTTGAATATTTGAGTAAAATTAAAAATGAAGCTGGAAAAGTTTCATCTTTCTTAACTATTCAAGAAGGATGTGATAAGTTTTGTCATTTTTGTGTAGTCCCATATACTAGAGGACCAGAGTATTCTCGACCATTTAATCAAATTTTAGATGAAGCAAAATATTTAGCTGACAATGGCGCAAAAGAAATAATATTACTTGGTCAAAATGTAAACGCTTATAATAATGAAGGATATAGATTATCAGATTTGATTTTAAGTATTGAAAAATTAACTGAAATTAAAAGAGTTAGATACACAACCTCCCACCCTAAAGATATGACCAAAGATTTACTTGAAGTTTATAAAATTTCAAAAAAGTTAACACCACTAGTGCATTTGCCTGTTCAAAGTGGATCCAATAAAATTTTAAAGTTAATGAATAGAAAACATACTATTGAGGAATATTTAAGCACATTTGATAAATTAAAGGAAATTAATTCAAGAATAGAATTTTCAAGCGATTTTATAATAGGTTATCCTGGCGAAGAAGATCAGGATTTTGAGGATACTTATAACTTAATTAAAAGAATAAAATTTATCAATTCTTTTTCTTTCATTTTTAGTCCAAGACCTGGAACAGTAGCTGAAAATTTAGATTTAATTGAAAAAAAAATTTCTGTAGAAAGATTAGAAAAAATTCAAACTATTTTATTCGAAAATCAAATTCAAATGAACAAATCATTAGAAGATAAAGTCCTCGATGTATTGGTTGAAAATCTAACCGAAGATAAAAGCAAAGCTTTTGGCAGATCAGAGTATATGACACCTGTAATTTTTAACGGTAAGAAGAGTGATATCGGAAAAATAGTTCAAGTAAGAATTAAAGATTATAGCAGATATACTTTATTCGGTGAAATTATAACCAATTTAAATCAAAAGGTTGCCTAAATTTGAGTAATTCAAGTAAAAAAAATATCGAACAATTATTAAAATTTGTTTATTCAGATAATAATTCTTTAAGCGTTATATTTCATGACAATAACTTGTTAATGGGTGTTGTTGGGGAATTTAACAAAAATTTACAAGAATTAGAAAAAATTACAAATTGCAGCTTATATTCAAGAGGAAATTCAATTTTAATTAAATCAACACCTGAAAAGAATGAAAAAATTAAGAACGCCATTCAATTTTTAGCTAATCAGTTTATTAATAATGGAAGTATAGAGAATAAAGATATATCTTCGTCAGTTGATAATTTTATGATTAATGAAAAAGTAAAAAATAACAATGTTACAGATATTATCAAAACTCCAAAAAAATCTATAATTCCTAGATCTGAAAAACAAAAAAGCTATGTTAGAGCTTTAAGGGAGAGTGATATCATAATTTCAGCTGGACCAGCGGGAACTGGAAAAACTTTTTTGGCAGTAGCTGTAGGTTTAACTATGCTTTTAGAAAAAAAGATTGAGAGAATTATTCTTTCAAGACCAGCTGTAGAAGCAGGTGAACGTTTGGGATTTTTACCTGGTGATATGAAGGAAAAAGTAGATCCTTATTTAAGACCTTTATACGATTCTTTATATGACCTTTTTGACTTTGAAAAAATACAGAGAATGATTGAGATTGGAGATATTGAGATTGCACCTTTAGCTTTTATTAGAGGTAGAACTCTTAAAAATTCTTTTGCAATTTTAGACGAAGCGCAAAACGCTACAGATACTCAGATTAAAATGTTTTTAACACGTATTGGAGAAAATTCAAAAATAGTTGTTAATGGGGATCCTTCTCAAATTGATTTACCTAATAAAAGCATGTCAGGATTAGTCCGATCAAAAGAGTTGCTAGGACATTTAAAGGAAATATCTGTAATAGATTTTGATCACTCAGATGTAGTCAGACATCCACTTGTCTCTAAAATAGTTAAAGCATATTCGAATAATGATTAGTATTAATGTCTTCTCAGAAGAGAAGGCTTGGTCAAAAAGGATTAAAAATAAGGATATTTTTTTTAAAAAAATATGTAAAGCTTTTCCTAAAAAATATAAATTTTTGAATAAAAATGTAACCTTAACCTTATTACTTTCAAATAATAAGAATATTAAAAAATTAAATAAGGTTTTTAGAAAAAAAAATAAACCTACCGATATTTTATCTTTTCCATTAGATAAAAAAATAAAAATTTCAAAAAATACCTATCTTGGAGATATTATCATCAGCTATAATTATTTAGATAAACCAAGATCACAAGATTTAAAATCTTTTAAAGATAAAGTTACCAAAATATTCATACATGGTTTTCTTCATCTTTTAGGTTTCGATCATAAAAAAAATAAAGATTATTCTAAAATGTTAAAAGAGGAAAATCTATTATTAAAATCTGTACAATCAAAAATAAATTAAATTGAAAAATAAATTTTATATCGAATTAATTTATTTAATTTTGTTAGGAGTGCTTACTTCTTTAAGTTTACCTCCATTTAATTATTTCATAATAAATTTTTTAACATTTAGTTTATTCTATATTTTTATAATAAAAAAAATTGAGTTTTATAAAAATAAAAAAATATTTTTTCTTTATGGATGGTTATTTGGGTTTGGTTATTTTGTAAGTAATTTATATTGGATTTCTATATCTTTAACCTTTGATGAAAATTTTAAGTTTTTAATACCTTTTACAATAATTTTAATACCTGGTTTCTTGGCTTTGTTTTACTCTTTAGTCGCTTATATATTTGTAGTTTTAAAACCAAAACAAAATTTGGGTTCATTTTTTCTTTTCTGCTTAATATTTGGAATAGTAGAATTTCTAAGAGGATCAATACTCACTGGATTTCCTTGGAATTTAATTGCTTATAGTTTTTCTAATCAAATTGAAATTTTAAACATTACATCAATCATAGGCACTTATAGCTTTAATCTTTTTTGTATTTCATTATTTACATGCCCATCAATATTTATTTTAAGAGAAAATAAAAAAGATATTATTATTTGTTTTGCATTTCTTATTACGACAATGTCATTTTATATACTTGGTGCAGAAAATTTAAAAAAATTTAATAACCAAGAGGTAAAAAAGCTTGATTATAAAGTAAGAGTTTTAAGTTCAAATATTAGCATAGATAGATTTTATAATAATATTGATCCCATATCTGCAATAGAAGAGTTAATTGAAATTAGCTCATTTAAAAAAAACGAAAAAATAATTTTTATTTGGCCTGAGGGTATAATTCCAGGTATTTCACGAGATCAATTTAAAGAATACAAATGGTTGTTTGAAAATAAATTAAACAAAAATCATTTGTTAGCAATTGGAATTAATAGCAAAGAAGATGAAAATCAAACTACTAAATATTTTAATTCATTAGCTATTTTTGACCACAACCTTAATGTTATAAATTTATACAAAAAAATTAATCTTGTTCCTTTTGGTGAATTTTTGCCTTTTGAAAAAACATTAAAGAATTTTGGTTTTAAAACAATCACTAATGATTATCAATCTTATTCAAAAGGTGAGGAAAGAGAGATAATTGATCTGAATCATAATAATTTATCATTGAAAATTTTACCTCTTATTTGTTATGAGATAATTTATTCAGGCAAAATTTTTATAAATAATAATTTTGATTATATTGTAAATATTTCTGAAGATGGTTGGTTTGGTAAATCGATTGGTCCTAACCAACATTTTATTCACAGTACTTTTAGAGCAATCGAGAGTGGAAAATACGTATTAAGGTCTGCAAATAATGGGATATCAGCAATAATTAACCCATTAGGAATTATTGAGAAAAAAGTTGATATAAATAATTCAGGTTACATTGATTTAAACGAGGTGAAAAAAATAGGGACCACACCTTTTGCAAAATTTGGAAATAAAGTTTTTGGATTTGTAATTTTATTGTATATTTTTTTTATATTTTCATTTAAGAGACTTAGAAAATGAGTAATTTAAAAAATTTTCTTTTCACAAGCGAGTCTGTCTCAGAAGGTCATCCAGATAAAGTTTCTGATAGAATTTCAGATATGGTTGTTGATAGTTTTATTTCTGAAGATCCTTATTCTAGGGTTGCCTGTGAAACGTTAACAACGACAAATAAAGTTGTTTTAGCAGGTGAAGTAAGGGGACCTGAAATTAAGAAAGATGAATTAATTGAAAAAGTAAGAAATTGTATAAAAGATATTGGTTATGACCAAGATGGATTTACTTGGAAAGAAGCAACAAAAATTGAAAGTCATTTACACTCACAATCGACTGATATTGCTATGGGGGTAGATTCATCAGGTAATAAAGATGAAGGAGCAGGAGACCAGGGTATTATGTTTGGTTACGCATGTAATGAAACAGATGTTTTGATGCCAGCCCCGATACATTATTCTCATAAGATTTTAAGATTGATGGCTGAAGATAGAAAATCAGGAAAATTAAAACATATTGAGCCAGACTCAAAAAGCCAAGTAACTTTCGAATATGTCAATGGAAAACCATCAAAAGTTAAATCGGTAGTTATATCGTCACAACATTCAGCTGATGTTAATCAAGCTCAAGTTAGAGATTTGTTGAGACCTTACATGCTAAAGTCTATTCCAGAAAATTTTCTTCAGGGTTTTGACGAAAATGAATTTTATGTAAATCCAACAGGTAACTTTGTGATTGGTGGTCCAGATGGAGATTGTGGTTTGACAGGTAGAAAAATTATTGTTGATACATATGGAGGAGCAGCACCTCATGGTGGTGGAGCTTTTTCAGGAAAAGATCCAACTAAAGTCGACAGATCTGCAGCTTACGCTGCAAGGTATATTGCTAAAAATATTGTTGGTTCAAAAATTGCTGAAAAATGTTTAATCCAATTAGCTTATGCAATTGGTGTATCAAAGCCTTTATCTATTTATGTTGATTTATTTGATAATAATTTAGATAAAAATAGATTTGTTGTAGAAAAAATCAAAGAAAATTTTGATTTAAGTCCCAGGGGCATTAGAGAAATGTTAAATTTAAATAAACCTATTTATGAAAAAACATCTGCCTACGGCCATTTTGGCAGAGCGCCTGAGGAAAATGGTTCATTTTCATGGGAAAAAACTGATAAAACTAACATTTTTATTAAATAGTTTATGTTGAATTAAAAAAAAACTTTATTATATTCCTCTTACATTACTAAATTTCACAGAATGGGCTTAAGCCCATTTTTTTTTGGAATAAACAAAATTATGTTAAATAAAAGAGCTGACAAACTTGAATTATTAAGAATTGCTGAAGCTGTAGCTTTAGAAAAATCCATAGATAAGGAACTTATAATTAGTTCTATGGAAACTGGTATTGCAAAAGCAGCCAAATCTAAATTTGGTCAAGAAAATGAAATTAAGGTTTTAATTAATAGAGACAATGGAGATATTGAATTATTTAGAAGATTGGTCATTGCTGAAAATCCAGAGAACTCTAATACTGAAATAAAATTAGAAGATGCGATAAGTTTAAATGAAATAAATAAAGATAAGTCTATTGGTGATGAAGTTTTACAACCACTTCCCTCCTTTGATTTTGGAAGAATAGCTGCACAAACCGCTAAACAAGTTATTAGTTTTAATGTAAGAGAAGCTGAAAGAGAAAGACAATTTAATGATTTTATAGATAAGAAAGACACAATTTTAAGTGGTATTGTTAAAAGATTGGAGTTTGGTAATGTTATTGTTGATTTAGGTAGAACAGAAGCAATAATACAAAAAAATGAGCTAATACCTCGTGAAAATATTAAAGCTGGTGATCGAATTAAAGCTTATTGCAATGATGTGAGGAGAGAACCGAGAGGACAACAAATATTTTTATCTAGAGCTCATCCAAAGTTTATGGAAAAGCTTTTTGTTCAAGAAGTACCTGAAATTTACGACGGACTAATAGAAATTAAATCTTCCTCAAGAGATCCTGGAAGTAGAGCTAAGATATGTGTAAAAGCAGTTGATACGTCTTTAGATCCAGTTGGTGCTTGTGTAGGTATGAGAGGATCAAGAGTTCAGGCTGTAGTTAATGAACTTCAAGGTGAAAAAATTGATATTGTAAATTGGTCTGAAGACCCTGCAATTTTAGTTTCTAACGCACTATCACCAGCAGAAGTTCAAAGAGTAAATGTTGATAGTGAAAGAAAAAAACTTGATGTGATTCTTTCTGAGGAAAATTTAAGTAAAGCGATTGGAAGAAGAGGTCAAAATGTAAGACTTGCAACTAAATTATTAAATTTTGAAATTAATATAATGACTGACGCAGAAGATTCTGAGAGAAGACAATTAGAATTTAAAGAAAAAACAGAAAATTTTGTAAAAAATTTAGAGCTTGATGAAACATTAGGTCAGTTGTTAGTAGCTGAAGGCTTCTCAACTATTGATGATATTAAGGATAGTTCAGCTGACAATTTAACAAAAATTGAAGGAATAGAGGAGGATACAGCAAAAGCTCTAATAGAAAGAGCTAAAGATTTTTATGAAAAGGACCAAGAGGATATTTCTCAAAGAATTAAAGAATTAGGTCTTGAGGATGCTTTAATTGATCTAAAAGGTTTAACTCCAGGAATGTTAGTTACACTTGGTGAACAAAAAATTCTGACTTTAGAAGATTTTGCAGATCTTGCGTCTGACGAATTAACAGGTGGTTACGATGTAGTAAAAGGTGAGAGAGTTAAAATTCAAGGTTATCTTGAGGATTTTGCTTTATCAAAAGAAGAAGCTGACGAGTTAATTATGTCTGCGCGAAAAATTTTTTATAAAGATTGAGTGATGAGTTATGGAGAAAAAAACAAAATTAACAATTTCAGGCTCAGCCAAAAAATCAATCAAAAACATTGAGATCGCTAAAACTCAAGGAAAAAACTCTGTATTAATTGAAAAACAAACTGGTAAGTTTTCAAATAGAGGAGGATCATTTAGAAATTCATCAAGCAAAACAAGATCTTCTTCATCAATTAATAGAGGTCTACCTTTAAAACCCTCTTTCAATCCTAAATCACCCCTAATAACAAACGATTTTGAAAAAAGAAAACTAGCAGAGCAAAGAGCTACTAAAAGGCTTAAGGGCGATACTGAAAGTAAAGATAGAAAGACTTTAAAATCGGGAATAAAGAAAAGAGAATTAAAATTAACAGTTTCAAGAGCATTAAGTGATGAGATTGATGCAAAACAAAGAAGCTTAGCATCAGTTAAGAGAGCAAGACAAAAAGAAATTAAAAACGCTACAAAAGATGATTCTCAAGAAAGTTTAAAACCAATTAAAAGAGATGTTAATATTCCTGAAGCTATAACTGTAAGAGAATTAGCAAACAGAATGGCTGAACAATCAAGCAATGTTATTAAACATTTATTTGGAATGGGAGTTACCGTTACTATTAATCAAACGTTAGCTGCAGATACTGCAGAATACTTAGTTAAAGAATTTGGTCATAATCCAATTAGAGAAGAAAAAGCAGAAGAAATAATTCAAAAAATAAAAGCTTCAAGAACTGAAAATTTAAAAAATAGACCACCTATAGTTACAGTTATGGGCCACGTTGATCACGGAAAAACATCTGTGCTAGATGTTCTTAGAAGTGCAAACGTAGTTTCAGGTGAATTTGGTGGAATAACTCAACATATCGGAGCATATCAAATTGAAAGTCAAAATAATAAATTGACTTTTATTGATACCCCTGGTCACGCTGCTTTTACAGAGATGAGAGCAAGAGGATCAAAATTAACCGATGTAGTTGTTTTAGTAGTTGCTGCTGATGATGGGGTAAAACCTCAAACAGTCGAATCTATTAAACATGCTAAAGCAGCAAATGTTCCAATCGTTGTAGCGATAAATAAATGTGATCTGCCAGAGTCAGACCCTCAGAAAATTAAAAACCAATTATTAGAACATGAACTAGTTTCAGAGGATTTATCTGGTGATACATTAATGGTTGAGATCTCAACTAAGACAAAACAAAATTTAGATAAATTGGTTGAATCTATAATTCTTCAAGCAGAAATTTTAGATTTAAAGACGGATTATGAATCAAAAGCAACAGGTATAGTTTTAGAATCAAAAATTGATGTTGGAAGAGGACCAGTTGCAAATATAATTGTTACTACAGGAACACTCAAAACAGGTGATTTTTTTGTTAGTGGTCTAAAATGGGGAAAAGTTAGGGCAATAATTAATGATAAAGGCCAAAATATTAAGGAAGCATCACCATCTACTCCAGTAGAAATTTTAGGAATAAATGGAGCGGCAAAAGCTGGAGATGATTTTATTGTTCTTGATACAGAAAAAGAAGCAAAGACACTGAGTGAGAATAGAGCTCAAGAAAGTAAAGATGGAAAAAATCCACTTACATTTGTAACCCAGGACTCAGCTTTTTCAGACCGATCTTCAGAGGAATTGAATTTAATTATTAAATCTGATGTGCAGGGATCTTCAGAGGCAATCAAAAATGCAATTAGTCAAATTAAACATGATGAAGTAAAACCAAAAATAATTTTAGCAGATATAGGGATGGTAACAGAAACTGATGTTTCATTGGCGAAAGCTTCAAATGCAGTATTAATAGCATTTAATGTTAAGCCAAGTAAGGAAGCAAAAAAACTGGCTGAGAACGAAAAAATTAAAATATCATCATATAATATTATTTATGAAGTTTTGGATTACATTAAACAAAAAATGTCAGGTTTGTTATCGCCTGATGTTCAAGAGAAAATTACTGGTATAGCCCAAATTTTAGAGATATTTAAGGTGTCAGGTGCAGGAAAAGTTGCAGGGTCAAAAGTCACTGAAGGAGAGATAAATAGCACCTCAGATGTTAGAATTATTAGAGATGGTGTAATAATTTATACTGGAAAGGTGTCGACAATTTTTAGGGAAAAAGATCAAGTAAAACAGGTTAGTGTTGGTCAAGAGTGTGGGATAACAGTTAAAGATTATATGGATTTCCAAAAAAATGACACAATAGAAGCATTTAGTGTTACATCTACTGAGAGGTCAATTTAATGGCGGATAGAATTGGAAAACCAGTATCTCAAAGACAATTAAGAGTAGGAGAAATGATCAAGCAGTCTTTAAGCATGATTTTTATTAGAAATGAGGCTAAGGTTCCAAATTTAGAAACAAACACTATAACAGTTACAGAGGTAAGAATGAGTCCAGATTTAAAAATTGCTAAAGCGTATGTTCTTCCATTAGGAGGAAAAGATGCTGATGAAGCAATTAATGTTTTAAAAGAATACTCATTTTTAATTAGAAAAATTTTATCACAGAAAGTAGCTATGAAATTTTTACCAAAATTACTTTTTAGAAAAGACGAGTCTTTTGAGTATGCGGAAAAAATAGAAAACTTAATAAAACAAACAAATAAATAGGAAGAAAGAGGCATGAATAAAAAGGCACAAGAATTAGCAATGCACGATAAAGATACTGGATCTTCAGAGATACAGGTCGCTTTGTTAACAGAAAAAATTGAAACTCTCTCTAAGCATATTAAGCAATTCAAAAAGGATAAACATTCATCTGTTGGATTGTTGAGAGCGGTAAATAGAAGAAAGAAATTATTAGAATACTTAAAGAAAAATAAAATGGATTCTTATAAGAATGTACTGTCGAAATTGAATTTAAGAAAATAGAATCAAGATAGATAGAACGGAATGGAACGAAACGAACGAAACGAAATGGAAATGAAATGTTTAAAGTATACAAGAAAGAAATTGAAGTAGCAGGAAAAAAGATAAGTTTAGAAACAGGTAAAGTAGCAAGACAGGCAGACGGTGCTATAATCGCAACATGTGGTGAGACGGTCGTACTAGCAACAGTAGTAGGGGCAAAAAAAGTAAATCCCGATATGGATTACTTTCCGTTATCTGTAAACTATCAAGAAAAGTATTATGCGGCTGGAAAAATTCCAGGTGGATATTTTAAAAGAGAAGCAAGACCAACTGAAAGCGAAACATTAATCTCTAGATTAATTGACAGACCTATCAGACCTTTGTTTCCTGATGAATTTAAAAATGAAGTTCAGTTGTTACCAACTGTAATTTCGTATGATAAAGAAAACGAACCAGATATCTTATCAATCATTGCTTCATCTGCAGCATTAGCTGTATCAGGAATGCCATTTATGGGACCTGTCGGAGCTTCGAGAGTTGGTTTTATTGATGGAAAATATATTTTAAATCCATCTAAATCAGAACTAGAGAATTCGAGTCTAGACTTAGTTGTAGCAGGTACAAAAGACGCTGTACTTATGGTTGAGTCAGAAGCAAATGGTTTAACAGAGGAAGAAATGTTAAATGCGGTTAAATTTGGACATGAAGGTTTTGTTCCAGTAATCAAAATGATCGAGGAACTTGCGAAAGAATGCAGAAAACCTGAGTGGACTGTTGAAAAAAAAGATCTATCAGAAGTTAAGAAAAAACTTGAAGAAACATTTACAGAAGATCTTAAAAAAGCTTTTGCAACAAGAGACAAACAAGATAGATCAAATCAAATTTCAGAGATTACTGATAAAGCAAAAAAACTTTATGAAGAAGATGAAAACTATTCAGATTTAGATGTTAACAGTCAATTAAAAAATCTTGAAAAATCAATTGTCAGAACTGATATTCTAAAAAACAAAAATAGAATTGATGGTAGAGGCTTATCAGATGTAAGACCAATTTCGTGTGAAGTTGGTGTTTTACCAAGAGCTCATGGTTCTGCATTATTTACCAGGGGAGAAACACAAGCAATTGTAGTTGCAACTTTAGGAACGTCTGATGACGAACAAAGAATTGAAAGTTTAGATGGTCTCCAAAGAGAACGATTTATGCTACACTATAATTTTCCACCTTTTTCAGTTGGAGAAACTGGAAGAATTGGAACAGGTAGAAGAGAAATTGGTCATGGAAAATTAGCATGGAGAGCAATTAATTCTTCATTACCAACAAAAGAGTCATTTCCTTACACTTTTAGAGTGGTTTCAGAAATAACAGAGTCTAATGGATCTTCTTCAATGGCTACTGTTTGTGGAACTTCTTTAGCATTAATGGATGCTGGAGTACCAATCAAAGAGCCAGTTGCAGGTATTGCAATGGGATTAATTAAAGAAGGTGATGATTTTAGCGTTCTGTCTGACATATTAGGCGATGAGGATCACTTGGGAGATATGGACTTTAAAGTAGCTGGTACTAAAGATGGAATTACATCTCTTCAAATGGATATCAAAATTACAGGTATTACATTTGAAATTATGGAGCAAGCGTTAAGCCAAGCTAAAGACGGAAGAGTTCATATTTTAGGAGAAATGAATAAAGCATTATCAGCCTCAAGAGAAGATGTTGGAAAACACACTCCAAAAATGGAGCAAGTTAATGTTGACAAAAAAGACATAGCTGCTGTTATTGGTAAAGGTGGTGCAACGATCAGAGAGATTGTTGAAAAATCAGGTGCAAAAGTAGACGTAAATGACGAAGGTGTAGTAACAGTTGCAGCTCCAGATGAAGAATCTAGAAACATCGCAATGCAAATGATTAAAGATATAACTGCAAAAGCTGAATTAAACAAAACTTATTCAGGTAAAGTAATGAAGATCATGGAATTTGGTGCATTTGTTAATTTTTTAGGAAAACAAGATGGACTGGTTCATATATCAGAGCTTGCAGATAAAAGAGTAGCTAAGGTAACTGATGTTGTTAAAGAAGGCGACGAGGTGAAAGTTAAAGTGATTGGATTTGACAGGGGTAAAGTTAAACTTTCCATGAAACAGGCATCAACTGAATAATAACTATTAAAAGGGCTCAAAGAGCCCTTTATCAATTTATTTTTTATGAAAAAGATTAGTTGGTATTATAAGTTTATTATTTTCAAATTAAGGAAAAAGATAAATTTAGACAGTCTTTATTTAAATAAGAAAAAAACTTTAAACGACATTTTTAATTACTTTGGTACAGACAAAGGAACAAAAGTAAAAAATCCATATAGTAAAATATCAAAAAAAATCATAGGACATGGATATGGAAAATTCTATGAAAAATATTTTTACAAATTTAAAAATGATAATTTTAACTTTTTAGAAATTGGAACCTGGAAAGGTGCATCATTAGCTTCTTTTTATTTTTACTTTAGGAAAGCTTTTTTTTACGGTATTGATAGAAATTTTAAAAATAATTATTCTTCAAAAAGATTAGAATTTATATATTGTAATACAACTGAAGTATCCGATTTAGCAAATTTAAAAAAAAAAATTAATAAAAAAAAATTCAAAATAATAATTGACGATGGATCACATTTATTAAATGATATTATTAGTAATTTAAAATTTTTTTTTAAATTAGTGGATAAAGGAGGATATTATATAATTGAAGATTTTAATCATCCAAAATACTTTAATTATTTAAATGACTCGAACGATAAAGAGCTTTTTATTGATGAAATAATTAAAAAATTAAAACAAAAAAAATTTTTTAAATCAAAAATTTTAAGCCAACAAGATCAAAGATTTCTTTTTAAAAATATAAAAAATATTCACACGCATAAAGGTATTATGATTAGTAAAAAAAAAAATATATCTGACATATTATTTTTAAAAAAATTCTGATTTTTAATTAAGAAATATTTTAAGATTAGATATACCAGTGTTTTGTAATTAGGGTACCGATTATAAATAGATTATTGTTCTGTGACAAAGTTTGATCTGATATAATGTATTATAAATACTATTTATATATTAACTGAAAGGAATAAATGAAAAATATAGTAATTACTCTTATAATAGTGTTATTTTCTACATCAGCTTTTTCTGGTTCGTGCCCAATGCTTTGGGGAGAATTAGACTCTGAATTAAAGATTGCAAAACAATCGGGAATGTCATCAGATAAAATCGATCTTATACAAAAATTAAGAGACTCCGGAAAAAAAGCACATGATGATGGTGATCATTTAAAATCAGAAATATTGCTAATTGAGGCCCTAGAATTAATAAAAAGTTAAATTTTTAATTTTTATAGCATTAAAGCAAAAATGTTAGATTAAATAAAAATTTTAAACCCCTGGAGTTATAATTCCAGGAGTTTTTGTTTATATAGATTACAAATTAATTTTTTTTTATAATTTTTAATCGTAGCATTCTTAATAACCGCTTGACCGTATCGCATTACATCTCGTTTTTTGTCAAATATCATCTTAGGAAATCAATATAATTTCTACTTGTCAGACAACCCCCTAGTTACACGATCACAAAATCTTTCTGTGTCGTCATGAATAATAAATCTGTATTTCCTCATATATTTTCACTAAGTTATCTAAATTTTATGATATATTCTTAGGATCAGGCATCCCAACCTTATTATACCCAGCATCTACATAGTGAATTTCACCAGTAACTCCATTTGCGAGGTCACTTAGTAAATATAGTGCTGAATTTCCAACATCATGAATATCCACATTTCTTTTAAGCAATGAGTGGTCTTCATTCCATTTATATAAAAATTTTGCATCACCAATAGCAGAAGCTGCTAATGTTTTAATAGGTCCTGCACTTATTGCATTCACCCTCAAATTTTTAGATCCCAAGTCTCTTGCTAGATACTTTACACTAGATTCTAAAGCAGCCTTACACACACCCATCACATTGTAATTTGGGATAGCTTTATTAGCTTCATAACTTAAAGTTAATAAACTTGAACCTTCATTCATAATTTTTGATGCTTCTTTAGCAATTTCAGTGAAAGAAAAGCACGAAATCAACATACTTCTTAAAAAGTTTTCTCTAGTTGTATTTAAATATTCACCAGATAATTCTGACTTATCTGAAAACGCAATAGCATGTACCACAAAATCAATTTTACCCCATTGAGATTTTATATCTTTGAATAGTTTTATTATATCTTCTTTTTTTTCAACGTCACAACTTAATGTTACCTTTGAATTTAATTTTTCGGCTAACGGAACAACTCTTTTTTTTAAAGCGTCACCTAAATATGTGAATGCTAATTCAGCCCCTGACTCTGATAGTTTTTGGGATATACCCCAGGCAATAGATCTTTCATTTGCAACACCCATTATTAATCCTTTTTTACCTTTCATAAGACTCATAAATTAAACCCTTTCAAAAACTAAAGCTGCATTAGTTCCACCAAAACCAAAGCTATT
The DNA here is from genome assembly GCA_902628305.1 of uncultured Pelagibacteraceae bacterium. Classification (GTDB taxonomy): domain Bacteria; phylum Pseudomonadota; class Alphaproteobacteria; order Pelagibacterales; family Pelagibacteraceae; genus Pelagibacter. Next base: position 6,648 of record CACOMK010000009.1, on the reverse strand, counting down.
CGACATTACTGTATTTAACTTTGTCCCGGTTTCAGTTTTCGCAATAATTGGAAATTTTTTAGCATCATCATCCATATTTGTAATATTTGCAGATCCTGTAATGAAGTTATTTTTCATCATAATTAAACAATAGATAGCCTCATGAACAGAGGCAGCACCTAATGGATGACCTGATAAAGATTTAGTAGAGCTAATTTTTGGAATGTTGTCACCAAATGTTTCTTTTATAGCTTTTAGCTCAGTTATATCTCCTACAGGCGTAGATGTTCCGTGAGTATTTATATAATCAATTTTATTTCTTGCAGTTGCCATTGCCATTTTCATGCATCTAACAGCACCTTCACCCGATGGCGCTACCATATCGTATCCATCTGAAGTTGCTCCATAACCAGTTAATTCTGCATATATTTTAGCACCTCTAGCTTTGGCATGTTCATATTCCTCAAGCACTAATACACCTGCTCCTCCAGCGATTACAAATCCATCTCTAGTTTTATCATAAGCTCTAGATGCAGATTGTGGAGTATCATTATATTTTGATGATAAGGCTGTCATAGCATCAAACATTGCTGTCATCGCCCAGTGAATTTCTTCACTACCTCCTGCAAATACAATATCTTGCTTACCCATTTGAATTAATTCCATAGAATTTCCTATGCAGTGACCACTAGTTGCACATGCAGAACTCATAGTGTAGTTAGTCCCTTTAATTTTAAAAGGAACAGCAAGTGTTGCTGAGGCAGTACTCGCCATTGTTCTTGGAACAATAAAAGGGCCCATTAATTTTGGAGTTTTAGCTCTTGTTTTGTCTGCAGCTAGAATTACATTTTCAATTGATGGACCACCAGAGCCCATTACAATCCCAGTTTTAAAATTACTTACTTCACTTTCTTCTAATCCAGAGTCTTCAATTGCTTCTTTCATTGCAATATAATTGTAAGCCGAGCCCGATCCCATAAATCTAATTGTTTTTCTATCGATGTGATCTTCAAGTTTAATATTTGGTTTACCATGAACATTACTTTTCAAATTATGTTCTTTGTATTCTTCTGAAAAAGAAATTCCTGATTTTGAACTTAATAAAGATTGATGGACTTCATCTTGATTATTTCCTAAGCAAGAAACTACTCCTAAACCTGTGATAACTACCCTTCTCATTATTTAAATAACCCCACTTTTAAACTTTCTGCTGAATATATTTTTTTATTATCTGCAAGAACAATTCCATTTGCAAGTCCAACAGTCGTTCCTCCAGGTGACATAATCTTCTTCATATCTATTTCATATCTTACATTTTTTACATTCTTTAAAACTTCACCTGTAAATTTTACAGTACCTACCCCTAAAGCTCTCCCTTTACCAGGGTTTCCAAGCCAACCTAGAAAAAATCCTACCAGTTGCCACATAGCGTCTAAACCTAAGCATCCAGGCATGACTGGATCTTTTTTAAAATGACAGTCAAAAAACCAAAGATCACCTTTAATATCCAATTCAGCCTTCAAAGAGCCTTTATTAAATGCACCATTATTTTCATTGATTTCTGTTATTCTGTCAAACATTAGCATTGGTGGCAGTGGTAATTTAGCATTCCCGGGTCCAAACAGCTCCCCATTTCCACATGTTATTAGATCATCGTAAGAGTATGAGTTTTTTTTCATAATTTGAGCTCCCTTATTACTTGATTTAAGGCAATTATAATATAGAAATAGTTTAGAATAATTATAATTAACATGTCAATTTTAAACAAATATACCAAAAAATTAAGAGATTCTGGTCTAAGACCTACAAAACAGAGAATAAAAATATGTGAAGTTTTGTTTGAAACGGACAAAACTTTTCATTTTACAATTAACGATCTAACAAAAAAAATACATTTACAAACAGATAAAAAAATATCGGTTGCTACAATCTATAATACTGTTCATGCTTTTGAAAAAAAAGGCTATTTAAAACAAATACCAATTAATTCAAGCCAAACATATTTTGATACAAATATATCTGCTCATCATCATTTTTATGATATCAAAACTGAAAAGTTAATTGATCTTGACAATGAGGACATTGGACCAATCAATATTCAAAAAACAATTCCTGGAAAAAAAATAAAATCTGTTGAAGTTCTCGTTAAATTAGAAGATTAACAAAGTTACATTAAAATCATTCTAATATATTTGACATTCCTTTTTAGAATTATTATAAACTAGCTGTCTAGAATAATTATTTAAAAGGAGAAAAATGAGTACTGAGAACTATAAATCAAAATCTTTTAAGTCAAATGAGATAAGCAAATGTCCATTTACTGGAGCAGGTACTCCAGCCAAATTTACAGCAGGAAGAGGTCAAACAGCTAGAGATTTTTGGCCTAATAGTTTGAATTTAAAAATTCTTAGTCAGCATTCAAATTTATCAAATCCTATGGATAAAAGTTTTAAGTACTCAAAAGAATTTAAAAAATTAAATTTTAAAGCACTCAAGAAAGATTTAAAAAAATTAATGACCGACTCACAAGAGTGGTGGCCTGCAGATTATGGTCATTATGGACCACTATTTATAAGATTAGCTTGGCATGCAGCAGGAACTTATAGAACTGGAGATGGAAGAGGTGGAGCTGGAACTGGAAATCAAAGGTTTGCACCACTAAACTCATGGCCAGACAATGTTAATTTAGATAAGGCCAGACTTCTTTTATGGCCAATTAAAAAAAAATATGGAAAAAAAATATCTTGGGCAGACTTGTATATTTTAGTGGGAAATGTAGCGCTAGATTCAATGGGTTTTAAAACTTTTGGATTCGGTGCAGGCAGAACAGATATTTGGGAACCTGAGGACGATATATATTGGGGTTCAGAAAAAGAGATGCTAGCAGTAAACAGATATAGTGGAAAAAGAGACTTAGAACAGCCTTTAGGAGCATCTCACATGGGTCTAATTTATGTAAACCCACAGGGTCCTGATGCAAATCCAGATCCAGAACTTGCGGCACACGATATCAGGGAAACATTTGGTAGAATGGCTATGAATGATTACGAAACAGCTGCCTTGGTAGCAGGTGGACATACTTTTGGTAAATCACATGGTGCAGCGTCGGAGGAATTTAAAGGTCCTGATCCCGAAGGTTCAAAAATTCAAGATCAATCAACTGGATGGAATAGTAGTTATAAAACAGGTAAAGGTGTTGACACTATTAGCAGCGGTATTGAAGGTGCTTGGACTCAAAACCCAACTAAATGGGATATGGGATATTTAGATTGTTTATATGGTCATGAATGGGAGCTTACAAAAAGTCCTGCAGGAGCACATCAATGGACACCAAAGAAAAACGGACAAAAAATTAAAATGGTTCCTGATGCACATAATAAAAATGAGTTTCATCCTCCAATGATGCAAACAACAGATATTTCGATGAAAGTAGATCCAAGTTATGGACCTATAACAAAACACTTTCACGAAAATCCAAAAGAATTTCATGATGCTTTTGCAAGAGCATGGTTTAAACTGACTCACAGAGACATGGGGCCAAGAGTATGCTATTTAGGTGACGATGTACCTAAAGAGCAATTAATATGGCAAGATCCAATTGATAAAACAAAATATAAATTAAAATCAAAAGATGTAAATGATTTAAAAAATAAAATTTCAAAATCTAAAATATCTATTTCAGATTTGGTTTCTACTGCGTGGGCGTCAGCTTCAACTTTTAGAGGGTCGGATAAAAGGGGTGGTGCCAATGGCGCAAGAATAATGCTAGAGCCTCAAAAAAATTGGAAAGTAAATAATCCTAAAAAATTAGAAAAAACATTAAATCAATTAAGTAATATAAAAAATAAATTTGATACCAAAAAAAAGATTGTATCAATGGCTGATTTAATTGTTTTAGCTGGTAACGTTGGTATTGAGATGGCTGCTAAAAAAGCAGGTCATAAAATTCATGTTCCTTTTTCACCAGGCAGAGGTGATGCAAGGCAAGACCAAACAGAAATTCATTCATTTAATTTATTAGAACCACAAGCTGATGGTTTCAGAAATTATTTAAATGAAGGTGCTTCCATAATATCTGCAGAGGAAAAATTGGTAGATAAAGCTCAATTGATGGGTCTCACTGCGCCAGAAATGACAGTGCTAATAGGTGGTATGCGTGTCTTAGATACCAACTATAACAATTCGCAGTATGGTGTTTTCACAAAAAAACCAGGGGTGCTTACAAATGACTATTTTGTAAACTTATTAGATATGAATACCACTTGGAAGGAAGAGGATAAATCTGAACAAACATTTATTGGTAAAGATAGAAAAACTGGAAAAAATAAATGGAAAGCAACAAGAGTTGATCTTATTTTTGGCTCAAATTCTCAATTGAGAGCTTTGGCAGAGGTTTATGCATATGAAGACTCAAAAGAGAAATTCATCAAAGATTTTGTTTCTGCATGGGTTAAAGTCATGAATTCAGATAGATTTGATTTAAAGTTAAACTAATTTTTTTAAAAGAAAGATTTCTATAATGACAGCAGTAAGTTTTGAGGATTTTTATAAGGTTCCAGATTTAAAATTTAACATTTTTAGATTGAGAAAAGATTTAGAAAAAATCCTAGATCAGAAAAAATTTAATTCACCTGGTGTAACACATTTTGGTGCAATACCTGTTAATCAAATTCCTAATAACGAAAACTCTATTAAAGGTAATAATATCAGAGGAAAATACTGGACTATTGCCGATGATACTGGAAAAGAAGTAGCAAGAGATATTGATATTGATGAAAGTAAATATACCCAATTAGTCCCTGAATTTGAAAAAACCTATTTTAAAGAGGTTATCGAGGAATTAAATTCAAGGTTTAAAATTGGTAGAGTAAGGCTTTTGTTAAAAGAACCGAGGTCTACTTTAAGTTGGCATAAAGACCCTGAATGTAGATTGCATGTACCAATCATAACTAACAAAGGTTGCTCAATGGTTATAGAAAATGTAGCTAAACATTTACCGGCAGATGGAAATGTTTGGATAACAAACAACACAAAATATCATAATTTTTTTAATGGTGGAGAGCAAGCAAGAATACATCTCGTAGCCTGTGTTTTGGAGAGCCCTTTTAAAAATTAATGGAAATTACTAACGGTATATTTAAAGCAGCAGGAAATATTTATCGAAATAATAAAGGTTCGATATTAAGAACAATTATTTATACAATTGGTCATTTTTTAATTGCAATTACAGTTTTAATGTTAGTTGCAAATGTATCTTTTATTATTGCATTAACAGATGCAATAGTTGAACCAATTGCAAACTCTATATGGTACTTTATTTTAGATAAGTGGTGGGCGAGCAAATCAAAAAATTAAATACTCAATAAAATTTATAATTCTCTTAAAGTTACTCGCTTATCAATTCTCTTCATAAGAATACAAATTTTTTTTAAAAATGTTTGATATTTATTTTGAAAATTAGACCACATCGGTAGTTTACTTTGTAATTTTTAGAGCAAGAAAAATTTTATTTGTAGATAAATGGTATGAGAAAAATAGATGTTTAGCTTAAGACTGTATTCTAGTAAGCAAATATTTAAATTTGTTTAAAAGTTGATAAAATTATATGAAATGATGAGGCACTACACCCTATCGAATTAATAGCGAAAAGCTATAATTTTTTAAATATGCCTCGAGAAAAAAAAATAATTCAAAAAGATGATATCATGCCTTTAGATGTTTACACCGAGAAGAGAATAGAATTAAGAAAAAACATTGTTGATTTTAAAAAAAATAGAATTGTTTCTTTGGGACCTTATGCTATTTTTTATTTTGAAAGTTATGAAACTATGTTAGCTCAAATTCAAGAAATGTTATATATTGAAAAGGGTGGATATGAACAGCTTAAAGATGAACTTTCTACATACAATCCTTTAATACCTAACGGAAAAGAGCTAATCGCAACCCTTATGTTTGAAATTGATAATCCAATTTCTAGAGCAGCTTTTCTAAGTAAAGTGGGAGGTATTGAGGAAACTGTTTATTTGAGAGTAAATGATGAAATAATTAAAGCAGTTCCAAGAGAAGATGTTGATAGAACGTCTACTTGGGATAAAGCTTCCTCAGTGCAGTTTATTCATTTTAATTTTACTGAAGATTTAATAAAAAAATTTCAGTCGAATGGTTCAGAAATTGAGCTTGGTATTGATCACAAAGAATACTCTCATGCCAAGAAATTATCTAAAGAAAACATATTTTCTTTAGCTACTGATTTTAATTAATTCAGCCCCCAAATATCCTTTTTTTTGATCCACCCTTTAAATTCTTTTGATGATACTTTGCACCAATCTTTTTCACATTTTTTTACAATTAACAATCTTCCCTCTTTGATTTGAGCAATTGGTTTTGCAAAAGATGTAGGTTTTTTGAACAAAACTTTATCTTTAGTTGCTATTGCTGAATTGCTTTTTTTTAGTTGTGAAATATGGATCCATCCACTGTTATTTTTTAAATCAATAATTCTTCTAAAATTTTCTTTTTTATCAATTTGTTTTAATGGAAGATTAGTTTTTTTATAAACATATTTAATATCAGACTCAAAACTTGGACCATAACGTACATTTACCTTATTTTTTTTGAGCGAGACATATACATCATTAGCAAAACAATTATTACTAACAATTAATAAGA
>CACOMK010000008.1 GCA_902628305.1 uncultured Pelagibacteraceae bacterium | reverse complement strand
GCTAGATGCAGCATGTCCAGGTTTTGTTTTTTCAGCACCTACTCCAGATCAAATGCAAGCAGCTGCTGAACATGTTGATAGTGGTGCAGGTGTATTGTTTATAGTTAAAAATTATTCTGGAGATATTATGAATTTTCAAATGGGTGCAGAAATGTACTCAGGAAAAAATGATAGTATCATTACTAATGATGATGTGGCAGTTGAAGATTCTACGTTCACAACAGGTAGAAGAGGTGTGGCTGCAACAGTATTGGTTGAAAAAATTGTTGGATCTTTTGCAGAAAATGGGGGTTCTTTAGCAGAATGTAAAAAACTTGGTGAAAAAGTAAACAAAAACTCAGGTACTATGGGGGTAGCTTTTACCAGCTGTACAGTTCCTGCTGCAGGCAAACCAACTTTTGATATTGGAAATGATGAAATGGAGTTTGGTGTTGGTATACATGGTGAACCAGGAAGAAAGAGAGAGAAAATTCAATCTTCAAAAACAATAGTAAATAACATGTTGGAAGCTATACTTGATGATTTAAAACCACAAAAAAATGAAAAGACACTTCTTTTTGTAAATGGCATGGGTGGAACTCCTCTCACCGAATTATATTTAGTATATGATGATGCGTGTGAAATTTTAAAATCAAAAGGAATTGAAATCACAAGAAGTTTAGTTGGTAATTATTGCACATCTCTTGAAATGCAAGGAGCATCTATAACTCTTACGAAATGTGATCAAGAGATTTTGAAAAATTGGGATGCACCTGTTCATACTGCTGCCATGCGTTGGGGTATGTAAAAAGTAATTTACATTTTATATTAATTTTCGTAATACAAAATTCTTATTTAAATTTAAATATGTGTAGTAAAAAAAAAATTTTAATTATTCAGTCTATTCATGCTGCTGGTATTAAATTATTAGAAAATAATTCTAATTATGAATTCGAAATAGTAGAAAATACAGATAACAAATTTTTAAAATCTAAGATAAAGGACTGTGATGGTGTTTCCATCAGAACAGCCAAACTTTCTGGTGAAGTAATTGCGGCCGCATCTAAACTAAAAATTATTTCAAGACATGGTGTTGGCTATGATAATATTGACTTAAATATAACAAAAAGTAAGAACATTACTCTTGCTATTACCTCTACAGCAAATGCTGTTGCTGTAGCTGAGCATGTTATGTTTATGCTTCTACATATTTCAAAAAAAGGTAATATGTACGATAATGCTGTAAAAAGTGGAAATTTTAATGAGAGAAATAAACTTCCTAAAACACTAGAGTTGTGGAATAAAAATATATTAATTGCTGGTTTTGGTAGAATTGGTCAAGCTTTGATTAAAAGATGTCATGGATTTGAAATGAAAGTTTATGTTTATGACCCTTTTGTTTCTAAAGAGTTGATTGAAAAACATGGTGGTATAAAAGTTGATAGTTTAGAGAAAGTTTCAAAAAATATGGACGCTATATCTCTTCATGTACCACTTAATGAAAAAACTAAGAACATAATCAATTACAATTTACTCAAAAATATGAAAAAAAACTGCATTATAATTAATGCATCAAGGGGTGGAGTGATAAATGAAATAGATCTAAATAAAGCATTAAATGAAAATCTAATTCTTGGAGCTGGTTTAGACGTTTTTGAGGTTGAACCACCTAGTTCAAATAATCCTCTGCTTAAAAATGATAAATTATTTTTGAGCCCACATACAGCTGCTTTTACAGAGGAGTGCATGACTAGAATGGGAATAGAAACAATTCAAAATATTTTAGATTTTTTTGACAAAAAATTGGAAAGATCCAAGATAGTTAAAATATAAAATATAAACTAACTCAAAATTTTAGATTTTTTAAAGTTTAAGTTTCTATCTATAATTATAGTAAATTAATTTTTATAAATATGTATATTACAAATATTTAAAGTATCGGTTAAATATTTATAACCAATTTTTGCATATTCAAAAGGATTTGCTTTTACTGGATCTTGCTCAGCTTCAACTACTAACCAACCTGAATAATTTTTTTCTTTTAATAAATTAAATATTGGTTTGTAATCAATACAACCATCCCCAGGAACTGTAAAAACACCTTCTAAAAATGCATCTCTAAAACTCAAATCTTCTCTTAAAGATTTTTCTAAAACTTTTTTTCTTATATCCTTACAATGAATATGAATAATTCTTTCACTAAAGTTTTTTAAAATTTCAAGTGAGTTACCTTGTGCAAACAACATATGACCTGTATCTAATGTTAATTTTACACTTTCATGTGTGTTTTCTAATAATCTTATTATATCTTCCTCTGTTTCTATTATGGTTCCCATGTGATGATGGTAAGCAAGTGGCATACCTTCGTCATACAAATATTTACCCATTTCTGAGATTTTTTTATAATATTGTTTAGACTCATCTTGGTCCATCTTTGGTCTACTTGAAAGTTTTTTGTTTGGATTTCCTTGAATTGAACCTGAAACTTCTGCAAAAACTATACATGGTGAATTGCAATCTTTAAATAACTTCAGTTGATTTTGAATAATTTTTTTTTCTTCCTCGACTAAATTTTTTCTCAAATTTGCTCCATACCAACCAGAGCAAAGATTTAAGTTAAATTTTCTTAATTTTGGAATTAATTCCTTAGAATTTTTTGGAAATTTTCCTCCAGACTCTATTCCTATAAATCCTGCCTGACTTGCTTCGGACAAACATTGTTCTAAAGAGGTTTCGCCACCGAGTTCTGGCATATCATCATTGCTCCATGCTATTGGTGCTATTCCTAATTTTACTGACATAAAAATTTTTTTTGCTAAGATATATTCAATGTTTAAAACAAATAACACTAAAAAATTAAGTTTAGGAATTGTAGGGGGTGGACCTGGATCTTGGATTGGTCATGTTCATAGAATTTCATCTAGATTTGATAATCACTACGAAATAGTAGCTGGTGTTTTTTCAAGAAATGTTAAAATCTCCAATAAGTTTGGCAACAGCATAGGTATTTCAGCAGATAGATGTTATCTGAATTATAAAGAAATGGCTGAAAAAGAGTCAAAGAGAGAAGATGGAATTGATGTGGTTGCTATTATGACACCTCCGTCAAGTCATCAAATAATTGCTGAAAAATTTATTTCAAAAAATATAAATATAATTTCTGATAAGCCTTTTGCAGGTAATTTAGAACAAGCAAAAAAACTTTTTAAATCTATAAAAAAAAATAAAAAGATTAAATATGCACTTACTCATAACTATTCTGCTTATCCAATGGTTAGACAAGCGAAAATTCTTGTAGAGAAAGGGAAGATTGGAAAAGTAAAAATGATAAATGTTGAATATGTCCAGGATTGGTCTGATGGTTCTTCTATCAATGCCAGAAACGCAAAAAAGAAATTAAAATGGAAACTAAATAAAAAAATTGTTGGATCATCAGCTGTATTAAATGAAATTGGTTCGCATGCATATCATTTAGCTATATATATATCTGGTTTAAAAGGAAAAAATGTTTTGGCAGATATAAAACAAATTTCCCCAAAGATAAAAATGGACGACAATGCTCAAGTCATGATTAATTTTTCTAACGGCGCAAAAGGTATGTTTTGGACTAATGTTATGGCTAGAGGAGGAGTTTACGGATTAAGAATAAGGGTCTTTGGTGATAAAGGAAGTTTAGAGTGGGTTCAAAATGATCCTGGGTACTTAAAACTAAATCCCTCGAAAGGCGCGGTGAAACTTCTTGAAAGAGGTTTCCACAATGCAGGCTTTTCAAAGAATTTTTCTAGAATTAAGTTCGGTCACCCAGAAGGTTATTTAGACGCATTTGCAAATATATATAAAGAATTTGCAGTTTCACTTAAAAGTAAAACAAAAAAACGCGATTTTTTTCCAAATGAAGACGAAGGGTTTGAAACTGCAAAGTTTATAGATGCTTGTAAGCTTTCATCAAAAAGTAAAAAATGGGTAAAAATAAAATAAACGTTGCATTAATTGGTCTAGGTAGAATAGGCCAAATGCATGCTGAAAACTTAACCAACCATCAAAGTTTTAATTTAAAATATACTTTTGATATAAGCAAGAAGTTAGCTCAAAAAATATCAAGAAAATTTAATTCAATTAATATAATCAACCCTGAAAAAGCTTTTAGAGATAAAAACATAGATTTAGTATTTATTGCATCTAGTACTTTTACTCATATTAAATTTATAAAAGAAGCAGCTAAACACAAAAAAGTAATCTTTTGTGAAAAACCTTTAGATTTAGATATAAACAAAGTTAATACTTGTTTAAAAGTAATCAAAAAATATAATCCTAAAATACAATTGGGTTTCAATAGAAGATATGATCCTGGACACAATTCTATTAAAAAAGAGCTTAGAAAAAATAAGATTGGAAAACTAGAAAAAATAATAATCACTAGTAGAGATCCTGCCCCACCTTCATTAAGTTATCTTAAAATATCTGGTGGTATATTTAAAGATATGATGATTCATGATTTTGATTTACTTAGATTTTATTTGGATGAGGATGAAATAGAAAGCATTTTTACTACAGCTAGTAATATTTCAGATAAAAGATTTAACAGAATTAAAGATTATGAATTAGCCTCTTGTCTATTAAAATCGAAAAAAGGCGTACAATGTATTATTACTAATTCCAGACATTGCAGCTTTGGATACGATCAAAGAGTTGAATTATTTGGCTCGAAAGGAATGCTTATATCAGGAAATAAAAATGAAAATGAAACTGAAATATTTACGAAAAATAATACATCACAAAAACAGCCACTTTTAAATTTTTTCATCGATAGATACGTTGATGCTTACAGACTTCAACTTGATGAATTAGCTTTATATTCAAGAAAAAAAAAATCCCCTAAATCAAGTTTTGAAGATGGAAGAAGAGCTTTAATCATAGCTGATGCTGCTTTAATTTCATTAAAGCAAAGAAAACAAATAAAAATTAAGTTTTAATTCTAATTAATTTTAATTTTGTTCATTTCTTTTCTTTACAGCTTGATAAATATATTCTGAAAAAATAATTTCACTGGTAATATCTTTGTATGTCATATCATTAATTAATTTTGCATAATTTAACCAATTATTCATAATTAGTACATCTCCCAAACAAACACCAGATAAACTTTTGTTAAAAATATTTTTTTTTTTTTTACTGCCGTTATAAATTTCTTCATCAATCAATTCTTCTTTATTTTTCCATTCTTGATCATATTTAATTTTGTTTAAATTATTAATATCTTTATACCCAGGAAAAGCTAAATCAAATTCCGTACAACCTCTTTTAATTTTAATTTCAAAATTTTTTTTAATTAATTTTTCAATAAATGGCTTTGTAATTTTACAAACATTTTCAGCATCTTCGACAGTTGAACAATAAATTAAACCCTTGTATGTTCCAGGTATGCCCGGTCTTAGTTCTATAAAACATTTTCTTATGTTGTCTTTTGGTAGTGTGATTTGATCAAAAATGAAAAATAATTTAAATAAGTGTGTTACATTTTGAAGCTCAATTTGAACTTTAAAACAACTAAAGCAATATTGTGGTATAACATTATATTTATTAAATACTTTATGATGTCTCTCACAATTTAAATCATGACCATTTCTTCTATGTATCTGGGAGTCAAAAAAAGATAAATTTTTAATATTTTTTTTTAAAATCTGATTACACTTTGATAAATATTTAAATATAATCGCATTTGAAATATTGTTATTAATAGAAACATCTATTTCTATATTTTTTATTTCGTTGTTAGCTTTGATAATCGGATTATTTTTAGCATTTTTTGGATTAAAAAAATTAATTAAATGAATTAAATTATTTTGTGCATTAAAATGTTCTGGATTAAATTTTAATGCGTTAACATAATTTATAACGGCATCATTATATTTTCCATTATCATCATAAAGGCTTGCTAAATTGTTATAAGCATTTGAATAATTTTTTTTTGCCTGAATAGCTTTAGTGTAATTTTTAATAGCTTTGTCTTGATCACCCAAATGACTATAAGCAACACCCATATTGTTATAAGCCTCTACATAATTAACGTCACATTCTAATGCTTTTTGGAATGCTAAAACTGCACTTGACCATTCTTCTAAACTCAAATTTATTAATCCATTTAGATTAAGCAAAAAAGGGATATTATTTTCTTTTTCGATTAATTTATTTGATAAAATCAATGCCTCATTAAATTTTTTTTGTTTAAATAGGCTTATTGTTTTATCAATTTCATTTTTTAAATTATTGTCAATACTGGTATTCATAGAGTGATAAACTCCAATAATCTAATTTTTTAATACATTGTAATGTGATAAAATACTTTATTGATGAATAATTTAAAAGATAATTTTGGCAGAACCTTTCCATACATTAGATTATCTATAACAGATGTATGCAATTTTAAATGTGGATACTGTTTACCTAATGGATATCAAGTAGATAAAAGTGATAGCAAAAAGTTTCTTTATTTAGAAGAAATAAAACGACTTGCAAGATGTTTTTCTCAGCTAGGTGTAAACAAAATTAGAATTACAGGTGGCGAACCAACAGTAAGAAAAGATTTTTTTGATATTATAAAAGTATTAAAATTTGAAGCAGGAATTCAAAATGTGTCTATTACCACAAATGGCTATATGTTAGATAAAAAAGCTGAACAGTTAGTTAAAAGTGGGCTTACTGGTATAAACATAAGTATAGATAGTTTAAATAGAGAAATATTTAAAAATATTACTGGTCATGACAGGTTACCAGAAATTTTACATGGTATAGAAAATTTACAAAATATAGGTTTTGAAATTATTAAAATTAATGCTGTACTTTTAAATGGAGTAAATTCATCAATAAAAGATTTTAATAGTTGGGCTAAATATATAGAAAAAAATAAAATTGATTTCAGATACATAGAATTAATGAGAACTGGTGATAATTTAGATTATTTTAATAAATATCATGTTTCATCAAAAATTTTTAAAGAATACTTAAAGGAAAACAAATGGATTTATCAAACATTTGGTAAAGATGCAGGACCCTCTTTAAATTATATTAACTCTAAATATAAAGGAAAGTTTGGTATTATTGCACCATATTCAAAAGATTTTTGTAAATCATGTAATAGACTAAGAATTACATCAAGAGGTGATTTGAGACTTTGTCTTTTTGGAAATACTGGAATTAATTTAAGACATCTTTTACAAAAAGATGATCAGTTAAACGAATTAAAAGATTTAGTAATGAGACAAATGCAGTTTAAAAAAAAGTCTCATTATTTAGAATTGGGTAATACTGGGTCAACAATAAATTTATCAAAAACTGGTGGATAAAATGAAAAATTTAAAAATTGTTAGTGATAGTGATTTAAAAGATTGGGCAAAAGAAATATTTAAAAAAAATTCTTTTAAAATGATTGATGTATCAAAAAAAAAAGAAACATTTAGAAGAGCTTTAGCCTCTGGAAAAATTTATGTCGGTGATGATGTATTTGAGCTAATAAAAAATAAAGAAATGCCAAAAGGTGATCCAATAACCTTAGCAGAAGTCTCTGCAGTTTTGGGTGTAAAAAAAACAAGTGAATTAATTCCACTTTGCCATCCTTTAACAATTGACCATACTGCTACAAAAATAATCATTAATGAAGAAGATAAATCTCTAGAAGTATTTTGTGTTGTATCAACGTATGCAAAAACTGGGGTTGAAATGGAAGCAATCATGGGTGTTAATGCTGCTCTAATCACAATTTATGATTTAAGTAAAATAATTAATCCACACCTCAAGATAGACAATATAAAATTATTAATCAAAGAAGGTGGAAAAAATGGATTATGGAAAAATCCTGATGGTCTACCAAATTTTTTAAAAGATTTATTTTAAAAAAAAATGAAAGTTAAAATTGAGTTATTTGGTGCTGCAAGAGATTTTAGTGAAAAAAATTTGTTAGAATTAGATTTAGATCAAAAATCAACAATAAAGGATATGCGAAAAAAAATAATTCAATATTTAGATGAAAAATTTAATGGAAATGCAAACTATAAAAAAATTGTCAATTCTTCAGCTTTTTGTTCGGGGAAAAATAACATTGTTAGCGACAATTATAAAATAACAAATAACGAAAAAATTGGTATCATACCTCCTATAGGAGGAGGTTAATGCTTCATGCAAAAATTGTAGATTGTAAAGATAAAAAACTTTCAATAAATGATGCAGAAAGATTTATATCTTCTGTCGAATTTGGGGCATCAGTATTTTTTACTGGCACAGTAAGAAATCTAAATAATAACAAAAGTGTAATTGGCATTACGTACGACAGTCATGATGAGCTTGTGATAAAAAGTTTTGAGGAAATATATAAAAAGGTGGATAAAAAACTTAATATTCAGGATAAAGCTGTTTTTATAGAACACGCTAAAGGTTATTTAAATATTGGAGAAATGAGTATTATAATTGCTGTTGCATGTAAACACAGAGATCAAGCATATGTTTTGTCTAGATATATTATTGAAGAAATTAAAAAAAGATCTCCTATATGGAAAAAAGAACATTATACAGACAATCAAAGTGATTGGTTAAAAGGTAAACCTATAGTTTATGAAAAAATTTAAATACTCAGAAATCACACCAGAAAAAATTTATAAAAATAGAAGATCGTTTATTAAATCTATTGGATTAGGAGCAAGTTCTCTTGCGTTCTCAACTATACCATTTGCAAATAAATCTTTTGCAAATGATAGAGATAAATTAACAAGTTATAAAGATATAACCACATATAATAATTATTATGAGTTTGGCACATCAAAAAGTGATCCATATAGAAACTCGCAGATATTTAAAACTACACCATGGGAAATTAGTATTGAAGGTGAAGTTGAAAAACCAATTAAACTATCTATGGAAGAAATTTCTGAAATGTTTGTATCTGAGGAAAGAATTTACAGATTAAGATGTGTCGAGGGATGGTCAATGGTAATTCCATGGATGGGTTTTTCTTTGAGTGAATTGCTATCAAAAGTTAATCCAACTAATAAAGCAAAATTTGTTGAATTCGAAAGTATATATGATCCTGCACAAATGAAAGGCCAAAGATACCCTGTTTTAAACTGGCCATATAATGAAGGTTTAAGAATTGATGAAGCAATGCATCCTTTAACTACCGTAGTTACAGGTTTATATGGAAAAAAACTTCCAAATCAAAACGGAGCTCCATTTAGAATTTTTATTCCTTGGAAATATGGTTTCAAAAGTGCCAAAGCAATTGTTAAAATAAAGTTTGTTGAAAATATGCCTACTTCTTCATGGATGTGGGCCTCACCTAGAGAATATGGATTTTATTCGAATGTAAACCCTAATGTAGATCATCCAAGATGGTCACAAGCAACTGAACGAATAATTGGCGAAGGGGTTTGGTCGCCAAGAGTAAAAACACTAATGTTCAATGGCTATGGAGATGAGGTTGCAAGCTTATATGCAGGTATGGATCTTAAAAAATATTTTTAATGAAAAAATATTTAAAACCAAGTGTATTTATTTTAAGTACAATTCCATTTTTATTTATTTTATACAAAATTTTCTTAAATAAACTTGGCCCTGAACCAGTAAAAGAAATTACTCATTTTACTGGTGAGTGGACTTTAATTTTTATTTGCTTAACACTATCAATGAGTCCTCTTAAAAGAATCACAAAATTATCTGTATGGATAAGTTTCAGAAGAACATTGGGTCTTTTTGTTTTTTTTTATGCAACTCTTCATTTGTTAACTTATATAGGTATAGATTATAGATTTAATTGGTCTCCTATATTAGATGACGTAATAAAAAAGAAATATATCTTCATTGGATTTGCAGCATGGTTACTGTTGCTACCTTTGGCTATAACTTCTTCCCAAAAAATGATTTATTTATTAAAAAATAGATGGAAAAAATTACATAAATTAATTTATGTAATCGCAATTTTTGGATCTCTTCATTACATATGGTTATCAAAAACTATTTTTTTTAGACCTTTGGTTTATCTAATAATTATACTTGTTTTGTTAGCTTTAAGAATTAAGATTAAAAATAGGAATATAAATTATGGATGAAAATTTAAAAAAAGAAATTCAATCAGCTACTCTTGAAAGATTAATGAATCATTTAGATGAAAGAAAAGATGTTCAAAATATCGATCTAATGAATTTAGCTGGTTTTTGTAGAAATTGTTTATCTAAATGGTTTAGAGAAGAGGCGGAAAAAAAAGGACTAGAGATATCTGATCCTGATGCCAGAGAACATGTATATGGAATGCCTTATTCTGAATGGAAAGAAAAATATCAGAAATAATTATTCTTCTTTAAGTCTTGGAAATAATTCAACAAAGTTACAAGGTTTGTGATTAATATCTAATTGGTGTTTTAAGATTCCATCCCATGCATCAGTTACTCCCCCTGAAGATCCTGGTAATGCAAAAATATATTTACCATTTGATAAAACTGCGCATGCTCTAGATTGTATTGAAGAAGTCCCAACTGTTTTTAAACTAATTGTTCTAAATACTTCACCAAATCCAGGTATATGTTTATCTGCAACTTCATCAAGTGCTTCTGGAGTAATGTCTCTTCCAGTCAAACCTGTGCCTCCAGTCGTAATAATTACATCTATGTCTTTGTTATTAGTCCAATCTTTTAAAATTAAAACGATATCTTTTTTGTTATCTTTGCAAATTTTTCTTTCAATTAATTTATGATTAGCTTTTGTAATTTTATTAACTAGGATAGCACCTGATTTATCGTTATCAATTGTCCTGGTATCTGTTACAGTTAATAAAGCTATATTTACGATCATAAATAAATTTTAAAAGATGATTATACTTACAATATTTTTTTTCGTAACAGCAATATTATATTCTAGCATTGGTTTTGGGGGTGGATCTACTTATCTTGCTTTAATGTTAATTTGGGATGTTCCCTTCTATATTTTTCCAATTGTAGCGTTAATTTGTAATATTATTGTTGTAACTGGTAATTCAATAAATTTTTTTAGAACAAAAAATATAAATCTAAATTTACTCACACCTTACTTAATTGGATCTGTGCCTTTTGCTTTTTTTGGAGCTTCTATTTCGATTGATAAAAATTTATTTGAGATTTTACTATTCTTTATTTTGTTAACAGCGGGAATTTTTTTATTATTAAATAGTAAATCTTTCAATAAAGATCAGATTAAAATTAGAAAAGTTTCAAAAGTTATTTCTATTCTTATTGGTTCAATTATTGGATTTATATCTGGGTTAGTAGGAATAGGTGGGGGAATATTTTTAAGTCCAATTTTATTTCTTCTTAAAGCTGGTTATCCAAAGCATATAACAAGTACAGCGTCGCTATTTATATTGATCAACTCTATGTTTGGAGTTGCAGGACAATTGACTAAGGATATAGTTTTAAATGAATTTTTAAACTACTGGCCTTTGTTTGTTGTTGTTTTAGTCGGTGGCCAAATTGGAAATTTTCTTAATATAAAATTCTTATCAAATAAATTATTAGCTCTTATAACTTCTTTTTTAGTCATTTTTGTTGCAATAAGAATGGGATTTAGATTAATGGGATAAGGTTGAATATAATTTTTTTTAGGATATTTAATTTATATGAAAAATATAAAACCATTTGGTCCATCAATAGGTAAGGCAAAAATCTCGAAAAAGTTTTTAGATATCTTGAATCAAGAGATTGAAAATAAAGTCGTAACAAAAAATAATGACTATAGTCATAAATTAGCAAGCCAAATTAAAAAAGAAGTTAAAATTTCAAATAATTTTATAAGAAAAAATTTAGAAAAAGAAATTAAAAAAAATATCAAAAACTTCCTTAAAAATGAAAAGATAAAAAAAGTTAAAGATATAAAAATATTAAATTTATGGGTAGTTAGTCAATTTAAAAATGAATATAACCCTATTCATTATCACGACGGAGATTTGTCTGGAGTTGGTTATTTAAAAGTCCCAAAAAATATGACTAAAAACAAATTTTTAAAAAATAAAAAAGATAAAACGAATGGTACAATTGATTTTATAAACGGACAAAGAGCATTTTTAAGCAAAAGTATTTTCAATATTGTACCAAAAAAAGGAGATCTATTAATTTTTCCAAATTACCTTATGCATACAGCTTATCCATTTAATATTAATTCTGAAAGAAGATCTTTTTCTTTTAATGCTAAAATCATTTTTCAAAAATAATGATTAACAAAGATTATTTCAAACAAACTAGAATTTTAGACGGTGGTATGGGTCAAGAATTACTAGCAAGAGGAATGAAATCAAATTCAACTTTATGGAGTGCTAATGCAATATTGGATGAAAATTATCATCAACTTGTTTTAGATATACATCTTGATTTTATAAAAGCTGGAGCAGAAATCATTGTCACAACAACTTTTGCAACAAGACAGAAACGTTTAAAAGAAAATAATCTTATGGATAAATTTGAATACTTAAATCAAAAAGCTGGAGAAATTGCTCAAGTTGCTAAAGAAAAGTTTCCAAATATTTATATAGCTGGTGGTATACCTCCACAAAATTTAACCTATGAAGCAGATGATAGAAGTGAAAGTGAAATTATTGAAAATTTTAATAGTCAAGGAAAAGCACTTAATCCGTATGTTGATTTTTTTTACTTTGATGTTTGGAGTAGTGTAAAAGAAGTTAAATGTGGAATTGAAGCTATAAAAGAATTTAAAAAACCTTATTTAATTGGTTTACATATATCCGAAGGAACAAATTTGCCAAGTGGTGAAAAAATTACAGAAATTAAAAACATCATTGATGAAAACGCTCTTGGGGTAATGTTATCTTGTGTTTCTCCTGAAAATTTTGATAGGAATTTAAATGATTTAAAAAGTTTAAATCTACCATTTGGTTTCAAATTAAATGGTTTTGTTACGACTAAGCTTAAAGAAAGCTACACATCTATTTTTATAGGTAAAAAATCTAATCCAAATGAAATCTTAGGAAAAAGACAAGATCTAACACCAAATAAAATTCTGAAAATTGCTAAAAAATTTAAAGAAAATGGGGCTACAATTATTGGCGGTTGTTGTGAAACTGGACCATCTCATATTGCAGCTATGGCAAAACTTAAATAGTTTTTGTATTGCCACCTTTTTTGACAAAATAAATACCAATACAAACAGCAATTAAAGAGACTAAAACTTTTGTAGTAATAAGTTCTTCTAAAAAAATATAACCTAAAATTGTTCCAAATATCGGAATTAAATAAGATACTTGAGATTGAAATATCAAACCATTAGTAGTTAATATTCTAAAACGCAATAACCAAGCTATTCCTGTAGAAACAATTCCTAGATAAATAACTGATACAAAAGAATCTGTTCTTGGCATTGTTTCAAATGGTTGTTCTATAAAAAATGTTAATGGTAATAAAATAATTATTGCCCAAATTAAAATTGATCCTGTAACATTTTCATTTTTTTTCTTACTTATTTTTAAAGTCAGAACACCACCAATTACATAACAGGTCGAGCCCAATAAAATCATTAGAGCTGAAGTAAAATTATTTTCATCAATTAAAAGATTATCTGAAAATAAAAAAATTATTCCAGAAAATCCAATTAATATTCCTATTGTTTTAGTTAAATTAAATTTTTCATTTTTCGTATAGAAATGCCCAAGAATAGTTGAGCTTAGTGGTGTTGTTGACATTAATATTGCAGCTAAATTACTCTGAACTGAATTGACTCCATAAGCTATTAAAAAAAATGGTGCTACCAAATTAATAAATCCTATTATAGCAAACCAATGCCAATCTTTAGAGAAAGCTTCAACTTTAATATTTTTAAAATAGCATAAAAGTAAGACTGGAATTGCTCCAAAAAATACTCTTAGGAATGCAATTGTGACTGGACCAAAAGAATATGTTGCTATTTTTATATTAAAAAAAGCAGAAGCCCATATAAGAGACAAAATTGTTAATAAAAAGTAATCAATTATTTTTGGCTGTCTCATTCTGTTATCTCTTTTATTTCACCAGAAGTTAATTTAATTAAATTTTCAAAATTTATTTCAAAAACTGCATTAGGATGACCTGCGGCTGCAAAAATAGTAGAAAATCTATTTAAGGTTTCATCAATAAAAATTTTTATTTTTGTTAAATGCCCTGTTGGAGATACTCCACCAATGGTATATCCTGTAACTTTTTTAACATCTTCTGGATTAGCCATTGAAACATCTTTCTTACCTAAAATCTTTTTTAGTTTATTTAATGAACATCTTTTATCTCCTGAAACTAAACATAGAACAAAATCTTCTCCTGCTTTGAAAAGCAAGCTTTTAACAATGGCTCCTACTTTGCAACCTAGGGCTGTTGCCGCATCATTTGCTGTTCTAGCGGTTTGTTCCAACACAATCACTTTTAGATCAGGATTAAATTGTTTCAGTGATTTTTCTGCTCTTAAAACTGGCTCTTTTTTTAATATATTGTTCATGTGTTGAAGTAATTTATATTTTTAGTGACTAATTACACTACTTATGTGAAAATTGCATAGGTGTTATTTGTTAAATAAGCAATATTTTTAGTTTTTTTTTTGTTATTTAGTCCCAAAGAATTACATAGGAGACAAAATGAGTGTAGCAAAGGTTTTAAAGTTTATAAAAGAAAAAGATGCAGAATTTGTAGATCTAAGATTTACTGATCCTCGAGGAAAACTTCAACATTTAACAATAGATGTATCCATAGTTGATGAAGATATGTTGAATGAGGGTGTTTTTTTTGATGGTTCATCAATTGCAGGATGGAAAGCAATTAATGAGTCTGACATGATTTTGAAACCTGATACAGAAAGAATGTTCATGGATCCTTTTACGTCTCACAATACTGTAGTTTTGTTCTGTGATATTCTTGATGCTGTAAAAAAATCTCCATATGAAAGAGATCCTAGAGGTATTGCTAAAAAAGCTGAGGAATATCTTCGAACTTCAGGTGTAGGAGATAAGGCTTTCTTTGGACCTGAACCTGAGTTTTTTGTATTTGATGATGTGAGAATTAAGAATGATATGAATGAATGTGGATTTAAAATTGATAGTAAAGAAGGTCCATACAATTCTGGAAAAGAATATGAAAATGGTAACATGGGTCATAGACCTCCAGTTAAAGGTGGTTATTTTCCAGTACCACCAGTTGATAGCGAACAAGATATGCGTGGTGAATATCTTAAAAATTTAAAAGAGGTGGGTATTAAAGTAGAAAAACATCACCATGAAGTTGCTCCTAGTCAGCATGAACTTGGAATGTATTTTGGAACTTTAGTTGATCAGGCTGATAACGTTCAGTTGTATAAATATGTTGTGCAAATGGTTACTCATTCATTCGGTAAAACCGCAACATTTATGCCCAAACCAGTTGCTGGAGATAATGGTTCAGGTATGCATATCCATCAATCAATTTGGAAAGGTGATAAACCAGTATTCTCAGGTGATGCATATGCTGGATTAAGTGAGACTGCCTTACATTACATTGGGGGAATTTTAAAACATGCTAAAGCAATTAATGCTTTTGCTAACTCTACCACTAATAGTTATAAAAGATTAGTTCCAGGTTTTGAAGCTCCTGTTCTTCTTGCATATTCTGCAAGAAATAGATCTGCTTCATGTAGAATACCAATTACTTTAAGTAAAAAAGGTGCAAGATGTGAAATAAGATTTCCAGATGCATCTGGAAACCCTTATTTGACTTTTGCAGCAATGCTTATGGCTGGTCTTGATGGAATTAAAAATAAAATTCACCCAGGCGAATCATTTGATAAAGACTTGTATGAGCTACCACCAGAGGAAGTTAAAGCAATTCCAACTGTTTGTGGCTCTCTAAGAGAAGCTATGGAGAGTTTAGATAAAGATAGAGAATTCTTAACTCAAGGTGGAGTGTTTACTGATGATCAAATTGATGCTTATATTGCATTAAAATTTGAGGAGATTCACAAGTTTGAACATGCACCTCATCCTGTTGAGTTTGAGATGTATTACAGTAGTTAGTCTAGTACTATTGTCTAGTTGTTGCGATCGTATCTTTGTTAACACCTTTTTTAACTACATAATCTTGAGTACCGTTGGCCCCAGTTTCAACTTCTTTACGTAGATCTTTAAAGAATGTTTTCTCTTTTAAAGAGTCTTTCAGGTTTTTAACTAGATTCTTAAATTCAAATTTGTTCATACAACAAATATATAACAGATATGCGTATAATGCAATACTGATATGCAAAAATTAGGATAATACAACTTATGTTATTTTAAAGCTTTCTCCGCAACCACATCGCTCAGTTTCATTGGGATTATTGAAGACAAAACTAGATGACATTTCCTCTGTTTTATAGTCCATTTCAGTTCCTAAAAGATACATAATTGCAGCTGAATCAACAAAAACTTTTACCCCTTTCTCCTCAATAACTTCATCATTTGGATTTACCTCTTTTGTATACTCCATAACATATGCCATTCCTGCACAACCACCTGATTTTACAGAAACTCTTACGCCAACAGAATCTTTTTCTGCATTAGACATGATCTCTTTAATTCTTTCTGCTGCATTATCACTTAATTTAATTATCTGACTCATTATAAATTCATTTCTAATTTTGCTGCTTCTGACATCATATCTTTACTCCAAGGGGGATCCCAAACTAACTCAAGTTCTACATCTTCAATGCCGTCGACTTGCATTACACTCTCTTTTACTTCCTTGGGTAAACTTTCTGCAACTGGACAATTAGGAGTTGTTAAAGTCATTTTTATTATAACAGATTTTTCATCTTTAATCTGAATGTCATAAATTAAACCTAATTCATAAATATTCACAGGTAATTCTGGATCATAAATTTTTTTAATTTCCTCAATAATTTGATCTTTCTTAGTCATTTTTTTAATTTTCTGTTTTAACTTCATCTTTTTTTTCTTCAAAAGCAGAAACCATAGTGTGCCAAGATAATGTTGCACACTTAACTCTCATTGGATATTGCTTTACACCAGATAAACACATTAGTTTTGTTTTTTCATCGTCATTTAAATATTCAGATTTTAATTCTGGATTTTCTTTAATCATACCCAAAAAATCATCAACTATTTCTTTGGCTTCATGTTCATTTTTTCCTTTAATTAAATCTGTCATTATAGAAGCTGAGGCCATTGAAATAGCACAACCACTTCCTTCGAATGACGCATCTTCTACAATTTTTTGTCCATTGAGTTTTAAATATACATGAACATTATCACCACAAAGTGGATTATTTCCTTTAGCATCTTTATTAAAACCTTCTGTTTTTCTTAAATTTCTTGGGTTCTTACCGTGTTCTAATATAATTTCTTGATAAAGTTCTTTTAAATTCATTATAAGTTAAATATTTTTTTACAGTTGTTTATCGACTCATTTAGCTGATCTAAATCTTTTTTTGTATTATAAATACCAACTGAAGCTCTTGCGCTTGCAGGTATATTTAATTTGTCATGTAAAATTTGACAACAATGATGTCCAGCTCTTATAGCAACACCATCCTCATCTAAGATAGTCGCTATATCATGAGGATGAACTCCTTTCATGGTAAATGATAATACCCCTCCTTTATTTTTTGGATTTCCAATAAGTTTAACTGAGTTATTTTTTTGTAATAGTTCTTGCCCATATTCAACTAAATCAGCTTCGTGTTTAATAACATTGTCTATGCCAATACTTTCTAAGAATTTTATTGATTGGTCAAAAGCAATTACTTGTGCTGTAGCCATAGTACCTGCCTCATACTTATTGGGCAATTCACCATAAGAAATCCTATCTTTTTTAACTTCGTTTATCATTCCTCCGCCACCTTGGTACGGAGGTAATTCTTCTAACCATTTTTTCTTACCATACAAAACTCCTAAACCTGTCGGTCCGTACATTTTGTGACATGAAATTGCATAAAAATCACAATCCAAATCTTTCATATCTAATTTTAAATGTGGTGCACCTTGGCATCCATCGACTACAACTATAATACCTTTTGAGTGGGCTAAATCAGTTATTTCTTTAACTGGTAAAATTGCACCAGTCACATTTGACAAGTGAGTAATTGCTATTAATTTAGTTTTTGGTGTTATTTTTTTTTCAATTTCCTCTAAAGTTATTTCACCTGCTTCATTAATTTCAGCAAAATTTATTTTGATATTTTTTGATTTTCTTAAAAAATGCCAGGGTACATAATTAGAATGATGTTCGAGTTCAGTAATTAAAATTTCATCTCCTTCCTTCAAATAATTTTGGCCCAAAGTATTTGCTACTAAATTAAGAGCCTCTGTTGCACCTTTTGTAAATACAATCTCATTTTTATCTTTTGCATTAATATATCGTTGGACTGAAGTTCTTGTATTTTCATATAGGTTTGTAGCAGCTACAGCAAGATAATGAACACTTCTTCCTACATTAGAAAATTGTTTAGTATAAAATTCATTGATTCTATCTACTACAACTTTTGGTTTTTGAGACGAATTTGCACTATCTAAATAAACTAAATCATTGTTTTGAATTTTTTCATCAAAAATTGGAAATTCTTTTTTTATTTGGTCAATATTCATTCCTTGATTCCGATCATATTTTTAACTAAGTTTTTGATTTCTGAATCCGTTATTTTTTCTACTACATCAAGCAAAAAACCATTAATTAGCAGTTCTCTTGATTGCTGATAACTTAATCCTCTAGACATTAAATAAAATATAGAATCTTCATTTAAGCTTCCAGATGCAGAACCATGAGAACACTTAACATCGTCAGCATAAATTTCTAATTCAGGCTTAGCATTAAATTCCGACTCTTTGTTTAATAATATTGCTTTACTTAATTGATACCCATCAGTTTTCTGTGCTTGTGGATTAACGAATATTTTTCCTTGATATACTGCTTTAGAACTTTGTTCTAATACACTTTTGATTAATTGATAGCTTTTCGTATTTTCGGTCAAATGATTGATTATTGTTCTGATTTCATGGTGCTTATCATTTTTAAGTGAAAAAATACCATTAACAAAAGCTGATGCATGTTTTCCATTCAAATTACAATTAATCTCATTTTTAAAAAAATTTGATCCTGAAGATAAAATAAACGTTTCTGAAATACTATTTTTGTCTTGTTCAATATTATTAAAAGAGTATTTAACATTTTTATTTCCAAGTTTATCTACTTTATAATTTTTTAAAATTGCATTTTCTTTTAAGTCGAAGTTATAAAAAATATTTAAAAAATTTTTTTCAGAATCTTCGTTAAATAAATCAATTACTCGTAAAGAACTATCTTGATTAAGTTCAAAATCTAATCTTAAGTTAATGTTTTTCGACCATATTTTAGAATTAAATGTATGATAAATAATAAGAGGTTTTGATAATTGATACCCTTTTTTGACCAGTATTTTGAAACATTTGTTGGTAAAAGCATTATTTAAATCTGATAAAGAATTATTATTACTAAATCTATTAATAGTTTCTGATTGATCTATTATTTCTATTTGATTTTTCTTTTCATAATCAAAATCAATTTTTTCAATTCTTCCATTTATAAAAACTATTTTATTATGCTCTAATCCATCTACAAATACAGAGGTGTCAACTTTGTTAGTTGAGGTATAATCACAATAAAAACTTAGTTCACCTATATTTTTTTTTATTATTTGATTAAGATCTGAAAATCTCCAATCTTCCTCTTTTCTATTTGGAAAACCTTTTTCAATAAAATTATCCAGACTAAATTTTTTTATCTCAATATCTTTCTGAGATAAATTTAAATTTTTAATAATATTTTTAAAGTCTTTTTGTAATTGTTCTTTCATTTAATTAAAGTTTTCATAACCTTTTTTTTCTAATTCCAGCGCTAATTCTGGGCCTCCAGATTTTATAATTTTTCCACCCATTAAAACATGAACAAAATCTGGCTTTATATAATCAAGTAATCTTTGATAATGAGTAATTATTAAAAAAGAATTATTTTGATTTCTTAGTGTGTTAACTCCATCTGCAACAATTTTCAAAGCATCAATATCTAAACCTGAATCTGTTTCATCTAAAATTGACAATTTTGGAGCCAATAATGACATTTGTAAAATTTCATTTTTCTTTTTTTCTCCACCCGAAAAACCAACATTTAATTGTCTATTTAATTTTTCTTCGTCAAATTTTAATTGCTTAGACTTTTCTTTTACTAGTTTTAAAAATTCTATAGCATCAAGCTCTTTTTCACCTTTTGCTTTTCTTATTGCGTTTAAAGATGTTTTTAAAAAAATATTTGTATTAACACCAGGTATTTCTAACGGATACTGAAATGCTAGAAAAATGCCTTTATGAGCTCTTTCTTCGGTTTCTAACTCAAATAAATCTTTTTCCTCAAAAAGTACTTCACCAGAAACTTCATAACCTTTTTTTCCTGATAAAATATTTGAAAGTGTACTTTTTCCAGATCCATTTGGACCCATGATGGCATGTACTTCTCCTGGATTTATATTTAGAGAAAAACCTTTTAAAATTTCCTTATTATCAATTTTTGCATTTAATTGGTTTATTTTTAACATTATCCAACACTTCCCTCTAAGCTAATTCCAACAAGTTTTTGTGCCTCTACGGCAAATTCCATTGGTAACTGTTGTAAAACTTCTTTACAAAAACCATTTACAATTAATCCTACTGCCTCCTCTGGATTTAATCCTCTTTGCTGACAATAATGTAATTGTTCCTCACTTATCTTAGATGTAGTTGCCTCATGAGCAATATTTGACTCTGAATTTTTATTTCTAATGTATGGTACAGTAT
Source organism: uncultured Pelagibacteraceae bacterium (assembly GCA_902628305.1). GTDB lineage: Bacteria > Pseudomonadota > Alphaproteobacteria > Pelagibacterales > Pelagibacteraceae > Pelagibacter. The sequence goes on along the minus strand of CACOMK010000008.1, from coordinate 19,927 downwards.
GAGCTCCACATTTATTCCCCATTAATAAAGAGTCACATTGTGTATAATTGTTTGAGTTTTGTGCTTTGGAAGAAATATCTACCAAACCCCTATAAGTCATATCAGAATTTCCAGCTGAAATTCCTTTAGATATAATTTTGCTTTTTGTATTTTTTCCAAGATGGATCATTTTTGTACCAGTATCAGCTTTTTGGAAATTATTAGTTATAGCAATTGAGTAAAATTCACCGACTGAATTATCTCCTTTAAGAATACAACTTGGATATTTCCAGGTAATTGCTGAACCAGTCTCAACTTGAGTCCATGAAATCTTTGAGTTTTTTCCTTTACACAAACCACGCTTAGTAACAAAATTATAAATACCACCTTTGCCGTCCTTATCTCCAGGGTACCAATTTTGTACTGTGGAATATTTTATTTCTGCATCATCAAGAGCAATTAACTCTACATTTGCTGCGTGCAGTTGATTTTCATCTCTCATTGGTGCTGTACAACCTTCTAAGTAACTCACATAACTACCTTTATCAGCAATAATTAATGTTCTTTCAAATTGACCAGTATTAGATGCATTAATTCTAAAATACGTAGAAAGCTCCATCGGACATCTTACCCCTTCTGGAATATACGCAAAAGATCCATCTGTAAAAACTGCAGAGTTTAAGGTTGCAAAAAAATGATCTGTTGTAGGTATCACTGAACCTAAATATTTTTTTACAAGATCTGGATGTTTTTGAATGGCTTCAGATATTGGACAAAATATAATTCCATGTTTTGTTAACTCTTCTCTAAACGTTGTTGCAACTGACACTGAGTCGAATACTGCATCTACAGCAATACCATTTAATCTTGCTTGTTCTTGTAAAGGAATGCCTAATTTTTTATAAGTTTCTAAAAGTTTCGGATCAAGTTCATCTAGACTTTTAGGTTTATTTTTCATACTTTTAGGTGCTGAATAATAATAAAGATCTTGATAATCAATTTTAGGATATTTTGGTTTTTGCCAATTTGGTTCTTTTAATAATTTAAATCTTTCAAAAGCTTTAAGTCGAAAGTTTAACATCCATTCAGGTTCTTTTTTAATTTTAGAAATAAACTTAATAACTTCTTCATTTAAACCCTTTGGAGCTTTAATATTTTCAATATCAGTTGAAAATCCGTATTTATAATCCTTTAAATTGTCTATCTCTTTTTGTCTGTTATCCATTTATTCTATTTTCTTTTTTATTTTGTATTAAATCTTCCAAACTTTTTTTTTCAAAAAAACTATTAATATGATTTTCGAGCTCATCCCATAAATTATGAGTGATACATTTTGTTGCTCGTCCATTACATCCTTTTTTAGAATCCTTTTTACATTGAACTGTTTTCACCTTTTCATCTACAGCATGGAAAATATTTGTAAGTTTTATGTCATTTGGATTTTTACTTAAAACGTATCCTCCTTGATTTCCCCTTATACTTTTAACTATATGGTTTTTTTTTAATTTTGAAAAAATCTGCTCCAAATAATCTAACGAAATACCTTGCCTCAAAGATATATCTCTTAGTGATACAGGATTGATATTATCAAACCTAGCTAAATCCACTAATGCCATTACAGCATATCTGCCTTTTGATGTAAGTTTCATATTTTACCCTTAAATTAAGGCTTTTTAAACATACCTGACCAAAATGGTCAAGTTTAGAGTTTAAAAAAAAACTCACATATTGTCGCTGACTTATGATAAACGTACATTTTTTTTGAGAATGATAATCAATATCGCTTTATGGATAATAAAATTTTAGAAATATTTATACCTGGCCCTGCAGGAAGACTAGAGGCTAAATATTATAAAAGTAAAAAAAATACATCACCAATTGCTTTAGTATTACAGCCGCATCCACAGTATGGCGGAACGATGAATAATAAAGTTGTAGTAGATACTTTTCATACTTTTATGGATAACGATTTTTCAGTTTGCAGAGTAAATTTTAGAGGTGTTGGTAAAAGTGATGGAGAATTTGATAATGGTCAAGGTGAGCTTGCGGATGCAGCGGCAGCTTTAGATTGGTTAGAAAGAGAAAACTTTGATAATTCTCAATGTTGGGTGTCAGGATTTTCATTTGGATCATTAATTGCAATGCAATTATTAATGAGAAGACCAGAAATAAACAGATTTATAGCCATTTCGCCTCAACCAAATGTTTATGATTTTTCTTTTTTATCTCCGTGTCCAACGTCAGGTTTAGTTGCTTATGGTAAAAAAGATGAATTGGTACCAGTAGAGTATATAACAGAATTAGATAAAAGATTAAGTGCACAAAAAGGAATTAAGGTCGAATTTAATGCTGTATCCGAGGCTAATCATTTCTTTTCAAAAACAAGTGAAGCTTTAATTAAGCATCTTGATAAATATATAAAAAAAGAAACAGCACTTTATTAAAAATTTTCTACTAATTTCCCACCTACTGTAAATTCTTTACACCCAGTCGTTGTGCTAAAAGAAATTGGTAAATTTAAAAATGATCTTATGGCTAAAAATGCAAAAGCTTGAGATTCAACATAATCACCTTTTAAATTATAATTATCTATAATTTCCAAATTAATATTATTTTCATTTGATATATAATTTCTTATACGATTTATTAAATCAGTATTTTTTCTACCACCACCACAAAGTAAAAATGTAATACTATTTTTTTGGCTAATATGTTTTAATCCTTCTGCAATCAAATATGCTGTAAAATCTGTTATAGTAGCACAACCATCTTCTAAAGATAAACCTCTTGCAAATGATACATCAAAATTTTTAATATCCAGAGACTGAGAGTATGAATTTATTTTAAAATTATCTATTGCCTGATTTAGAATTAATTGATCTACTCTCCCTGCTTTAGATAATTCACCATTTTTATCAAATTTTTTATACGAATTATTTCTTACCCATTCATCAATTAAACAATTACCAGGACCTATATCGAAAGCAGAAAGGTTATTTTGGAAATTCTCTGAGTCATTAATAACTTTTGTAACATTTGCAATGCCACCAATATTTAAAAAACCTATTGGAAATTTAATATTAAAATTTTGGTTAATTTTTTTTGATAAAATATGATGAAAAATTGGAGTTAAAGGTGCACCTTGACCATTGTTTTCAATATCCGCTTGTCTAAAATCATATATGACTTTTTTTTTGACCATTTGAGATAACAATTTACCATCTCCTAATTGGTTGGTAATTTTTTCATGTGGGCTATGAAAAATTGTTTGACCATGAAAACCTATCAAATCAATGGGTTCTTTATATTTTTTTAATGTTTCATAAACTGCATCAGCATGAAAAAGAGTTAAATTACGCTCTAATTTTCTCAATTTTTCTGAATTTATTAAAAGATCTTTCTTCGTTAAGACTAAATCTCTTAATCGAACTAACTGATCCTGAAGATTTTTATCATACTCATAATAATCATCTAAAATGTTTGAAAATTCATCGGATCCATCTGATTTAATTATAGATAAATCAATACCATCCATAGATGTTCCACTCATTAATCCAATTGTAGTATATAATTTTTTTTTCATTGATATGTTTTTTAAAAAAAATTTGTATATTGTAACTATAAACTTATGAATAAATTTTTAAAAGAATTTAAAGATAGAGGTTTTTTCTATCAATGCACAAGTGAAGATGAATTATCTAAACAATTAGATGATGAAAAGATAAAAGGTTACATAGGTTTTGATTGTACGGCTGAAAGCTTACATGTAGGAAGCTTATTGCAAATTATGTGTTTGCGACTTCTGCAAAAAAATGGACATCGACCGATAGTTTTGCTTGGTGGAGGAACTACTAGGATCGGAGATCCATCTGGTAAAGACAAAACTAGAAAAATATTAAGTGAAGATGAAATTGAAAAAAATATTAAAAATATTAAAAATATTTTAAAAAAGTTTTTAGATAATGATGATCCAGATACAAAACCAATATTTGTAAATAATTATACTTGGCTAAAAGATTTAAATTATATTTCGTTTTTAAGAGATATAGGAAAATATTTCACGATAAATAGAATGTTAACATTTGATAGTGTAAAAATTAGATTAGATAGAGAACAATCGCTGAGTTACATGGAGTTTAACTATATGATTTTACAAGCGTATGATTTTCTTGAATTAAATAAGAAAGAAAATTGTGTCTTACAAATTGGAGGTTCAGATCAATGGGGAAATATTGTTAATGGTGTTGAGCTTATAAAAAGATATTCTAATAAACAAACCTATGGTTTAACAACACCCTTAATTACACTAGCAACTGGTGCTAAAATGGGAAAAACCGAAAGTGGGGCTATTTGGTTGGATGAAAAATACTTATCGGCTTATGATTATTGGCAGTTTTGGAGAAATGTAGATGATAGAGACGTAATTAAATTTTTAAAAATGTTTACTGAAATTGATATCAAAGAAATAGAAACAATTAAAGATAAAGATATAAATGAATTAAAAATAATACTTGCTAATAAAACTACAGAAATGTTGCATGGAAAACAAGCTGCCAAGAATTCTGAGCAAGCAGCAAAAGAAGCTTTTACTGGCAACACCCTAGGTTCAAACTTACCTAAAGTTAATATTCAATCAAATAAAATAAAAGAAAAAATAAATATAATAGAACTTGTTTTGTTATCTAAATTGGAAAATTCGAAAAGTGAAATCAGAAGACTTATAAAAGGAAATGCAGTTAAAATAAATGACAATATCATTTCAGATGAAAAATTCAAAATCAATAAAAGTTTATTTAGAGATAACTATCTTAAACTTTCCCTAGGAAAAAAAAGGCATATTAAAATAGAATTAAATTAATTTTTTTTAATTTTCTCTAAAGTTCTAGTAATAAATCTGGGTGTTAACGTTTTTATAGGATTTACAGAAGTTTCTAAATCTCTAGGAGGACCTTTGATTTTAAAGCTGACTCCAAAAACACCATCACCTACTTTTTTTCCAATCAATAAATCTCCAAGTAAAGGTATTGAAGCAATAGATCTGTTAATTGTTGTCGCTGGAACCAAGGTTCCTCTTAGACTGATTAATTTACCCTCCTCAATATATCCTTCCAATAAAATAGATATGGCTGGGCCAATTGCGTATAGCTCTTGAATTTTCATAAGCTTATCTTGAGTAGTAAAATTCATTTCAAAATCTGTAAATCTAATCCCCTCTCCTGTAAGTAAGTCTGCTATCCCTTGAAGAGATGCAAGAGATAACAATTTGGCTAGCGCTGGAATTTCATTAACTTTAAAATTATCAATTACTAATTTAGAAGTTGAAATACCATTTTTTTTAAAAGAGTAAAAATCTAAATATCCCTCTCTACCGTCTTTAAAACCCTTAATGAACCTATATCTGTCTACAAGGGGTTTTGCCAGAGATGAAAAAAGAGTAGTAATTTTTTCATCTTGATTATTTGTTCTAATTGTAAATTTTATATTTTGTGAATTATTAAAAAAAGCCAAAATATCTGCTTCTACTACTTTGTTATCTTTAATTTTTAATCTACCTTTTAGGTTCTTAACAAAGTGTATTTTATCAAAATAAACCTCTTTTAAATTTAGCTCTATAGTTATGTTGTTTTCTAAAAGATTTTCTTTTTTTTCATTGGCATCCAGTAAATTTGAAATTAAAAAATTAGCATTAAACGAAGTACCATCAATTAAATAATTGTAGCGCCCAACTTTTTTCAAATTATAATTGTTTTTTTTATTCTCAGTGTCTAAATAACTAAATCTTGCCTCATCAATTTTTATTATTTGATCATTATCATTGAGAGATAAATTTTTAATTTTAATGGTATTATTTTCCTCATTAATAATGAAATTAGTTATATTTAAATTTTTATTATTTTTTAGTTCTCCATTAATTTGAAGACTCATTTTGTTATCATCTTTTTTTTTATAATTAATGTTATCAATTTTAAATTTTGTATTTTTTATATTTAAATTAGTATCAAAACTTATTTTATTTCCATTTTTCTTAATTAAATAATTAATTTCCTCAAAATCTTTATCGATTTTAAATTTTCCAGAACCTAGAATTGTTAGATTATTATTTTCAAAATTAATTTTTAATTTCTGATTATTAAAACTAATTTTTTCGTTATATTGTGGAAAGAAAATTTTTATAAAATCCTGTTTTTCTAAAACTATATTATTTAAAAATAATTCTGAATTTATACTTAAATCTTTATCTTTTTTATTTATGAAATATTTTATTTCATCCACTTCGTTTTTGTTTAGCTTTATTTCTCCCTCGCCCTTTATTGACAGATAGCTATCTTTGAGATTTAAATTTAATTTGTGATTATTAAGTAAAATTAAATCATCAACTTCTGAGAAAAAATTATTAATTTTTTTTAATTTTTTATATTTTAGCTGCGTAATATTAATATTAGAATTTAAATTGATTTTTTTAAGTTTAAGTTTTTCATCTATTTCTAAAGAAAATTCGTTATTTGATCTAAATTTAGCATCATCTAAAATTATGTTTTCAAAATTTAAATTTAATAACTTTAATATATTTAAATTTAAACTTGACTGATCGTTAATAACAATAGCATCAACTAAAAAACTATTATTTTTCTTTTTTATATGTAGTTTTTTTGAAGTAAAATTTACTTCTTCTACTTTAAAATTTATTTCGTTAAAAAAATAATTATCATTTTGAAAATTGAAATTAAAATTTATATTCTTGACACTAGCCTTATTTAAAAAATTAATACTAGCGTCTTTAATTAAACCCTTTATTTCGTAATCATTTTTAATTTTACCTTTTTCGTCAATATTCACGCTCAGTTCTACAATTACACGACCTTTTTTTACAAATTTTTCTAATATAAATAATTCAGGCTTGTTGTTTATTTTACGAATAAATTTAATTAAATCATTTAATGATATAGATTTAGATATTACCTTTATGTTTGACGATGAAATTTTATTTTGAATTAAAGAACTTAGCGAAACTTCAGTTTTTATACTTTCTAATTCTAGAGGTCTTCTTGAAAAATATATTGTAGTACCAAGTGTTTTTGCATAAACTTTGAGTTTTAAAGGATCTAGAGTTAACTTAATTTTTTTTAAATCTACATCTATATTTTTATTTATCTGTGAAATTCTATTTTTAATTTGATCGTTGAATTTGTCTGTCTCTATACCGAAAGTGCTTAGGTAAAATATAACAATAATTAATAATGACAGAGGTATAAAGACATAATTTAAAATATTATTTTTCATTTAATTCATAAAGTGATTGCTCTAGAAATTCATCGATATCGCCGTCTAATACTTTATCAGGACTTGTGCTCTCAAAGTTAGTTCTATTGTCTTTTACTAAACGATAAGGTTGTAAAACATACGATCTAATTTGATGACCCCATCCTATATCAGATTTTGAATTTTCAACGTCTTGATTTTCTTGTTCTTTTTTTTTAATTTCATAATCGTATAATCTTGCTTTAAGCATATTCATACATGTTTCTTTATTTTTATGTTGAGATCTTTCATTTTGACATTGGACAACAATTTTTGATGGAATATGAGTTATTCTAACTGCACTATCAGTGGTGTTAACATGCTGGCCACCTGCACCACTGGATCGATAAGTATCTATCCTTAAATCTTTTTCTAAAATTTCTATGTTTATGTTTTCATCCACAACCGGGTAAATCCAAACACTTGCAAAACTTGTGTGCCTTCTTGCTCCAGAATCAAACGGAGATATTCTAACTAATCGATGTATTCCTGACTCTTTTTTTAACCACCCAAAGACATAATCTCCATCTATTTTGATAGTTGTAGATTTTATTCCAGCTTCATCACCTTTATGCTCGCTAATTAAACTTGATTTAAAATTTTTTTTATCAGACCATTTTAAATACATTCTTCTCAGCATGTCAGCCCAATCTTGACTCTCTGTACCTCCAGCACCAGCATGTATTTCTATGTAACAATTTAAAGAATCGGCTTCATTAGATAAAAAACACTTGATTTCATTTTTTTTGGCTTCACTTCTTAAGTCCTTTATACTGTGCAAAACCTCTTTTTGAACTTGTAAATTTTTTTCTTCAAGTGCTAAATTATTCAAATCATCCAAATCTTTTAGTTTTTCAGCATTACCATCTAAGGAATTAGTTAAATCTTCGTAAAATTTCTTTTCCTTGATTACTCTTTGAGAGTTATTTTTATCTTGCCAAAAATCGGCTTTCAGCATTTGTGAATTTAAAGATTGAAGTTTTGAATAGATATTATTTTTTTCAAAGATACTCCTGTATTTTTTGATTTATCTTTTCAATTTCTTCTTTAAAATTTTGATAATTATTATCCATTAATAAAACTTTAATATATTATTTGAGTCTAATCTATCTGAATTTGTATAAAGCGCTTTTCCATCAATCACATTTTCTTTTTTAAACACCTCAATAATAGTATTCTTTGAGTTAAATTTTGCTTTTTGACCTGTCAAGGGGTCAACAACCATCATCACAGTTCCTTTTGCAGCTTTAAAAGGTCTTGCCTCATATTTATTAACAGAATCTCTTATAAAATTTTTGAATATTGGTAAAGCAGTTTTAGATCCTGTTTCATATTTCCCTAGTGAAGCTGGGTTATCTGAGCCTACATAAACTCCAACTAGTAAATTTGAAGTAAAACCTATAAACCAAGTGTCAGTATTTTTATTTGTTGTTCCAGTTTTACCTGCAATATTTAAATTTAAGTCTTTAAGTTTTTTAGCTGTGCCTCTTTGAACGACGCCTTCTAATATTGAAGTCATTTGAAAAGCTGTCTCTGGTGAAAAAATTTGTCTATAGTTATTTTTAATTTCTGGATAATCTCTACTTAGATAAGAAATTTGATCACAATTAATACATTTTCTTTTATCATTATTAAAAATAGTTTTTCCCTCACTGTCTTGAATTCTATCTATCAGTATTGGTTCAACAAGTTTTCCTCCATTAACAAAAACAGAATAAGCAGATGTGAGTTTTAATAATGTAGTTTCAGCAGATCCCAAGGATATAGATAAAAGCTCTTCTGGATTATCATAAATTTTTAATGCTTTTGAAAAATCAACTATTTTCTCTATACCAAGATTTTGGGCAATTCTTACTGTCATTAAATTTCTAGATTTCTCTAAACCAATTCTCAAAGTCGAAGGACCATAAAATTTTTTTCCATAATTTTCTGGTTTCCACATTTTTAAATCCTCTCCTTGATCTAAAACTAATGGAGCATCTAAAACTAATGAGGTTGGTGTAAAATTATTCTCTAAAGCTAATGCATAAACAAATGGTTTAAAAGCTGATCCAGGTTGTCTTTTAGCTTGAGTTGCTCTATTGAACTCACTTTGCTTAAAACTGAAACCACCACTTAGCGCTAAAACTCTACCAGTAAATGGATCCATCACAACAATTCCACCATTCACCTTCGGAAGTTGTTTTAAATCAAAAATATTGTCTTTAATCTTTTTAACATAAATAATATCACCAGGTTTTAATAACTTATTAAATTCTTTCTTTGTCCAAGAAATACTTTGGTATTCAATTATACCTCTGTTACTATCCTCAGTTTCTATTTCTACTGAAAATTTATTTATTTTTTTAACTATTGCTAATTTCCAATTAATTGAATTTTCTAATTTATACTTTTCTAAATCTTTTTTCCATGCTGAATTATAAATCTTACTTGTAAGCGGTCCTCTCCATCCTTTTCTTTTGTCATATGCCATCAACCCATCTCGAAGAGATTTTGTTGCAATTGTTTGTAAATTTAAATCTATTGAAGTATTAATATTAAAACCTTGTTTGTACACCTTATCGTAGCTCAGTAATTCAATTACACTCTTTCTAACATCTTCAATAAAATATTGAGCATCTTCTAAATAAATTTTTTTATTTTTTTTTAAAATTATTTCATCATTTATGAGTTTTTCATACCATTCTAATGGTAAATAATTGTTTTCTAATAAATTTTTTAAAACTAAATTTCTCCTAAATTTTGCGACCTCAATATCCCTGTATGGATTATATCTACTAGGAGCTTTTGGTAAAGCTGCTAATAAAGCTGCCTCTGAGTAATTTAAATCTCTAATAGATTTATCAAAATATTCCAAACTTGCAGCTGCTACTCCATAGGCTCCACTTCCTAGATAAATTTGATTAAGATATAACTCTAAAATTCTTTCTTTTGATAAAGCTCTCTCAATTCTAAATGCCAAGATAGCTTCCTTTATTTTTCTATTTAAACTAACTTCATTTGTTAATAAAAAATTTTTAGCAACTTGCTGTGTAATTGTAGATGCACCTTCCAATCTTTTAGAGGAAATTACATTTGAAATATTATTTATTACCGCCCTAACAACACCTTTTGCATCTACCCCTGGGTGTGAAAAAAAATTTTTATCCTCTGCAGATAAAAAAGCATTAATTACATTTTTTGGAATATTATTAAAAGGAACAAATATTCTTTTTTCTTTAGAAAAATCTGATACTAAATCACCATTTCCTGAATAAACTTTACTTGAAACTGATGGTTTATAATTTTTTAAAAATTTATAATCAGGTAGATCATTAGAAAATGTCCATAATACACTAATTATCAAAACCACTGATAATAAGATAAGAGACGAAACTAAAATAAAAATATTCTTTATAAATCTACTCATTTTAATATCATTATATCCTGGAATTTGTTAAAGATATGGCAAGACAACTAAACAAAATTTATAAAAGACTTTAATAATTAATGAAAATAACAATCTCAAAACTATGGAAAAAAATTTATATATTGATGCATCGCATCCTAATGAAACTAGAGTGGTACTTAAATCAAACGATAATATTGAAGACTACGAGTACGAGGGTTTAAAAAATAATTTAATTAAAAATAATGTATATTTAGGTAAAGTTAGTAGAATTGAACCTTCTTTACAAGCCGCCTTTGTTGATTTTGGAAGAGAAAGACATGGTTTTCTATCTTTTAATGATATTCAGTCAGACTACTATCAAATTCCAAAAGCAGATTTAGAAAAAATAAAAGAAGAAGAGGAAAAAGCTAGAGAAGAATTGTCTAAAGAAGTTGAGGCTAAAGAGGAAGAGAATATTGCAGAGGGAAAATTAGAAATCGATGATCCAATTGAAAAAGAGTCTCAAGATCAAATACATGAAAATTCTGTCGATAAAGAAAATTTAATTACTAAACAAAACTCTGAAGATGATCAAGAGAAAAAAAAAGGAATTAAATTTAAATTCAAGAGATATAAAATTCAGGAAGTAATTAAACCCAATCAAGTAATTCTTGTACAGGTTATTAAAGATGAGAGAGGTCAAAAAGGTGCTGCATTAAGTACTTTTATTTCTATTGCAGGAAAGTATATAGTTCTAATGCCTAATACTCCTAAAGGTGGTGGCATTTCTAGAAAAATATTTAATCCAGCTGATAGAAAAAAAATCAGGACTATATTAAATGAAATAGAAATACCTCGAGAGATGGGTTTGATAGTTAGAACAGCTGGAAGCAATAAAACAAAAAATGAAATAAGTAATGATTTAAAAACTTTGATTAGTACTTGGAGCCAAATAAAAGAAAATGCTATAAACTCAATTGCTCCTGCTCTAATACATCAAGAAAGTGAAATAATAAAAAGAACTTTAAGAGATATGTTTGATGATAACACTCAAAATATTATCGTAGAAGGCAATGAAGGTTATAAAAAAGCACAATCTTTTATGAAAACATTGATGCCATCAAGTGTAAAAAAAGTAAAAAAATATAGAGGTAAAGTTCCACTGTTTATACAAGAAAATATTGAACAAAAATTGAATCAAATTTTTGATTCTGAAATTAAACTTAAATCAGGTGGCTATATAGTTATTAACCCAACAGAAGCTTTAGTATCTATTGATATAAATTCTGGGAGTTCCATAAAAGGAAAAAATGTTGAAAGCACAGCTTTAGACACAAATATCGAAGCTGCAGAAGAAATAGCAAGACAAATTAAAATTAGGGATTTGTCTGGTTTAATTATAATTGATTTTATTGACATGCTCAGCTACGGAAATAGACGATTAGTAGAGAGAAAACTTAAGGAAAAATGCAGATCGGATAGGGCAAGAATTCAAATTGGTAGAATAAGCAATTTTGGTCTTTTAGAGATGTCCAGACAAAGACTTAGGGAAAGCGCTATCAAATGGAAAGTTACCTTAACAGATGAGTCTTTTGCTCAAAAACTTCTTAAAATTGTTGAATTGAAAGCTGTCATTAACAAAGCTAAATTTGTTGAGTTGAAAGTTTGTGAAAAAATATCAGATTTTCTAAAGGAAAATTTTGTAAATGATTTAACTTATTTTGAAAAAAAAAATAAAATTACAATAGATATTATTAGTGACACTTCTCTAATTATACCTGAATATATAATAGATATTAAAAATAAATCAAAAAAAACAATTGAGTTAGTGGAATATTACGAAAAACTTAAAAATTTAGAATTACAAAATAAAGAAGATAAATTTTCAGACAAAAAAGTTATTAAAAAAATTAGCAAAAAAACTTATAAAAAGAAAAGATTTTATAAAAAAACTAAATAACCCCTTTTGATGGGGAAGATGGTTTCCCCATTAAAATTTTATCTATTCTACCAGATTTATAAGATTGTCTTCCTGCAATTACTGCATTTTTAAAAGCAAGGGCCATATCAAAGGGTTTTTTTGCCTTTGCTATTGCAGTATTAACTAGCACTCCATCACATCCTAATTCCATAGCAATTGTTGCGTCAGACGCCTGACCTAGGCCAGCATCTATTATTAAAGGAAGTTTGGTTTGTTTTCTAATAATTTGAATATTAATTTTGTTCTGTATTCCTAATCCTGAACCAATAGGTGCAGCTAAGGGCATAATTGCATTAGCACCTGAATTCTCTAAACGCTTAGCCATCAATGGGTCATCGTTACAATAAACCATTACCTTAAATCCTTCTTTCGCTAGTACCTCTGTAGATTTTAAAGTTTCTATCATATCTGGAAATAAGTTTTTTTTATCTCCCAAAACTTCTAATTTAACTAATTTCCAACCACCTATTTCTCTTGCAAGTCTAAGAGTTCTTAAAGCCTCTTTAGAATTAAAACAGCCTGCCGTATTTGGTAGATATGTAATTTTTTTTGGATTAATATAATCCATTAGCAAAGGCTTTTTTTTATCAGAAATATTAACTCTTCTTACTGCGACTGTAACAATATCTGCACCTGAAAGATAAATTGCTTTTGCACACTCTGACATACTTTTATATTTTCCAGTTCCAACAATTAATCTGGAATTAAATTTTTTATTTGCAATTATCAAACTATCTTTTTTCAAATTAACCACCTCCAATAAAATGTACTATTTCAATTTTATCATTTTTATTTAATTTTATTTTATTAATTTTTCTTTTATCTATTATTTCTTTATTAAGCTCAATTGCTACTTTATTTAAAGGTATTTTGAGATATTTTAAGAGCTCTGAGAGTTTAGAGTCCTGAATTATGGATTGGAATTTCCCATTTACTTTAATTTTTATTTTTTTTATTTTTTTCATCGTATATAAATGCTGAATGAATAATAAAATAATTATTATTAATGGTCCAAATCTTAATCTATTAGGTGAAAGAGAACAATCACAATATGGATCTATTACTTTTAATCAACTTAAAGAAAATTGTCTAAAAAAAGGTAAAGAAATGGGTCTTGATGTAGAATTTTTTCAATCTAATATTGAAGGAGAACTGGTAAATATAATACAAAATGCAAGGGAAACTTTTGATGGCATGATTATAAATGCAGCAGGTTTTACTCATACATCAGTTTCAATAAGAGATGCACTTGATTTATTCAAAAAACCAATAATTGAACTTCACTTATCAAATATTTATAAAAGAGAGGATTTTAGACATAAATCACTTATAAGTGGAGTTGTAACTGGAGGAATTTTCGGATTAGGTGCTGAAGGATATATTTTGGCCATAATTTCATTACACAAGACTTTGCAAAATGAAAATAGATAAAAAAATAATTCAAGAATTAAGCGATTACTTAAAAGAATTTAATCTTACAGAGATAGAAATAACAGAAAAAGATACAAAAATTAAAGTTTCAAAAAATAATGTTTCAATTAACAGTCAGCCACAAATAATTTCGGCTTCTACTAGTTCAACTAGTTCAGCTCCTATTCCAGATCAAAATGTTAAATCTGGTACAGAAGTTACCTCACCAATAATTGGAACAGCTTACCATGCTCCAGAGCCTGGTGCGAAGAAATTTGTTGAAATAGGAAAAAAAATAAAAAAAGGTGACACAATAATGATTGTTGAGGCAATGAAAACAATGAACCATGTTCCTTCTACAGCAGATGGCATTGTTAAAGAAATTTGTGTTGAAGATGGTCAGCCCGTCGAATTTGGTCAAACTATTATTATTCTTGAATAAATAATGTTTAAAAAAATTTTAATTGCAAACCGTGGGGAAATTGCAGTTAGAATAATTAGAGCTTGTAAAGAATGGGGTATACCTACTGTAGCTGTTCATTCAGATGTGGATAGAGAGAGTATGCACGTAAGGATGGCAGATGAAAGCGTTTGCATTGGTTCTCATCAACCACAAAATAGTTATTTGAATATTCCTGCTTTAATGTCAGCAATAGAACTAACCAATGCAGATGCTGTTCATCCTGGATACGGATTCCTCTCAGAAAATGCTAATTTTGCAAAAATTTTAGAGGAAAATAAAATTAATTTTATTGGAGCTTCCTCCAAGCATATCGAAATGATGGGAGACAAAATTCAAGCAAAGAGAATAGCAAAAAAGAATGGTTTACCTGTCATAGAAGGATCTGAAGGTGGTGTTAAAGATATTTTAAGTGCAAAAGAACTTTGTAAAAAAATTGGTTTTCCAGTTTTAATTAAAGCCTCAGGGGGAGGTGGTGGAAAAGGTATGAAAATTGTTTACAAAGAGGAAGAATTTGAAACTTTGTTTTCTACTGCAAAATCAGAGGCTCAAAAATACTTTGGAAATGATGAAGTCTATATTGAAAAATTTTTCCAAAATCCAAGGCACATTGAAGTTCAAATATTAGCTGGGAAAAATAGAGTAGTTCATTTGCACGAAAGAGATTGTTCGGTCCAAAGAAGACATCAAAAGTTAATTGAGGAAACTCCTAGTCCAGTTTTAAATAATGAAATAAGAAATGATTTATTTGAAAAAACAGTCAAAATGGTTACTGAAATTGGTTATATGGGTGCTGGAACAGTTGAGTTTATATATGAAGATGGAAAATTCTATTTTCTTGAAATGAATACAAGAGTTCAAGTAGAACACCCTGTAACTGAGATGGTTACTGGTATTGATATAATCAAAGAACAAATCTGGATTGCTTTTTCAGGTGAAACTGCTTTAAAGCAAAGTGATATAAATCCAAGGGGACATGCTATTGAATGTAGAATAAATGCAGAAGATGCAAGTAAAAACTTTCAACCCTCTCCTGGAATTATTACAATGTGTCATCAACCTTCAGGATTTAGAACTAGAGTAGATGGATCAATATTTCAAGGATATAAAGTAACACCTTATTATGACAGCATGGTTTGTAAATTAATCTGTCACGGAAGAAATAGAACTGAGGCTATTCAAAGAATGAATAGATCTTTAGATGAGTTTGTAATCGAAGGAATAACCACAACTATTCCTCTTCACAAAAAATTACTAAATCATAAGAAATTTATCAATTCAGATTTTAATGTAAGTTGGTTGGACAAAGAATCAATTTTTTAATAACAACTAACGAGCCAAACATCATAAACAGGATGATCGAAAGGTGCTATTGATGGACTTGATGAAAACATCCAGCCATTAAAAACAAATACTTCGTCATTATTTTTATTTGTCAAATCTGTTACCTGTATATACGCAGTTATTTCTGGGTTATCATCAAACTCGGAATTTTTACATTTTAGACTTTTGATCACTAAATCTTTAAATTTTATTAACTCTCCATTTTTGAGTTTTATTAGAGTATTTTTAGAACTTATTTTATCTAAGATTTTTATATCTGTAAAAGTTCCTTCTAAATTATTTTTTGAATTTGAGGAAAATACTAGAGAAAAATAAATTAAACAAATTGCAATTAATAATTTGAAACTATTCTTTCCAACTAGAGTATTTCTTTTTAACACCATTTTTGTTTTTATTTGGGTAGTATGCTGCTTCTGTTCCAGTTAAATTTTCCTGATGCGGTTTTTGCCAATCATATTTTTCTAAATCGTGTTTTTTTTCAATTTTATTTGGAGTAAAATGTATCCAAGAATACCACTCTACTGGAATTTTAGATGCGTCAATTGTGTTTGAATATATAACCCATCTTTTTCCATTTTTACTCTCGTAGTATTTATTGCCTAACTCATCGGTACCAACAAGTTTTCCAAAAAAAATAGTTTTTAATCTTGTTCCAAAAGTGTCCCGATTCCACCATGTGAAAATTTTTTTAAAAAGTGTCAACATAATTTTTTTTTATTTTTTCAATTAAAAATTGTAAAATTTAAATTAGACTAAAATATGAATATGTATATAAGTAAATTGATTCAATATTCAAATTAAAATTAAAATTGAGGTCAAATGGCAAAATATTTAGTTGAAACTTATTATACCTGTACCTTTAAAGTAAATCATTATTTAGATGATATTAATGAGGCAGAGTTAAAAAATTTAGAAAAAAGAGATGATGGTAAATTTGAAGTTTTAGACGTAAAACTTGATAACAGAAAAACAAAAAGTCTAGATCCAAAAAACAATAAAGTGCTTGAAAACAACAAAGTGGATGTAGTTACCGAAACGAATAAAAAAAACCCCGTAAATAAAGAAAGTGTAATAACAAGTATAAACATAGCTAACGAGAAGTCAGGTAAAAGATTTAGCATGCCTGACAGAAGAAAAGGATACATTCAAAAAGCTACTATTGGTGACCACAAAGTTTACCTACATACTGGAGAATATGAAGACGGAAAAATTGGAGAAATATTTATTGATACCAGTAAAGAGGGTGAACTTGTTAAAGCCTTAATGAATAACTTTGCAATTGCTGTTTCTTTAGGCCTTCAATACGGTGTTCCGTTAGATGAGTTTATAAGTGCATTTGTTGGCACAAAATTTGAACCATCAGGCAAAGTACATGGTAATGATAGAATTTTAAGTGCTACATCAATTTTGGATTATATTTTCAGAGAACTAGCTATTTCATATCAAAATAGAGAAGATCTGGCCCATACTCCAGCTATTGGTGGAAATGATGCCATCAATGCAGAAGATCAAAGCTCTGAAGATCAAAATCAATTATTGAAAATTGTAAAAGATATTACCAGTAAAGGTTTTGTTAGAAATAATTATAAAAAAAATCTAGTTGATCTTTCAGATGTAAAAATAAGTTTAAAAGGTAAAAAATAAGTTATTTTTTTGTTTTTAAAGCTAAATTTAATTCTTTCAATTGATCTGGATTTACCTCAGATGGTGCATTCATCATCAAATCTTGTGCGTTTTGGTTCATTGGAAACATAGTAACTTCCCTAATATTTTTCTCATTAGCTAATAACATTACGATTCTATCAATACCAGGTGCTATTCCTCCATGTGGAGGTGCGCCATAACTAAGTGCATTAATCATACCACTAAATTTTTCATCTACTTGATTTTTATCATATCCTGCAATCGAGAAAAGTTTATACATAAGTTCTGGTTTATGATTTCTAATTGCTCCTGAAGATAATTCTATACCATTACAAACTATGTCGTATTGATAAGCAAGTATATCTAATGGGTTTTCAAAATCTTTTTCACTTAAATCTCCTTGAGGCATTGAAAATGGATTATGACTAAACTTAATTTTGTTTGTTAAATCATCTTTTTCGAACATTGGATAATCTACAATCCAACAAAATGCGAAAATATTTTCATCAATTAAGTCAAGATCTTTTGCAATTTTATCTCTTGCTAGTGCAGTAATTCTTTCTAATTCATCTTGTTTTCCACAAGCCATGAAAATACTATCCCCTATTTCACAGTTTGTTTTTTTCATGATTTCAACCAATGCATCTTGAGAAAAGAATTTTCCAATAGGGCCTTTTGCTGAAATATCTTTATTTTTTTCAAAAGTAAAATAAGCTAAACCAGAAGCACCTTCTTCTTTAGCCCATTTATCAATATTGTCAAAAAAACTTCTGGGTTTATCTTTTGTATTTTTTGTAACAATACATCTTACTTTAGATCCAGATTTAACTAATTTTTTAAATATTTCAAATGAAACATCTTCTCTTGTAAAAATTTCAGTTATATCATTTACAATGAGTGGGTTTCTTAAATCTGGTTTATCAGTACCATATTTAAGCATAGATTCCTTGTATGAAATCTTTGGAAATTTATCAAACATCAGTTTTTTAGTTGAAAAATTTTTAAATGTATTAACCATTAACTTTTCAACAACATTAAATACATCCTCTTGCTCAACAAATGACATTTCCAAATCTAATTGATAAAACTCCCCAGGACTTCTGTCTGCTCTAGCATCTTCATCTCTGAAGCAAGGTGCAATTTGAAAGTATCTATCAAAGCCCGAAACCATTATTAATTGTTTAAATTGCTGAGGAGCTTGTGGTAGTGCATAAAATTTTCCAGGATTTAAACGACTAGGTACTAAAAAATCTCTAGCACCCTCTGGGCTAGATGAGGTTAAAATTGGTGTTTGAAATTCTAAAAAACCTAATTTAGTCATTTCATTTCGGATGTATGAAATAACCTTGGATCTTAAAATAATATTTGCATGAATTTTTTTTCTTCTTAAATCTAAGAATCTATATTTCAATCTTATTTCTTCTGCATATTCTTGATCACTAAAGACTGGCATTGGGAGCTCTTTACAAGTACCTAAAATTTCATGCTGCTCAATAACAACCTCAATTTCACCAGTGTCAATTTCAGAATTAATTGTTTCTTTAGATCTGTTAACAACCTTTCCCTCAACTTTAATTACTGTTTCTAATTGCATTTTTTCTAAATCAGAAAAATATTTATTATCTTTATCAATTATACATTGGGTAATTCCATAATTATCTCTCAAATCAATAAATAATAAATTCCCATGGTCTCTTTTTTTATTTATCCAGCCTGAAAGAGAAATTTTTTTATCTACATCCTCTTTTCTTAATTCATTACACTTGTGTGTTCTGTATTTATTCAATTAAACCTCTAATGCTTCTTTTATAATTTTAAAATCGATTGGTTTCTTTCTTTTTAAACTAATTTCGTCGATTTTATATATGAAATCAGAAATTTTGCCATAAGTTCTATCAATTCTCTTAATTATAAATTCAATAAGTTTTTGGTCTATTGATATTTGACGATCAGAAAGATTTTTTAATATTAGTGCATAAATTAAATCGTCACCAGGTTTTTCAATTTGAGATAAAATAAAATTATTAGATCTTGAATTAAGATCATTTAATTTAAAATTAAAGTCAACTATTGGTATTTTTGAGGTTACTATTAAGTACTTATTATCCTGATCTATTATATTTATAAGTGTAAATAATAAGTTTTCATTTATTTTTTCGGTTAAATCCTCAACAATAATATTTTCATATATTTTAATTTGTTGAAGAAAGTCATTGTTAATATCTTCAGCATTAATTTTAATTCCTCTGTACTTTTCTAAAAATATATTTATTAAATGACTTTTTCCTGAAAACTTTTCACCTATTAAGTTTATAAAATTTTTATCCCATTTTGGCCAACTATTTAACAGGCTAAAAGAGTGTTCGTTGCTGTTTGAAACATAAAAATCCTGATCTTTAAAATTTTGATCATAATCAAATTTAAGTATTTGCTGATTAAG
>CACOMK010000007.1 GCA_902628305.1 uncultured Pelagibacteraceae bacterium | reverse complement strand
AGTTTTTGGAAATGCAGTTTTTGGCTTTCCTGGAGTGCAATCGTATCATCCTAACCCAGAACCATGGTTTGCTAAAAAAGAAGGAGGCCCTGTTATAGACATGGGGCCTTATTATTTAACAGCACTGGTAAATTTATTAGGACCAGCAAAAAAAGTTACCGGCACTATAGTTAATGGAAAAAAAACCAGAACTATTGGAATAGGTCCAAAAAAGAGTAAAAAATTTAAAGTAAAATGCCCAACTTCATATTTATCTACAATAACTTTTCATAATGGATCAGTTATTCATCTGACACTATCATTTGATGTCATTGCACATCAAAATAATCATATTGAGCTTTATGGAGATAAAGGATCTATGATAGTTCCAGATCCAAACATGTTTGGAGGTTCTGTTTTTGTATGTAAAAAATTAGGCAAACCTTGGAAAGAATATAAAACTAACAAACTACCTTTAGGTGAGATTAATATAAGATCACAAAGCTCAAGAGCAAACGAGAGTCCAACAAATGCAAATTATAGAGGTGCTGGATTATCTGAGATGGCCTTATCTATGCTTAATAAAAAAAATAATATGTGCAATGGAGAGTTATCACTTCATGTACTAGATATAATTCAATCAATTATGAAGGCATGTATATCTGGAAAAGTAAAGTTTATAAAAACAAAATGTAAAAAACCAAAATTTTTTAAAATTTCTAATATAAAACAAATACTTAATTAAGTAATTTTATGAAAAAATTAATAGTTATATCAGATCCATTTCCAAGAACTTTAGATTTAATATTTACCAAAAATAAGTTAAGAGAATTACATTCAAAATATAAAATTTTAAATGCTCCAAAAAATAATAAAAAAAAATTTTACGAGAAAAATATTTCCTCAGTGACTTTTATTATGGGGCAACCAGACTTAGATAAAAAAATATTGTCTAAGGCAAAGAAATTAAAAGCCATCATTAATGTTGAAAGTAACTTTATGAAAAATGTGGATTATGATTATTGTTTTAAAAAAAAAATACACGTAATTGCGACATCCCCAGTTTTTTCACTACCTGTTGCAGAATTAGCTCTAGGAATGACATTATCTTTGTTAAGAAATATTCATGGTGCTCATATTGATTTCAAAAATAAAAAAGAAAAATATGGATTGGAAAGTAATTTAAATTCATCTTTATTATCAAACAAAAAAATTGGATTGGTGGGTTTTGGAGATCTTGCAAGATCTCTAACTCCTATGTTATTGACATTTACCAAAGATATTAATGTTTATGATCCATGGATATCTAATCATAAAATTCAAAGTTTTGGCTTTAAACCAATAAATTTAGATCAAATGTTTAAGACTTGTGAAATAATTTACGTTTTAGCAGCTGTAACTACGAAGAATAAAAATCTAATTGATAAAAAGTTATTAAATAAAATGAAATCAAATTCATTATTCATATTAATGAGCAGAGCTGCGGTAGTTAATTTTAAAGATTTAATAAAAAGAGTTAAAAAAGGTGATATTTTTGTAGCAACAGATGTGTTTCCAGAAGAGCCTGTGAGAAAAAATGACCCAATAAGAAAAGTCAAAAATATTTTATTTTCAGCACATAGAGCGGGCGCTTTAGAAACAGCCTTTTTTGATATGGGAAATATTGTTTTAAAAGACATGGCCTTGATCTCTAAAAATTTACAACCTAAATTTTGCAAAAAGGCTCAAAGCAAAACTGTAGGTTTATTAGCCTCAAAACCTGTTGCAATTAACTGATATTTTTATAATTTCTTAATTTATGTCATCATCCAAAGAACTACTTCTAGAAGCAAAAGGAATAACAAAATATTTTGGAACAATAACAGCTCTAGAAAACGTAAATTTAAAAGTATATGCCGGAGAATGTTTAGGTGTAGTTGGAGACAACGGAGCTGGAAAATCTACATTAATGAAAGTTTTATCTGGGCTTTACAAACCAAGCTCCGGATCATTACATTTTCAAGGAAAAGAGCAAGTTCTAGAAAGCCCCAGAGACTCTCAGATATTAGGTTTAGAAATGGTTTATCAAGATCTTGCACTAGCAGGAAATTTACCTATAGGTGAGAATATATTTCTTGGAAGAGAACCTACAAAAAATTTAGGATTTTTAAAATTATTAGATTTTAATAAAATTAAAGAACTTACTAATGCTCATTTAGATAAATTAAAAATAAATGTAAAAAGTGCTGATCAAAAAGTAGAAGAATTATCGGGTGGACAGAGACAAGCAGTTGCTATTGCAAGATCTACAGCATTTAATGCAAAAGTAGTTATCATGGATGAACCCACAGCAGCGTTAGCAATTAAAGAGGTTGGAAAAGTATTAGATTTAATCAATGGTTTAAAAAAAACAGGAGTAGGAGTTATTGTTATTAGTCATAGAATGGATGATATATTTACTGTTTGTGATCGAGTTATGGCTTTATTTCAAGGAACTAATTTTGCTGAGGCTGAACTCATAAGTACATCTAGAGATGAGGTTATTGGCTGGATAATGGGTAAAAAATAATTATGGAAGATAAAAATAAAGAAAGTCTACATTTAAGATTAATTCCCTATTTTGAGAAATATGGAATTCTACTTTTATTAGTATTAATGATACTGGTAATGCATATCTTGCAACCTGATGTATTTTTATCCTGGCGTAATGTGACTAACGTTTTTAAACAAATTTCATGGCAATCAATGTTAGCCTTAGGTGTATTTATGGTAATTGTAACTGCCGGAATAGATTTATCTGTTGGATCTATAATGATGTTGTCACTTATGATTTTGGCCGTAGTTGCTAAAGCGGGAGCCCCGTGGTTTATAGTTGTGATGACACCGTTAATCGCTGGCTTTTTATGTGGGTTATTCAATGGATTGGGAATAACCTTGTTGCGGATGCCACATCCATTTATCATGACACTTGGAACACTCTATATTTTTAGAGGCGCAGGTAATTTAATCTCGGGTGGAACGCCCATTAGTGGATTTACAGATGAAGTAAGATATTTGGGTCATGGTAGAATTGATCTACAATGGTTAGGTTTAGAAAAATCACAATATTTGCCTGTGAGCTTAGTATTAATTGCAATAGTTTATATAATTTTTTGGATTTTTCTTAATCATAGCAAAACTGGTAAGTGGATTTATGCAATAGGAGGAAATCCAAATGCAGCAAGAGCATCTGGTATTAATGTAAATAAAATTTTAGTAATTGTTTACTCTTTATGTGGTTTTTTGTCTGGAATAGGTGCACTAATTTTAGCTGGTAGGACTGACTCTGGATATCCAAATGCTGGACTTCAGTCAGAGTTAGATGCTATTGCGGCTTGCATCATAGGAGGAGCAAGTTTCTTTGGTGGAAGAGGAACTGTGTTGGGTGTTTTTGCTGGAGTGATGATTATGGGTATTTTAAGAAATGGGTTAAACCTAATGGATGTAAGCTCCTTCTGGCAACAGGTTTTAATTGGTTCAATAATAGTTTTGGCAGTTTACATTGATGTCTTAAGAAGAGATTTAGGAACACGAAAATAATAGAATACACGTCTTAGTTGTCTCATAACTTATTATAATTGATCCTATTAACAGTTGAATTATAACAAAAATTTAGTTTAAATTTAATTTTTAAAAACAATTAAGGGGAAAAAAATGAAGAACTTAACAAAAATTATAAGTGTAATAATTACTTCTGTTTTTCTATTAGCAAGTTTTTCAACAGGAGCATTTGCTGGAAAAAAAATATTATTCAGCATTAAAGGACCTGGATCAGGTAATCCTTTTTGGGCATCTGTTGAAAAAGGAGCTAAAGAAGAAGCAGCAAAATTAGGTGTTGATCTTGTCTTAGTTGCACCACCACAAGAAGGTGATGTTCAAGCACAGATTAACCAAGTAGAGGATCAACTTGCAAAAGGTGTTGATGCTATAGCATTAGCTCCAGGAGATCCAAATGCCTTTGCTCCAATAGTAGATGATGCAATCAAAAGCGGAGTTCCTGTAGTATTTGTTGATACAAAAGGAATTAATGAAGGTGTAACTTTTATTGGAACAAATAATATGAATGGTGCGGAATTAGCAGCTAAGTTCATTTGTGATAAAACAGCAAAAGGTTCTGATGTTGCAATTTTAACTGGTATCGAGTCACAGTCTACAGCTTTACTAAGAAGAGATGGTGCAATTAAAGGATTCAAGAATTGTGGATTAAATATTGTAGCAACTCAAACTGCTGAGTGGGATACTGCAAAAGGTAGATCTGTAACAGAGTCAATTATCTTAAAAAATCCAAACATTAAAGCAATCTTTGCCTCTAATGACAATATGGGTTTAGGAGCTATGCAAGCTCTTAAAGATGCTGATATGAACAATGTTATTGTTGTAGGTTTTGATGCTACTCCAGATGCTGCAACGAGTATCTTAAAAGGAGAAATGACTGCAACTATTGCACAGTTTTCATACAACATGGGAGCATACGGAGTTAAATATGCTCTAGAATTAGCTAATGGTGGAAGTATTGATCCTAATATTGATACTGGAACACAATTAGTAACAAAAGAAAACGCTAAAGACTTTAAATAATTGTTACTTAAATTAAATTAAAAAGGGTGGAATTTATTTCCACCCTTTTTTTTTATGTAATATAATATTTTAATGTTAATAAATATTAATCCAGTTTTAAGCCCTGAGTTATTATTTCATCTAAGATCCATGGGTCATGGAGAAAAATTAATTTTAGCTGATGCAAATTTTCCTGCTAATACCTCTAATGACAAAGTAATAAGATTAGATGGAGTTGGCATTAAAGAAGCAGCCTTAGCAATCCTATCAGTTTTTCCTCTTGATAGTTTTATTGTTTCACAAGGCGGATCTCCAGCTTTGAGAATGGAAGTGGATGATAAGCCAGATGAATTAACTGAGACACATAAAGAATTTATTGATGTGGTTAAAAATGTTTCAGGAGAAAACTGGAAAGTTGGTTCGATATCAAGACAAAGTTTTTACGAAGAAGCAAAAAAAGCATACTGTATTGTTACAACTACAGATGCTAGACCTTATGGATGCTTTGTTTTAACCAAAGGTGTAATTTTACCAGACGGTAAGGTTTGGTCATAAAATTAAATTAATGAAATCAATTTCAATATTAGGAGTTTTTGTAGCAGATTTGTGTTTTATTGGAGATAAAATCCCCAGTAAAGGTCAAACAATTTTAGGAAAAAAACATTTAGTTGGCCCTGGCGGAAAAGGATCAAATCAAGCAATTGCAGCCGCAAGACTAAATGGTGATGTTAGTTTCATTACTAAAGTTGGAAAAGATAGTCACTCTGAAATGGCATTTAAACTTTATAAGGAGGCAGGAGTAAAAACTCATTCAATTATTCAGGATGAAAAACTTTTTACAGGAGTTGCTGGTATTATGATTGATAAAGATGGAAATAACGCAATTAGTATTGTTTCAGGAGCAGCTGAAGAGTTAGTCAATAAAGATTTAGACAATCATATTGAAACTCTAAAAAAATCAGAAATATTTTTAACACAAATGGAGGCTCCTGATGAAATAACAATTTACGCTCTAAAAAAAGCAAGAGAACATAAATGTTTAACTATTTTAAATCCTGCTCCAGCACGTGAAATTGATGAGGATAATTTTAAATTAATAGATTTTTTTACACCTAATGAAACAGAGGCTGAATTCTATTTAAATAAAAATATCAAAACAGAAACAGACATAAAAAATGCAGCAAATGATTTTTTAAAAAAAGGTATTAAAAATGTGATTATCACTCTTGGAGAGAAAGGTATATATTTTGCAAATAACAAAGAAAACTTTTTCTTAGAAGCACATAATTTAAAAGAACCTGTTATTGACACAACAGGAGCAGGAGATGCATTTAATGGAGCTTTTGCTGTTGGCTTGGCAAATGCATTAGAAATTAAAGAGGCTCTTACTTATGCAAATAAAGTTGCAGGTATTTCGACAACAAAACTGGGTGCTGCTGCATCTATGCCTTTTGCCAGTGAATTAGAAAATTATTAATTTTAATTCTTTTTATTTCCAGCCATTGATAATGCTATTTTAAAAGAATTCAAAATTGGATCTAAATTGGCTTCATTTTTTCCAGCTATAGCAAACGCGGATCCGTGTGCAGTAGTGGTAACAGGTACAGTTAAACCACCTTGAACTGTTACACCTCTATCAAAACCAAATGCTTTTAAACCAGATTGTAATGCATCATGATACATCCCCACCATACAGTCATGATTTTTATTTTTATAGGCTACCACAAAAGATGTATCGCATGGTAATGGACCATCAACATTATAACCAAGTTTTTTTGCCTCCTCAATGGCAGGAATAATTTCGTCCTTTTCTTCTGTGCCAAACTCTGCATGGGGGTTGAGTGCTTGAATAGCAATTCGAGGATTTTTTACACCATTTAGCTCCATAACTTCATTGATTAATTTTATTGGCTTCATAATATTTTCTTTTGTTATGTGTTGAGCAACCTCTTTTATTGGAATATGCGAAGTTACTCTCGCTGTCCAAAAATTATCTATTACATTAAATTCGCAGCAAAAACTATTGACTTCAAGTTTCTCAGCCATTAATTGTAGTTCGTCTGAATGTTTATTACCTCCAAGTTTTAAACTTGTTTTGTTCATTGGTGCAAAATTAATTGCATCTATTTTTTTTTCTTTAGCAAGTTTCAAGGCTAAATCTAACGCTTGTAATACACTTTCACCAGACTCTTTAGATGGTTCTGCTAATGCGTATTTATGATTTTTTCCTTTAGAAATATCTAATAAAAATCTATTTGACTTATTAAAATCAACTTCGTTGAAATTTTCAACAATATCTAAATTATGTGAAATACCAGTAATTTTATTTCCATTTTCAAATACTTGCTTTTCACCAATAATCACGATGTTTGCTTTTTTTGTAATCTCATCCTTTAAAAGTTTTGAAATTAACTCTGGACCTATGCCTGCTGGATCGCCAAGCAATAAAGCAATGTTAGATTTATTTTGTTCCATTTTTTTCTTTACGACTTGTATCAGATAATGTTTAAATTATTAAATATAAATTAACTAAAGAGGGAAATAATGAAAAAAAGCTTTAAACTATTTTTAGCAGCTGCTTTTCTAGTAACTGAATTTTTTGTTGTAGCTCTTCCATTAATGATCACATCAGCTAAAGCCGATGGTCATCCAATACAAGCAATTACTCATGCTGGTTTTGGAGGTGGAACTGACGTTACTACTAGAATGATGTTATTAAGAGCAAGAAGAGTTCTTAAGCAGGATATGCAATTAGTAAACAAAAAAGGTGGTGGTGGAGCAGCATCTATGGATTACATGATGTCTTTACCAGCTGATGGAAACCACACTTTAACTTGGACTACGGGACATGCTGTATCTATGGCTTTAGGTAAAACTAAAGTTAAGTTAAGTGACATGCAACCGCTTGCTAGAGGAACTGATGACCCTCAATTGTTTGTTGTTAATTGTAAAGCTGATATCAAAGATGCTAAAAAATTTATTAGCACACAAAAATCAAAATCATTGAAATATGGAACTACTCATACTGGTGGTATTGATGATGTCAGTGCAATCGCATTTACAAAAAAAGGTGGATTAAAAGATCCAACTATTGTTGCTTACAAAGGTGTAGCACCAATTAAGACTAACCTTATCAAAGGAGATATAGATGTAGGTGTTTTAAATTTAGGTGAAGCATTGACTGAAATTAATGAGGGTAAACTTTGTGTTTCAGTTGTACTGGCAAATAATAGAATGGCTAAAATTGGAGACTCTCCTACAGCAAAAGAATTAGGTATACCTGTTTCTTTATCTACTGTTAGAGGTTTTGTAACTAAAAAAGGTGCTCCAGCAGATAGAGTTAAACAATTAGAGGCTGGAATGATGAAAGCTATGAGCCACAACTACTACAAAAATTTCTTAACAGAAATTGGTCTTGATGAGACAAGTGTTGTAGGTGCGGATGAATGGGGTAAGCAAATGGAAGAAATGCTTACAGAGATGACTGCACAGCTTAAAGCTTTAGGTTATATTAACTAATCTAATTAAAAGTACATTTGAATATGAAAAATGTACAAAAACCAAAAAGGGCAAACAAAAGTTTGCCCTTTTTTTTTAAAGATGAATTTAAAGTTTCATTTATAATTATTTTCATATCGTTAATTCTATTAGTCACAACTTTTACATTTGATGTTGTTCCTCCAATTCTAAACAGAGGAATTCAGCCAGCAACATTTCCAAAAGCATTACTAATATTAATAATTGCTATGACAATAATTATTTATTATCTAGCAACTAAAAATCCCTGGAAAATAGAAAAAAAATTACCAAAATCATTTTTTTTAACATTATTGAGTTTTATTTTATTTGTAATAATTTCTAAAACTTTAGATTTCTTTTTAGCTATATCTGCTCTATCAATTTTTGTTTCTTACTATTGGGGAGAAAAAAGATTATTTTATTTATTATTGGTTGGAATTATTTTCCCAATAATTGTATTTATTTTTTTTGAAACGATTTTAGGTTTAAGATTTCCTCCTGGAATAATTACTAACATTTACTATAGCTAGATGGATAATTTACTTTTAATGTTAGCACCACTTTTTAGTTCTAAATTAATATTAGTTTTATTTTTTGGAACTTTGTTTGGATTAATTTTAGGCGTATTGCCTGGACTTGGACCAACAACAGGTGGTGCATTAATCTTGCCTTTTACAATGACACTTGATCCACTATCTGCAATTGTCTTATTAACTTCTATTTATTGTGCTGGAACATATGGTGGAGCAATAACTGCCGTTCTAATTAATACGCCTGGAACCCCAGCAGCAGCAGCAACTTGCTTAGATGGTTATCCTTTAGCGCAAAAAGGTGAAGCTGGAAGAGCTTTAGGTATGGCAACAGTATCAAGTACAGTTGGAGGTATTTTCAGTGTTATAATATTAGTTTTTTTTGCTCCTATATTAGCACAACTTGCTTATGAATTTGGTCAACCAGAATATTTTGCGTTAGCTATATTTGGTTTAACGATGCTTGCATCAATAGGTGAAGGCAGCCCAATAAAAAATCTAATTGCTGGTGCTTTTGGAATTCTAATTTCAACAGTAGGTAAAGATTTCATGACCTCAATAGATAGATTTACTTTTGGAGTAAATGAATTAACAGAGGGAATTGGCTTTATACCAGTTGTTGTAGGTTTATTTGCAATGAGTGAGATGCTAACTCAATCTACGCTTATTAACCAAGTTTTTAATAGAATAGCACTCAAAGCTATAAAACTTCCTTCAATTGATGATTATAAAAAAACATGGAAAACGATTTTAAGATCAAGCGGTATAGGATCCTTTATTGGAGTTTTGCCAGCTGAGGGAGGTACTGTGGCTTCTTTAATAGGTTACTCAGAGGCTAAAAGATTCTCAAAAAATCCTGAGGAATTTGGTAAAGGCTCAATAGAAGGTATTGCTGGTGCAGAAGCAGCAAACAATGCTGCAACAGGAGGTGCAATGGTTCCCACTCTTGCACTTGGAATTCCTGGAAGTGCCACAACAGCTGTTATTCTTACAGGATTAATTATCCATGGTGTTAGACCTGGCCCCGATTTATTTAGAGAACAACCAGATTTTTTATATGGCATCTTTGGTGCTATGTTAATTGCTAATGCTCTTTTTTTCATCTTTGGTTTTTTTGGAGCAAAGATTTTTGCAAGAATAACTTTAGTTCCTAACAAAATTTTATGGCCAATGATATTTGCAGTGTCTGTGTGTGGAACATATTCTTTAAATCAATCAATAATTGATGTTTGGATAATGTTATTTTTCGGAGTAATAGGTTTTTTTATGAGAAGATATGGTTTTTCAGTTGTTCCAGTTATTATTGGATTAATTTTAGGCGAATTAGTTGAAGGAACTTTAAGACAATCATTAGTTATATTTGATGGTAATTGGTTAATGTTTTTAACAAGGCCAATCGCTCTAACATTTTTTATTTTGTCTTTAATTGCTTTAGCTTTTCCTTTATTAAGATCAAGAAAATTAAAAAAGAAATAATGATTAATTTTGATTTAAAAAATAGAGTGGCGATTGTTACCGGTGGAGCACAAGGATTTGGTTTAGCAATAACCGAAAGATTTATTCATTCAGGAGCAAAAGTTATAATTTGGGATATTGACGAGAATGAAGCTAAAAAAACAATTGATAAAGTAAAATCAGAAAAACTAAGTCATCAAATAGTAGACGTTACTAATTTTGACTCGATTCATAAAAATCTCGAGGAAGTAGAGAGAAATTATGGTAAGATTGACATTTTCATTAATAATGCAGGTATAACAGGAATGAATACCACAGTAGCTGATTATCCACTTGATGAATGGAATAAAGTAATGAACGTAAATTTAAATTCTGTTTTTTATTGTTGTAAAGCTGTTGTTCCTTTTATGATAAAAAATGAATATGGAAGAATTGTAAATATTGCTTCAATCGCAGGAAAAGAAGGTAATCCAAATGCAAGTGCTTACAGTACTTCTAAAGCAGGAGTAATTGGATTAACTAAATCACTGGGCAAAGAACTTGCAAACAAAAATATTGCTGTGAATTGTGTCACTCCTGCAGCAGCAAAAACTAGGATTTTCGATCAAATGACCAGAGAACATATAAGTTATATGTTATCTAAAATTCCTAGAAATAAATTTGCAAAAGTTGAAGAATTGGCCTCATTAGTTGCTTGGTTATCTAGTGAAGAAAATTCATTTTCAACAGCAGCAGTTTTTGATTTAAGCGGTGGAAGAGCTACATACTAGTTATGCAAGTAGGTATTGACGTAGGTGCAACTAAAATTGAAAGCGTTGTACTAGAAGAAAATGGACAAGAAAAACATAGATCGAGAATATCATGTCCTAAAGATTATACTCAAATAATTACAGCAATAAGAGATATACATAATAATCTTGAAAAGGAGTTTAAAAAAGAGCTTCCAATTGGTGTATGTCATCCAGGTGTTCATTCTCCTCAGACAGGATTGGTAAAAAATGCTCCAAATATAACTTGGTTAGAAAAGAAACCTTTTCAAAATGATTTACGTAAAGCATTAGGCAAAGAAGTATTTTGTGAAAATGATGCAAATTGCTTTGCATTATCTGAAGCAATAGATGGATCAGGCAAACATTATAAAATTGTTTATGGTATTATTTTAGGTTCTGGTGTTGGTGGTGGTTTAGTAATTGACAAAAAAATAGTAACTGGCCCCAATGGTGTGGCAGGAGAATGGGGTCATAACCAAATTCCATATTTTGCGGCTAAGAAGGAAAATTTCGAATCAAGCAATACTAGAGAGGCAGAGATAGAGAGTTTTTTATCTGGCTTGGGATTAGCTAAAAGATTTAATAAACTTTATGGAAAAAATTTAAAAACTAATGAAATCTTTGAATTAAATAGAAAACATGACCTAGACGCTGAAAGATTCATCGACGACTTTAAGGTGAATTTAGCAATGTCACTATCAAGCATAATAAACATCTTAGACCCTGATGCATTTGTATTTGGAGGAGGTGTATCTAATGAAATTGATTTCCTACATGAGATTGACTCACTTGTTAGAAAATTTGTTATTGGAAGAGAATATGAGGGTGTATTTCTGAAACCAAAATATGGAGATGCCAGTGGAGTTAGAGGTGCCGCAAGATTAGGAAGAAGCGCGACATATTAAAATTACAACTTTTAATTGAATATAAAAAATATCTTATTTTTAAAAAAAAAGATAAATTTATTATTTTTTAAAAAAATATAAAATCAACTTAAAGTTGAATAATTTTTTTTAATTATCAATTAACTAACAATCTACCTATAGTTCTTCTTTTAAAAAAAAAAATAGTTAACTAAAAAAGAGGAAGATATGAAAAAAATAATAATCGCTTTAATAACATTAGCGTTTACTTCTACTTCATCAATAGCAGGACCAAAGATTGAGGTATTGCATTGGTGGACTTCAGGTGGTGAAGCTGCTGCTCTTAAAGTTTTAAAAGATGATTTCGCTGCGAATGGTGGTGAATGGATGGACATGCCTGTAACAGGTGGTGGTGGTGATGCTGCTAACGTTGCATTAAAAGCAAGAATTGTTGCTGGAGATCCTCCATCAGCATCTCAAATTAAAGGTCCTACAATTCAAGAGTACGACCAAGAAGGTGTTGTGGCTCCGTATAACATTGATCCAATTGCTCAATCTGAAGGTTGGGATAAACTTTTAGATCCGATGATCGCTGCCGTACATAAATGTCAAAATAATAGTGGACCATATTGTGCTGCACCAGTTAACATTCACCGAATTGATTGGATGTGGGCAAATAAAGCTGTATTCGATGCTAATGGTATTTCAGTTCCAACATCTTGGGATGAATTAAATGCTGCTGCTGAAAAATTAAAAGCTGCAGGTATAATTCCATTTGCTCACGGTGGTCAAGCCTGGCAAGATGCTACAGTATTCGAAGCAGTTGCTATGGGTATTGGTGGAAATAACTATTACAAAAACTGTTATGTAGATCTTAAAGAAAGTTGTTTAAGAAGTGAGACTACAGTTAAAGTTTTTGATCAAATGCGAAAACTACAAAGTTATACTGATGAAGGTAGTCCAGGAAGAGACTGGAACGTTGCTACAGGTATGGTAATAGAAGGAAAAGCTGGATTCCAAATTATGGGTGACTGGGCTAAAGGTGAATTTACGGCAGCTGGTAAAGTACCGGGTGTTGATTATTACTGTTCTCCAACTCCTTCAAATAATGGATACTTATATAATGTGGACAGCTTTATATTCTACAAAACTAGTGATCCAGAAAAACAAGAAGGTCAAAAACTTTTAGCGAAACTAATGATGGGTAAAAATTTCCAAAAAGTGTTTAACCTATATAAAGGTTCTATCCCAGCTAGATTAGATGTTCCAATGGATGAGTTTGATAAATGTGCAAAAACTTCTAACTCTGATATTAAAACAGCAGGAGCTAGCGGAGGACTGGTTCCAAGTTTTGCTCATGGTATGGCTCAAGGAAATACTATGAAAGCTGCCTTACAAGATATTATAACAGAACACTTTAATTCTGATATGTCTTCAGTAGATGCTGCTAATGCTTTAGCTGACTCAGTTTTAGCTAATATGTAGTAAATAAAAAATTAAAAGGCCACTTTTGATTAAGTGGCCTTTTTTTTAAATCTAAATAAAAATATTTATAATGTTCAAGTGGTTGGAAAAAAATCTACCTAAAATTGTAATGGCTCCCGCTGTTGGGTTAATAGGTTGGTTTGTTTACGGCTTTGTGCTTTGGACATTATATATATCTTTTACTAATTCTAAAATTTTACCTAAATATGAATTGTGGGGATTTGGACAATACGAAAAATTATGGGCATCTCGAAAATGGCTTATTTCAGTTGATAATTTACTTGTTTTCACAGTTTTATTTTTAATTTTTTGCATTGTGATTGGAATAATTTTGGCAATCTTTTTAGATCAAAAAATAAGAGCAGAAGGAGTTTTAAGAACAATCTATCTTTACCCAATGGCTTTATCGTTTATTGTAACAGGAACTGCTTGGAAATGGATATTAAATCCAACTTTAGGTATCCAAAAAATGTTTATTGACTGGGGTTTTGAAAACTTCACTTTTGATTGGCTGGTTAATAGAGAGATGGCCATTTATACTATAGTGATTGCAGGTGTTTGGCAATCAGCAGGATTTGTTATGGCATTATTTTTAGCAGGATTAAGATCGGTAGAGGATGAAATTGTTAAAGCTGCAAAAATTGATGGTGCAGGTTTGTTTACAGTTTATTGGAGAATATTGTTGCCAATGATGAGACCAGTATTTTTTACAAGTTTTGTTATTTTAGTTCATATCTCAATTAAAAGTTATGATTTGATTGTTGCTTTGACACAAGGAGGTCCAGGTATATCAACAACTATGCCTGCTTTGTATATGACACAAACTGCATTTCACAAAAGCCAGGTTGGTTTATCTGCAGCTAGCGCGATGATGATGTTTATGGCTGTAGCAGCTGTGATTATTCCATATTTGTATTCTGAGTTAAGGAGAGAAAATGCAAGATAGTTTGAAACCTTCTTCTTATCAGCAATTAGAACAAAAATCTAAATATACAAATATATTTTTAAGGTGGTTTTTATATTTTATTTTAATTATTTTTGCTTCTTATTTTATTTTTCCACTTTACGTAATGGTTGTTACTTCGTTAAAAACAATGGAGGAGATCCGTCAAGGAACACTTTTAAGTTGGCCAAGTGGATTAAATCTTGATTCTTGGGCAGTTGCCTGGGGAGGTAGAGGGTATGGAGCTGGTGACACTTTTTTAAGACCATATTTTTGGAATTCAATTAAGATGGTAGTGCCAGCAGTATTCTTTTCAACATTCATAGGTGCTATGGCTGGTTATGTTTTGACAAAATGGAGATTTAAGGGAGACAAATGGGTTTTCCTTTTTTTATTGTTTGGTTGTTTTATTCCATACCAAGCAATTCTTCTTCCTATGGCCAGAACACTTGGAGTTTTAGGAATTTCAAATTCTGTAATTGGCCTTGTGTTAGTGCATACAGTTTATGGAATTCCGTTTACAACTTTATTTTTTAGAAATTTTTATGTTTCAATACCAACCGAGTTAGTAAAAGCAGCTAGGATTGATGGAGCAGGATTTTTTAAGATATTTTTTAGAATTTTACTTCCTATATCAGCACCAATTATTGTTGTAACTATAATTTGGCAATTCACACAAATTTGGAATGATTTTTTATTTGGATCAACTTTTTCTTTTGGTGAAGCTGCACCTATACAAGTCGCTTTGAACAATATGGTACTATCAAGCACAAGTGTTAAAGAATATAACGTAGATATGGCTTCAGCTATTATAGCAGGTATACCTACACTTATTGTTTATGTATTAGCTGGAAAATATTTTATTAGGGGATTAACTTCAGGAGCGGTGAAAGGATAAAAAATGAAAACGTTAAAAATTGAGGAATTATCAAAAAATTTTGGATCGACAGAGGTTTTAAGAAAAATTAATTTAGAAATAGATGAAGGAAATTTTCTAGTTTTATTGGGACCTTCAGGATGTGGAAAATCTACTTTATTAAATATTATTGCAGGTTTAGAGACAATAAATGAAGGTAATGTTTACATTGATGATTATAATGTAAGTAAAGTAGAGCCAAAAGATAGAAATATTGCAATGGTTTTTCAATCTTATGCTTTATATCCTTCAATGAATGTTAGAGAAAACATGATCTTTGGTCTTAAACAGGCAAAAACATCAAAAGAAAAAATAGAGGAACAATTAGAAAAAGTATCTAAATTTTTACAAGTTGATCAACTATTAGAGAGAAAACCTTCCCAACTATCTGGAGGTCAAAGACAGCGTGTTGCAATTGGAAGAGCCCTTGTAAGAGAGCCAAGAATATTTTTGTTTGATGAACCTTTATCTAACCTAGATGCAAAGTTAAGGGTTGAAATGAGAAGAGAAATCAAAAAACTTCATCAACAATTAAAAACAACGGTAGTTTATGTAACTCATGATCAAACCGAAGCGATGAGTTTAGGAACAAGAATTGCAATCATGAATCATGGTGTTATTCAGCAAAATGATACACCTGAAAATATTTACAATAAACCAAGTAACACTTTTGTGGCTGACTTTATTGGATCACCTTCAATGAATCTAATTAAGGGAATTTTAAAAGAAAATTCAGGTGAAATGTCTTTTACAGCAAATGGATCTAATTTTGAAATTCCAGTAAAAAGATATGAATTTAAAAATAAATCTAGTTTAAATAATAAAGATGTCTTCTTTGGTATAAGACCAGAACACATTTACTTTAAAAAATCTAATGAAAGTGATTTTGAGGTTTCTTTAAGAGCAGATTTAAGTGAATATATTGGTCACGAACAAATAATGACGTTTGATTACGCTAATCAAGAAATTTTAGCTAAATTTCCTTCAACAATTAAAATTGAATTAGCAAAAGAGACAAAATTATATTTTGATTTAACTCAAATATCATTATTTGATGCTCAAAATGAGGAGAGAATATAAAAATGAAAGTTAAATATTCTGATTTAAAAAATAAAAGAGTATTTATTACTGGTGGTGGTTCAGGTATTGGAGCTTCAATAGTCGAACATTTTTGTGAACAAGGAAGTGAAGTTTATTTTGTAGATATTGATTTAAAAAAAACTAAAAAACTTTTAA
This sequence comes from uncultured Pelagibacteraceae bacterium, assembly GCA_902628305.1. Lineage (GTDB taxonomy): Bacteria > Pseudomonadota > Alphaproteobacteria > Pelagibacterales > Pelagibacteraceae > Pelagibacter. The sequence continues at coordinate 24,702 of CACOMK010000007.1, read as the reverse complement.
ACAAAATTAAGAAAAATAAGTTTAGAGCACCAACTTTCATCGAATGCAATTTATTAGATATTAATAAATTAGAAAAAATAATTAAAAATATCATTACAAAAAAAGGCCCAATAAATGCTTTAATTAATAACGCAGCCAATGATGATAGACATACTACAGATCAGGTAGATGAAAAATATTGGGAAAACAGAATGGCAATCAATTTAAAACATTATTTTTTTGCAGCAAAAGCTGTGGTTAAATCGATGAAAAAAATGAGAGCTGGTTCAATTGTAAATTTAAGTTCAGTTTCATGGATGCTAGGTGAAGGTGATAAAGTTGTTTATGAAACCGCAAAATCTGCAGTAGTGGGTTTGACTAGATCCTTTGCACAAGAATATGGAAAATATAATATCAGAACTAACTCAGTGGTACCTGGATCTATAGCTACTGAAAGACAGATAAAACATTGGTTAACACCAAAGTACAAAAAACTTATTTTAGACAGCCAGGCTTTAAAAAGACAATTAAAACCAAATGATGTTGCTCAAATGGTAATGTTTTTAGCATCAGATCAATCATCTGGATGCACAAAACAAAGCTTTATTGTTGATGGTGGTATAACTTGATCTAGGTGAAAGTTGAAAATTCTATAATTCAGAATAAATTTTTAAGAGTTCAAACTCTCAATTTCGGGGCTAGTCTTTATGAAGTCTATCACAAGAAAAAGAAAATAAATTTAATTTTAAATTTAGGATCAAAAGAAAACTATCGGTATAAACATCCAAGTGTTGGATCTACTTGTGGAAGGTATGCAGGTAGAATTTTTAATGCAAAATTTAAGATTGGGAATAAAAAATTTAATTTAAATGCAAATGAGGGAAAAAATATACTTCATGGTGGTAAAGTTGGTTTCTCAATTCTCCCATGGAGAAAATTAAATCAAACAAAAAATAAAATAGTATATCAAATTCATTCAAAAGATAATGATCAAGGCTTTCCAGGAAATCTAGTTGTCAACTGTACTTATCAACTAAAAGATAAATTTCTGATAATTAAATATGAGTACAAATCCAATAAAAGTACCCATGTTAATTTAACAAATCATAGTTATTGGAATTTAGAACAAAATAAAAAAAACATGATTTATAATCACGATTTAAAATTAAACTCATATAAATATCTTCAAATAAATAAAAATTTAATCCCAACCGGTAGAATTAAAAATGTAAAAAAATCTATTTACGATTTTTCAAATTTCGAAAACATTGGAAAAAAATTAGATTATTTCAAAAATAAAAAGCTAAATATTAAATTTAAAGGTTTTGATACCACATTTGTTATTAAGAAAAATATTAGAAATTTAGTTGGAACTTTAAAAAATAATAATAGTAATATCCAAGTAGATTTTTTTTCTAATTTACCTAGTGTTCAACTTTATTCAGCACAAAACCTGAATTATAAAAAAAAATTATTTCCTTACCAAGGTATATGCCTAGAAACACAATATTTTCCTGATACACCAAATAAAAAAAATTTCCCTAGCACCTTAATCGTACCAAATAAACGTTACAAATGTTTTACCAAAATTAAAATAAGCTAGTGAAGAGCTTAAAAATGGTAAAAAGCCATATAATAAACTTTACCACCTAGTTTAAATCATCCATTGTTTTGACATATTTTATTTGTTAACTTTTATTATGAGAAAAATATTCATAATAATTTTATTTAGTTTTTTATTATCATCAAACTTAAATGCTGCTTGTGATGATCCTTTAACAGAAGGGGTTGATTATTCTAATTGTCGATTTTCAGACTCTCAAGATTTACAAGGAAGTTATCTTCCAAATTCAAATCTTTCTTTTGCAAGTTTTATTCAGGTAAACTTTGATAAAAGTATTATGATGACTTCAAATTTATCATTTGGAACTTTTCCAGAGTCTACTTTTATAAGAGCTAACCTCTATGAATCTGTTTCTATCGGGGCAAATTTTGAAAAAACTAACTTTACTGGAGCCAACTTAACTAGAGTTGATTTTATGGGAGCAACCTTAATAGAAGCAAATTTTCAAAACTCTAATTTAATGGAAGCTAACTTTACATCTTCTAATATTACCAATGCGAATTTTGATGGAGCTAATTTAACTGGAGCAACTTGGACCAATGGACAAACTTGCGGTCCAGAATCTATTGGTGCCTGTAAACAATAATTAATGAATACCTCAGTAAATACTGATGATGTTATCTTTAGTTTTTTTAAACAAATTTGTGATGAAAAAGATGACCAAAAATGTGTTGAGCTTGGAAACGAGTGGATAAAGGCAATGGAAACTAATTTGTCTGAAATGGAGAAAAACTTAAATGGAGCTGATAAATTAAAGCATAAAGATAATATTGAAAGTAATAGAAATCATCTTGATAGCTTAAAAAACAAAACCTCGTCTGAGTGGAGAGAGTACGCTACTCAATGCATGATTGAAATAATGAATCATAAGAGTCAAAAATAATTTTAGAAATAAAATTTAAATTACTTTGCATATGGATTAATATAATATAAGTATTATGTAAAGGGGTGTCTTAACAGACTGAGATCATACCCTAAGAACCTGTCCGGTAATTCAGAAAGGGATAAAATGAATAAAACATATTTTTTAACTCAATCAACGTCTTTAATTTTGTTAATCGCAATTAGTTTAGTATTCGCTTTTGTTGGAATTCTTCATTCTAAAAAATTCAAAGGAATTAATAATTATTTAACTGCAAATAGAAACATTGGCTTATTTTCACTTTCTACAAGTCTTGTAGCATCAGCTTTAGGAGCTTGGATTTTATTTGGTCCAGTTGCGGCTGCGACGTGGGGCGGAATGGGTGCTGTTATTGGTTATGCATTAGGGACAGCTTTTCCAATGATTTTTTTAATTTTTTTTGGAAAGAAAATTAGAAATGAATTTCCAAAAGGATCTTCTTTAGTTGAGTTTATTAGAAAAAAATTTGGTAAAAGTCTATTTAAGTTAATTTTATTAATGACAATCTTTTATATGTTCATTTTTCTTTGTGCAGAAGTAACGGCGGTTGCCTTATTGATTAATTATATATCTGGAACAGAATTATGGATTACAGCATTAATAGTCTTGGCAGCTACTTTAAGTTATACACTTTATGGCGGATTAAGAGCATCCATATTTACTGATAACATTCAAATGATTGTAATTGGTGTTTTGTTATTTATTTTGATTTCAATTATTAGTACATCTTCAGGAAATAATTTTTCTTTTTCTTTAATCAATGAAAAAAATCCTCAATTATTAAGTTTAAATTATATTCCAGGATATACTGCTGGATTAACTTTTTTTATAGCAGTTGCAGCAACTAATTTATTTCATCAAGGAAATTGGCAAAGAGTTTATGCAGCAAAGAACTATCAAACGTTAAAAACTGGTTTGATAATTGCTTTTTTTATTATTATTCCAATAGTTTTATTAATGGGTTTTATTGGAATGATTTCATTTTCGATAGATCCATCTGTCAGACCTGATTTAGGTTTTTTTAGTTTATTATTAAAAGAACAAACAGAAATTTTATCCTTACTGATAATTATTCTTGGACTTGCATTAACAATTTCAACTGTGGATACTTTAGTTAATGCTATTTCTAGTTTATTTGTAGTTGATGGCAAAGCGACCTTTAACTTAAATAAAAAAACAGATTATTTAAAAATATCTAAATATTTTATTTTAATTTTATCAGTAATTGCTTTCGGCGTTGCTTTAAAAGGATTTGATATTCTGTATTTATTTTTATTAGCAGATTTATTTTGTTGTGCATTTGTAGTGACTGTTTTTTATAGCTTTTATAATAAGGTAAATGAAAAAACTGCTTATGTTTCAATTATAGTTGGTTTAGTTGCTGGATTGTTAATGTTTCCATTTCCAGATTTTTCCAAAAGTTTATTAGTGGGAGTGTTTTTTCCTAAAGATATATTTTCACCTTTTATATCTCAATCTTTATTATTTTTATCTTTTCTTGTTGCAACTTTTTTGCCTACAATAATTTTAAAAATAAAAAAAAATACGATTAGATAGAGGATTTTAAAGCATCATAAATGAGTTCTTTAGTTGTCTCACCAATACTTCTATAAACTTCTTTATTGTCTTTAAAAATCAAAAGTGTTGTTTGATATTGAACGTTAAAAAATTTAGAAATTTCTTTATTTGTTACATCAAATGCAAAATATTCAATATTATCAAAATCGTTTTTGGCTTTTTTTAACACTTTCATTTGGCTTGCGCATGATGTGCAATACTTAATCCAAGAGCTTATCACTACAACCTTTCCTTCTGATAGGGCTTTATTAAAATCTTCTTTATTATAAGTCGTTTCTTTTGCTCCAGCATTTAAACTAAAAGCAAATATACAAAATACGAAAATTAAAAATTTTTTCATAATTATAAGTTATTACGATAATTTATATTCATTGTAATCTACTAAATTGTCTCTATATACGTAATATCTATAATGTCTGACAATCTAATAAGTATTAATAATTTATCTAAAATATATGATAATGGATTTGAGGCGCTTAAAAATATTAACCTAGATATAAAAAAAGGTGAAATCTTTGCGATGCTTGGACCAAATGGTGCAGGCAAAACAACTTTAATTAGTATTGTTTGCGGAATTGTAAAGCCATCATCAGGAAAAGTTTCGGTTGAAAATTTTGATATTATCAATGATTACAGGGAAACACGATCAAGAATAGGTTTAGTTCCACAAGAATTAACGTTAGAACAATTTGAAACAGTATTTAATAATGTTTCTTATTCTAGAGGTCTTTACGGAAAAAAACCTGACCCATTGTATATTCAAAAGGTTTTAAAACAGTTAAGCCTATGGGATAAAAAGGATTTAGGTTTAAGACAATTATCTGGTGGTATGAAAAGAAGGGTCCTTATCGCTAAAGCATTATCGCATGAGCCCTCTATTCTGTTTCTTGACGAACCAACAGCAGGAGTAGATGTAGAATTGAGAAAAGAAATGTGGAAAGTAGTAGAAGACTTAAGAGAAACAGGTGTTACAATTATTTTAACCACTCATTATATTGAAGAAGCTGAGGCAATTGCAGACAGAGTAGGAGTTATCAATCAAGGTGAAATTATAATCGTAGAACAAAAAAAAAAATTGTTAAAAAAAATGGGAAATAAAATATTAACAGTTGAGTTACAGGAAGAAATTAAAAAAATTCCTGAAAAATTAAATAAATATAAATTAACTTTGGGAGATAATAATATTTCTCTTAATTATAAATATGACTTAAGAGAGAAACAAACTGGTATAACTAATCTTTTGCAAGATATAAAAGATTCTGGTTTAAAATTAAGAGATTTAAAAACTGAGCAAAGTAATTTAGAAAAAATTTTTGTTTCATTAGTAAAGGAAAATAATGAAATTTAATTCTATAGCTTTAAGAGCAATCTATCTTCATGAAATGGATCGTTTTAGAAGAACTTTGGCTCAATCATTATTATCACCTGTCTTATCCACTTCACTTTATTTTATCGTATTTGGATCAGTAATTGGAGGGTATGTTCAAAAAATAGATGGAATTAGTTATGGCTCATACATTGTTCCTGGGCTTTTAATGTTAACTCTACTAACACAATCAATAAGCAATACATCTTTTGGTATTTTTTTTCCTAAGTTTAATGGAACAATTTATGAAATTCTTGCGGCTCCAATTTCAACACTAGAAATAGTACTTGCATTTGTTGGAGCTGGTGCAACTAAGACGTTAATAGTTGGTGTTATGATTTTTATAACAGCAACATTTTTTGTTGAAGTAGAGGTAAAGTACCCAGTCTTAATGATATTTTTATTAGTTCTTGTATCTTTTACATTTGCTCTTTTTGGATTTTTAATTGGTTTAATGAGCTCAAATTTTGAACAAATGTCTATAATTCCATCTTTAGTAATAACACCAATGGTATTTTTGGGTGGTAGTTTATATTCATTAGATATGTTGCCTGAGTTTTGGCAAATTGTTACTTATTTTAATCCTGTGGTTTATCTAATTAATGGTCTTAGATATGCGTTTTATGGAGTTTCGGATTTTAATATTTGGATAAGTGTCGGGATAATGTTGTCATTTCTCGTAATTTGTATTCTACTTGTGACTAATCTTCTGAAGAGAGGATACAATATTAAAGCGTAGTTTAAAAATAGCCCAATTAAGGGCTATAAAAAATGGAGAGGGATATATTTTTTAAAACTGTTCTGACTCTGTTGAACCTGACATTGCGGTAGTAGAACTTTGTCCACTGCTAATAGTGTTAGATACTGCATCAAAATATGATGTACCAACTTCTCTTTGGTGTTTAACACTCGTATAACCGTCTTTTTCTCGAGAGAATTCTTGCTGTTGAATTCTCGAATATGCAGCCATACCTTCTTTTTTATATTTTTCAGCAAGTTCAAATATAGCAATATTTTGTGTATGAAATCCTGCTAGAGTAATAAATTGAAATTTATAACCCATTTTTGCAATTTCTTGCTGGAATGATGCTATTTCATCATCATTTAAATGCTTTTTCCAATTGAAAGAAGGAGAACAATTATATGCTAAGAGTTTTCCAGGAAATTTTTCGTGTATAGCATCAGCAAATTTTTTAGCCTCAGCTAAGTTCGGAGTTGCAGTTTCGCACCAAATTAAATCAGCATATGGAGCGTAAGCTAAACCTCTAGATATAGCTTGTTCAATACCATCTTTTACATAAAAGAAACCTTCTGGAGACCTTTCACCTGTTAAGAATGGTTTATCATTTTCATCAAAATCATTGGTAATTAATTTTGCTGCGTTAGCATCTGTCCTTGCTAATATTATTAATGGAACTTCAGCTATATCAGCAGCTAGTCTCGCTGCTTTTAAATTTTTTACCATTGTGCCAGTTGGTACTAAAACTTTACCACCCATATGACCACATTTTTTCTCACTAGCTAATTGATCTTCAAAATGAACTCCAGCAGCACCTGCTCTAATAAATTTTTTAGTTAATTCAAATACATTTAATGGCCCACCAAAACCTGCTTCTCCATCTGCAATTATTGGTAGCATATAATCAACCTTATTTGCTTTATTCATTTCACCATCTTTAATTTCCATATGTTGAATCTGATCAGCTCTAACTAATGAATTATTCATTGTTTCAACTAATTTAGGTGCACTATCATAAGGATATAACGATTGGTCAGGATACATTTCTCCAGCTGTATTTGCATCAGCTGCTACTTGCCATCCACTTAAATATATAGCCTTTAGACCAGCTTTAGCATGTTGTACAGCTTGGTTCCCTGATAATGATCCTAGTGTATTGATATAATTTTCTGTATTTAACAATTTCCATAATTTTTGTGATTGTAATTTACATAATGAATATTCTATTTTAATAGAACCTTTTAACCTCTCTACTTCTTCCGGTGTATAATCTCTTTTTATTCCTGCAAATCTTTTTAAATCGTATGAGATATTTTCTGCGCTCATAATGTAATCCTATTAATTAAATTTTTTTGAAAAATGACTTAAGTGGAGGGAATTAATTATTATCGTTAGACGTTTCGATAAGATCATTCATTCCACTTGAACCCCAATCACAGTGATCATCTCTCATATAGATTCCTCTATTGTTGTGATGGTCTAAATCCTCTTTTTTGATGATTTGAGCTTCATTTTCAGTGTTTTTTAATTTATTAATCATAAAAATCTTATAATTTACAAGATTTACAAAATCTACAAAAAACAGCTATTTTACTTGTAAATTAAGTTAATTTTTTGTAAATTAAAATTTACAAAATTTACAAATTTTATAAAATAATGCAAATAAACACCCAAATTGGCGCGAATATTAAAAAATTTAGAAAAGAGCTTGGTCTTCAAGCAAACAAATTAGCTGAACAATTATCAATTTCACCAAGTTATCTAAATTTAATAGAAAATGGAAAGAGGAACATCGATGCAGATTTATTATTAAAAATTTGTGAGGAATTAAGAATTGAACTTTCAGATTTAAAAAATGACAAAAGTATAGATTTAAATAATTCTAAAAAAGCAATTTCAAAATTTTCAAAAGGAAAAAATTTAAACAAGTTAGATTTAAAAATAGGACCAAAAATTAAAGCATTTAGAAGGCAATTAGGTTTGCAGGCAAATAAATTTGCAGAACAGTTAGGTATATCTCCTACTTATTTAAATTTAATTGAAGGTGGAAAAAGAAAAATTGATGGAGACTTATTAATTAAAATTAGCAAAGAATTAAGGGTTGAGCTTTCTGATCTTACTAGTAAGAGCGATATTAATTTAGAAAATAATATATCAGAACTTTTAGATGATCAATTATTTGAGGATTTAGATATATTAGGACCTGAAGTTAAGGATTTAGTAAGTACAAATCCTAAAATTGCAAGAGCATTAATAAAATTAGGAGACAATTTTAAACAAAAAGATCATGAAATAGTAAACAAAGTTGAAAATATTTCTGGTAAAATCATTGATAGTAGAAAGGCAGCTTTTCCAGGAGAAGTAATTTCTGATTTTCTCCAAGAAAATAAAAATTATTTTCCAAAGTTAGAGGACTTTGCAAATAGTATATTCAATAAAGTTCAAAAAAACAACCGAACTAGGTATATTGCTCTTTGCGATTATTTAAAAAAAGAGTATTCAATAATTGTTAGAGATGTAATCCCTGAGGAAGGAAAACCATTTTCAAAAATATTTAACAAATCAAAAAAAGAACTACTTTTAAGTGACTATAACTCTTTAGAAACAAAAAAATTACATGCAGCTGCTCAAATTGCACAAGAGGGTGCTATAAATATAATTTCAGATTACTTATCTAATTTTAATTTTCCATCTGATGAATCTAAGAGATTAACTCAAGTTGCACTTTTAAATTATTGCGGAGCAGCAATTTTGATGCCCTATAAACTTTTTCATAATGAATGTAAAAAATTAAAATATGATTTAGAACTTTTACAGAATACATTTGCAACATCATTTGAACAGGTAGCTCACAGAGTAACTTGTTTACAAGATCCCAGTTTACCAGGTATTCCATTTCATATGTTGAGAACTGATATTGCAGGCAACATTTCAAAGAGATTTTCTTTATCAGGTATTGAAATACCTCGTTATGGTGGAGCCTGTCCAAGATGGAATGTGTATTCTGCATTTACAAGACCGGGTGTTATTCAAGCAGCTGTAAGCAAAATGACAAACGGAGAAAAATATGTATGTATTGCAAGGACGGTAGAAAAAGGCGTAGGTAGATTTGGACAATCGAAAAGTATTTTATCAATTGGACTTGGGTGTGAGGCTAAATATGCTAAGGAGTTTGTTTATACTGAAAATCTTGACATTTCTGATAAAAAAACAGAAATCCCAATAGGTGTATCATGCAGAACCTGTGACAGGTTAGATTGTTCTCAGAGGGCATTTCCACCATTACATAAGAAATTTGACGTAGATATTAATACAAGAGGTGTATCTGTGTATGTTAATGATAATAACTAAATAATGATTAAGTATATCCTGCCAGCAATTATCATTTTTTTAATAGTTTTATTTTGGGAAAAAATTGCTAAGTTCGTAGAAAAAAAATTCAATATTAAACTTAATTATATTATTATTAGCTCAATTATTGCTCTAATTGCAATTATTCTTTTGCTACTTAATTACTAAGATCTAAATTATTAAATTCATTAAATAAATGGAAATAGATTTATTATTTTTTTTTACAGTTGTTCCAGCTATAATTTTATACGGAATTGCCAAGTCAGGTTTAGGTGGTTCTATGACATTAATATCTGTTCCTCTAATGACAATAGTAATGCCGTTAAATCAAGCTTTAGGAATAATTTTACCAATTTTAATATTTTCTGATTTTATTGCTGTTTATAAATATAGAAAAGAATTTGATTTAGGAACATTAAAATTAATGATTCCTTTCGCTGCAATTGGTATATTTATAGGATCTTTAACCTTTTCATATTTTTCAGAGGAATTATTAAAATTTATAATTGGAGTAATGGGCTTCTTATTTGCAGGTCATTATTTTTTTTTAAAAAAAAATAAAGAAAAAAAATCTGAAAAAAATTTTTTAAAAGGTGGTGTATGTTCAGTAGTTGCAGGTTTTACAAGCTTTTGTGTTCATGCTGGAGGAACTCCAGTAAGTCTATATTTGCTCCCTTTAAGAATGAAAAAAGAAATCTATGTTGGTACTAGAATTTTTTTTTTCACCTTTATCAATTTAATCAAACTTCCATTGTATATTAATTTATCAATGACTAATTTTGTTTCTTTTAAGCATTCTCTAATATTATTTCCAGTTGCATTATTAGGAATATTGATTGGATATAAGTTGCTAAAAATTATTGAAGAACAGTTATTTTATAATTTTATATACGGTTTAATTTTTATAACAAGCACTAAGCTTTTATATGATTATCTAATATGATTTTTTTACACATACTAAATTTTCAATAAATGTTTAAATATATATTTTAAATTATGATAAAAAAATTAAATCCAAGAATTAAAGCTAGACTAAGGAAAAATAGACAAGTTTTGAGTAAAAATATTGGTAATTTTTTTGGCTGGGTTAAAGGTGCAAAACTTGTTGAGCTTAAAGAATGTAATACAGACGAAGATCCTGTAAGACCTGAATTAGACAACAAGTTCAGAACAGGATATGGACGAAAAATTTTTGGAGTTGAATACAAAGAAGAAATTTATGCTGTTATGTGTTTTGCTTATACTAATGAAATCCCAAAAAGTGTCGAGGAGTTAGAAAAACTTAGTACAGATGCATTTCTACAAACTGCTATGAGAGATCAATCTGGTGGTCAAATAGCTATCGCTTATACTGTTTGGTCCAAAAAAAAGGGTGGGGGAAAATTAATTGTTAAGGAAGTGTTCAAAAAGATTAAAAAATCTAATCATTTGAATAGATTGGTAACCCTTTCACCACTGACAGAAATGGCTACTAATTTTCATGAAAGAAATGGAGCAAAATTAATTCAAATTAATGAAACCACACAAAATTTTGAATATAAAGTTATATAAAAATGAACACAATTAAACTTTATTTTATAATATTTTGTACTTTATTTATTTTACCCTATTCTAAGGCTATGGCTTACGATGAAGCAAATTATGAAATTGTTTCTAAAAATGAAATATATGAGATTAGAAAATATTCTGATCGATTAGCAGTAGAAACGATAACATCAGGAACAGACAATAATTTTAGAAAATTGTTTAATTACATTTCAGGCCGAAACGAAACTCAAGAGAAAATTAAAATGACAACACCAGTGACTCAAATTGAGAAAAATGGAAATATGAGTATGCAATTTTATTTACCTTCTAAATTTAGTTTAGAAAATGCACCAAATCCAACCAGGGAAGACGTAAAAATAATTAATATTGCAGGAGGGTACTACGCAGTTTTAAGATACTCTGGAAGAGCTTCGGATGGAAATTTTCTTAAACATAAAGAAATTTTAGAAATAGAATTACAAAGAAACAATATATCAATTATAAGTCCACCTATAAGAGCAACATATGACAGTCCATTTACCCTTCCAATGAATAGAAGAAATGAGGCTATGTTTAAAGTGGAATTAAATTGAAGAAATCAAAATTTAAAGCAATGGTTTTGTCTTGTATAGATCCAAGATTTCAACATTTAGTTCATAATCATTTAGCGAAAAAAAAATTAATAGGAAAATATAGTGCTTTTACAATTGCAGGTGCAGCTATTGGGGTTACACATAAAAAATTTAAACAATGGCATGAGACTTTTTATGATAATTTAGAAGCTTCCATTCAATTACATAAAATAGAAAAATTAATTGTTATTAATCATAAAGATTGTGGTGCAGCAAAAATTGCTAATGGAACAAAAGAATTTAACCCTTTGAATGAAAAAAAAATTCATAAAGAGTCCTTACTTAAAATTAAAAAAAAATTAAAAAAAAAATTTCCAAAATTAAAAGTAGAATTAAATCTAATTTCTATAGATGGTAAAATTACTAAATTCTAATTATTGATTTCTTATTAAAGGATAAACTTTAGGATTTAGATATTTTAAGTTAGTGAGCAATATTAACATTAAAGTAACAAAGCCAATTGAAAATGCTAAATAAATTAAAACTTCTAAGTCAAACTTCCACACAAGATCAAAAATATTTTCCATTATAAATTTTGAACCAATAACTGAAAAGAATATTGCAATTAAAATTACAGATTTAAAAATTATAATGAATTCTATTAAAGATGAAAAAACAATTTGCTTTTTTGAAAAACCTAAAATTTTAAAAACTAAATTTTGGTATTCTTTAACTTTCCCTTGAACCATAATAGCACTGGAAATTACGATTAAACCTATAATAATCGTAACTGTTGAAATTAAAGAAACAGCAATAAATACTTTATTCAAAACAGCCGTAACTTTTGACAGGTAATCCGCAATTTTTATCATTGATAAACTTGGCATGATTTCAAGCATTTCAGTTTCATCAAATTTATTCGAATTAAATTTAGCAGTGGCCAAATATTCATGAGGTATGTTATTTGCATATTGAGGGTTAAACAACATTGCAAAGTTAATGCTCAAATCTCTATAATCTACTTCTCTGAAATTAATTATTTCACCTTCAATTTCTCTGCCATAGATATTTAAAGTAAAGATATCACCTAGCTTAATATTAAAATCTCTAGCAATTTTTGCATCTAAGGATATTTGAAGTTGGTCAGGATTTGATAAATCCCACCATTCACCCTCTAAAATTGGATTATCTTCAGGTATATTTTCTACCCAAGAAGATCTTCGTTCACTACCAATAACCCAATAACTATCATTATCTGGTTTAATATATGTATTAGGGTCTACACCATTAATTTTTACAATACCAGAGGATACCATTGGTACAATTTCAATTGATGCATTTGGATCCATATTTAAAATACCTTTTTCAAATTTCTCTTTTTCTGCTTTTTGGATACCCACGAAGAAATAATCAGGTGCGATATCAGGAATAGATTTAGCAATTTCTCTTTGAAAATTTGTACCAACCAAAGCTAGAGTTAATAATAAAGTTACCCCTAAACCAAGAGACATAACCGTAATAGGAGTTATACTTTTTGTTTGAGTGATATTTTTAATTGAAACTTTTAAAGAAATTATTGGACTTGTTTTTAATTTTTTTAGAAAAAAAATGATTAATTTTGAAAGAAAGAAAAATACAATTAAACAAACAAAAAAAGCAGCAAAGTAACCCAAACTGTAAGAAGGTTGTTCAGATCCAATAGTGAATAATAAAATTAAGATAGATAACAAAACAAAGCTTAGAACAACCGATCTCTTAGAATAATAAAATTGAAGGTTTTGGAATACGTTTCTAAATAAATTAGACGCTTTTACTTGATCTATAGAACTAATTGTTGGAATAGAAAAAATCACAAGCACCAATAATCCCACTAAAAATATTTTAACAAAATTAATTAACGAAAAGACCGGATAAACATTTAATCCTAATCCATCAGATAAATATTTATCTGCAATTGGTACAATTAAAAAACTCGATCCATAAGCGACAACGGTGATGATAAATAATAATATAAATAACTGTAGGTAATATAGTGTTTTAATATTACCTGAATAAAAGCCAATCGCTTTTCGCACAGCTATCGACATGTTATTTTTATTAATAAAAGAAAGCAAAGTATTTGCTATGCCAATACCTGCTATCAACATTGCACTGATAGATACAAGGGATAAAAATTGAGAAAAATTATTAATAATTCTCTTTATACCACTTGCAGAATTTTCAGGATATCTAAGTTTAACTTTTTGATCATCTTTAAAGATTTCTTCAATTCGTTGTTCAATTTCTTCTGGCTTATCATTTTTATTAAATTTTACTTTGTATTCATAGTTTAAAAAGCTTCCAATTCCATTAAGCTTTAAAATTTCTAAAGTTTGTTTTCCAGCCAAAGCCCAATCCCCAAATGCAACAAATCCACTTACATCTGGTACTGATTTGATAATACCAATTACTTTAAAATTTTGATCTTGAACTTTTACTATTTCATTAATTTTAATATTTAGAGTTTTTGATAAACTTTCATTGATAAGGATAGTTTTAGGTTCTTTTTGCATTCTTTCGTAAGCACCAATTGGCTCATAAATTATATTTCCATATAAAGGATATTTTTCATCTACAGTTTTAATTCTCGTAAATAATGATTTATTTTTTTCTCTTGAAGTAGTTGAAAGCATAGTACTGAACTCAATCATTTGAGAAACAGTTGCAAATTCTTTTACTTGGTTGACTAAATCTAAATTTCCTTGATTACGATTATAATCAATCTCCAAATCTCCGCCTAAAAGTGCTTTGGCATTATCATTTAGCTCTTTTTTAAGACTATCTTCAATTGTGAAAATAGCACTTAAAATAAAAAGACTTATAAATAGTGTAACAATGATACTAGAAATTTTATGATAATTCCTGCTTAAGTCTTTTAAAGCATATTTTAAAATTAAACTAAATTCTGAAGGATTATTTAATTTTTCCATCTTTAATTTTTATTTTCCTTTTGGCTTTGTCAGCAAGTTTAGGGTCATGAGTTACCATGATTAAAGAAGAACCTTCTTCTTTTACATATTTAAATAAAATATTTGCAATCATGATAGAATTATCAGTATCTAAGTTTCCTGTTGGTTCATCTGCTAAGATTAGCTCTGGTTTCATTGCAATTGCTCTAGCGATAGCAACCCGTTGCTGTTCACCACCTGATAATTGACTTGGTAGATTATTAAAACGATGTTTCAAACCAAATCGATCTAATAAAATTTTTGCTTCTTTTTCTGGATTTTTAAAATTATTAAGTTCAAGAGTTAAAGCAACATTTTCAACTGCTGTGTAATTAGGAATTAAATAAAAAGACTGAAATATTATTCCAATATTTTTCTTTCTTATCTCCGATACTTCGTCTTCACTAAGGCCTGTTATTTCTTGATCATTAAAAATTATTTTACCAGAGGTTGGTTTTTCTAAGCCCCCAATTAACATTATTAAACTTGTTTTCCCTGAGCCACTTTCTCCAACTACTGAAACAGTTTCTTTTTTCTTAATATTTAAATCAATATTCTTTAAAACACTGATACTATCTTTACCAGTTTGGTATTTGAGATTTATTTTTTTTAATTTAAGAAGAGTACTCATGAATAAAACTATATTTATTAAAATTTTTATATTCTTTCTAGTGCACATAAATGCAAGTGCAATAGAAAAGGTTGTTTTATTCGGTGATAGTTTGATGGCTGGATACGGATTACCTAAAGAACATCATTTATCGATAGTTTTAGAAAATAATCTTAAGCAGGCTGGTTTAAACATTAAAGTCATTAACGGAAGTGTCTCTGGAAGCACATCATCAGGTGGATTGAATATAGCTGATTGGAGTTTATCTGAACCAGGCATAGATTTAATTATTTTAGGACTAGGAGCTAATGATATGCTCAGAGGAATTCAACCAGAAGAAACAGAAAAAAATTTGGAGCAAATAATAAAAATTGCTCAGAATAAAAAAATTAAAATTATTTTAGCTGGAATGGTGGCGCCAGATACTCACGGGGAAAAATATAAAAAAGAGTTTGATGCTATATATCCAAATTTATCAAAAAAATATAATTTAGCATTAATCCCATTTCTTCTTGAAGGTGTGGCACTTAATCCAAGTTTAAATCAACAGGACGGTATACACCCCAACAAAGATGGAACAATTAAATTAAGTGAAACAATAAAAAAAAGTATTATTAATATAATTAATTAAATGAAAATATTTCTATCAATATGTAGCTTATTATGTTGCTTTAGTTTTGCTCAAGCTCAAAATACGAATATTACACTAAATTCTGATTTGAACTTAAATTGTAAATTTGAAAAAGTAATTTTAAAAAATTCAGAGCACAACTTTGAGTCCTTCACAAAAGATCAAATTAAAAGAAAAGATATTAATAAGTTAATAATCGAGTCTAAAACACCAGATGTTCTAAATGTTAAAAATTTATCAGAATTTTTTAATAAAATTGATTTAGAGGTTAAAATTTCGAATAAGGATATATTCTTAATTCAAGCATTTGATAAAGAGAGGAATTATTCTGAGTCTGCAGTCTATACTAGAAAAACAGGCGAACTTATTCACGAAATCACAACCAATATAAAACAAGAGGAAAAAGAAAAAGATATTTCTTTTTATAGTTGTAAAAATAACAACAAAGACACTTAAGACCAAAGACTCTAATTCTAATATTTGATAATATCTAACTATGAAGAAGGTATTCCTAGTAATTTTGTTTTATTTATTTTCGCAGGTTAGCTCTTTAGCAACCGAAAGGGATACTAGACTGAACCAATTGTTTAATGAGTTAAAAGCAAATAAATCAAAAGTAGCTTTTATAATTGAACAAGAAATTTGGGCTTTATGGAGCACTCATCCAACAGATGAAAAACTTACTGCAAGATTAGAAGAGGGCTCTCAATTTGTGAGAGATCAAAACTATATAAAAGCAAAAGATATTTTTACTGAAGTTATTAATCTTGATCAAAATTGGGCTGAGGCTTGGAATAAAAGGGCAACTGTACTTTATATGCTAGGAGAATTTCAAAAATCACAAGATGATATAGATCAAGTGTTAGCCTTAGAACAAAGACACTTTGGAGCTTTAGCAGGGCAGGGTTTAGTAAATATTCAGCTTAAAAATTATGAAAAAGCGATAAGAAGTTACGAACAAGCGCAAGAAATTTATCCTGCTATGAGATCACCAAAAATAATGATCAAGCAAATAGAAGAATTAATGAAACAGCAAACAATATAATGTGTGGAAGATACGTAGTAAAAAACCCTGTAACAAAAACAAATAAATTAGTTAAATCTGCAATTCAGGTTGAAGATACAGAAAACTATAATGCTCATCCATATCAAAAACTGCCTGTAATAAAAAAATATAAAAATGGAAATACTTTAGAAAATCTTCAATGGGGTTTAGTGCCTAGTTGGGCTAAAGATAAAGATTTTAAAGCTTTAATTAATGCAAGGTTAGAGACTATTGATGAAAAGGTTTCATTTAAAAAATTGATTAAAAACAACCGATGCGTTGCTGTAGCAGATGGTTTTTATGAATGGAAAAGGGAAGAGAAAGAAAAAACTCCATATTATTTTACTCGTGAAGACACAAATCCTATTTTTTTTGCTGGCATTTTTGAAAACGATCAGTTTTCCTTAATTACAGAGGAAGCAAAAGAAAATATAAATGAAATTCACCATAGACAACCAGTTATTTTAAATCAAGCTGATATCACTCGTTATTTAAATTTAGAATTACAAGGTTCTGCATTTTTAAAGGAGCGTAAAATTCCTAATTTAATTTTTTATGAAGTATCAAAAGATGTGAACAAGCCTACAAATAATAGCGCTTCTTTAATTCAAAAAGTATAATCTTATTTACGTTTATTTTTCTTAAATTTAAAATTTTTAGGTCTTTTTCTATTTTTAAATTTTCTTTTATTATTTTTCTTTTCAAAGGATTTAAATTTTTTCTTTTTATTAAATTTATAACTTGAAAATTTCTTCTTAAATTTATTTTTTTTATTAAATTTTTTTCCTTTTTGGTTGTTTGGTTTTGCCTCTTCTTTAACTTTAAAGTCTGGATCAATTAATTTTTGAATTGATCTCCACATATTTCTATCGTTGTTAGTTAAAAAGGTTAAAGCTGAACCATCTTTTCCAGCTCTACCAGTTCTACCTATTCGATGAATATAATCTTCTGGTACTTGTGGGAGATCATAATTAATCACATGTTTTATAACCGGTATATCTAATCCACGTGCGGCCACATCAGTTGCGACTAAAATTCTATTATTACCATTTCTAAAACCTCTAATTACACGATCTCTTTTACTTTGTCTTAGATTTCCATGGATGGCATCAGCTTTATGTCCATCATATTTTAATCGCTTAACTATTTTATCAGCACCATGTTTAGTTTTAACAAAAACCAAAATAGAACCACTCCTTTCAACCAACTGATTAATTAGTTCATGATATTTTTTGTCAGGTGTAATTTGAAAAGTTTCTTGTTTAATTTTTTCAATTGGTGTTGATAAAGATCCAACTGAAACTCTTTCAGGATTATTAAGATATTTTTGTGAAATTTTTAAAATATTTTCAGGTAAAGTAGCCGAAAATAATAATGTTTGATGTTTCTTTGGCACAAATTTTAAAATCAATTCAATTTGCGGGGTAAAACCCATATCTAACATTCGATCAGTTTCATCAAGAACTAGGTAATTTACTTTTGACAAATTTAAACTTTTACGCTCTATGTGGTCATTAATTCTTCCTGGTGTTCCAACTATAATTCTTGCTCTTTTATTTAATTGTCTTAGTTGTTTTTGCATACTCTCACCACCAATTAGAAGAGCATTTCCAATCCCTATTTCTCTAATATTTAACTTTAAAACTGTTTCCATTACTTGTGTTGCAAGTTCTCTTGTTGGGCAAATAATTAATGCCATCGCTTGTTTGTCATTAAGTAGTTTATTAATCATTGGAATAGTAAAAGCTAAAGTTTTACCAGTTCCTGTTTGGGCAGTTCCTAAAACATCTTTTCCTTTCAAGCTAATTGGTATTGATTGACTTTGAATAGGTGTTGGAACTTTAAAATCAGCTAATTCGATTGATCTTTTTAGTTTATTTTCGATATTAAGATCAGAGAAGTTCATTATGTTTGGAAAGATATATTTTTAAGTAATTGATTGTCTGCTTATATCTTTTTCTACCAAATACAATAGATAGTTTGAGAGTATTAATCTCTAAAGTTTACAAAGTCTATTGGTAGCCCAATATCAATTGCTTTGATTGCAGCCATAGCTTCTTGAAGATCATCTTTTTTTTTACCATCTACTCTTAATTCATCGCCTTGAATTTTGATTTGAATTTTTAGTTTTAGTTTTTTAATGTCAGCAATAACTTTTTTAGCATTTTCTTGACTGATACCTTCTTTTAATTCACTTACTTGTCTAATTGATCCTCCAGAAGCTCCTTCAGAGCTTTTAACCTCTAATACTCTTGGATCTACTTTTCTTCTAACTAAATGGGTTTGTAACAATTCATTTATTTGCCTTAATTTTAATTCATCAGGTGCATTGGTAGTTACAGATTTATCTTTTCGCTCAATTGAAATATGAAGCCCTTTAAAATCATATCGATTACCAATTTCTCTTAAACAGTTAGCTAAAGCATTATCAAATTCTTGATAATTAATTTTACTAATTACGTCAAAAGAAGGCATTTTGTTATTATATAGTATTAATAATCAAAATTTAAACTAAAATAAAGTATGTATTAATAAGGCAATTTAGTTTATTGAGTAAATCTTAAATTTAAATATATTGAAATCATGCTTAGTTATATAATTCCATTTTTAATCCTTATCTTAGTAGTTGTATTTATTCATGAATATGGACACTATTATTTTGCTAGAAGATATGGAGTAGGGGTTACAGATTTTTCAATAGGTTTTGGTAAAGAATTGTTTGGCTGGAATGACACAAATGGTACGAGATGGAAAGTATGTGCAATCCCTTTAGGTGGGTATGTAAAATTTTTTGGAGATAGGAATGTTTATTCTCAATCAGATCATCAAGAAATTTTAGAAAAATACAATGAGGAAGAAAGAGAAAAATTATTTATATTAAAACCATTATATCAGAGAGTTCTGATTGTATTTGGTGGTCCGTTAGCTAATTTTTTATTAGCTTTAGTAATATTTTTCTCAATCTATACTTTTATAGGTAAAGATTTTACTCCTGCAGTCATTAATGAAGTTCAAAAAGATAGTCCAGCAATGGCAGGAGGGCTTAAGGCCGAGGATATAATTTTAGAAATAGATGGTAATGAAGTCAAAAGTATTATGGAGGTTTCTAAGTTTATCACCATGTCTACTGGTGATTTTATAGACTTTAAGGTTAAGCGTTCTTATGATGAATTAATTTTAAAAATTAAGCCAAATATAGTTGAAGGTGACGATGGATTGGGAAATAAAATTAATAAAAGAATGGTTGGTATTAAGCTTGGGGCTTACAATAATAAAGTTAACCATGTTAAATTAGGACCTGCTCAGGCTTTATATCACGCGGGCTATGAAGTTTATTTTGTTAGCGTTTCCTCTCTTAAATACATCGGAGGAATGATTTTAGGTAAAGCAGATACTTCTCAGTTAGGAGGTCCAATTAGAATTGCAAAAATTTCTGGACAAGTTGCAACGTTTGGGGTGTTAGCATTCATTAGCATGATGGCCTATATTTCAATAAGTTTAGGACTTATTAATCTATTTCCAATACCAATGTTAGATGGTGGACATTTAATGTTTTATGCATTTGAAAAAGTTTTAGGACGACCTTTATCTCAAAAAACTCAAGAAGGTTTTTTTCGAATCGGATTGTTTTTGTTGCTATCATTGATGTTTTTCACCACATTTAACGATCTAAAAGACCTAGGTTTATTTAGATAATTCACATTTTTAAAAGTTAAAAAAATCAATAAAACCAACGTTTATTTATGTTTTTACAAGATATTGTGTGTATTAAAAAACTAAATACTAAAAAAAAGCTTGATTTATCAACGTTTATGAGAAGTATAAATATTAACCAACAAAACCGGAGCTAAAATGAACAAAAAACAACTAATTGCTAAGCTTTCTGGCTCATTAAATTTGAGTAAAGCAGATGCTGAGCGAACTTTTGATACAATTACCAACACTATTTTAGATGCACTAAAAGGTGATGACTCAGTAAAAATTGCTGGATTTGGCACGTACAAAGTTGCTAAGAGAAAAGCAAGAGTTGGAAGAAACCCAAGAACTGGTGAGCAGATTCAAATCGCTGCTTCACAAAAGGTAAAATTCTTACCAGCTAAAGCTTTAAAAGAAGTATTCAATAGATAAAATATTTAAACAGTCCTAGCGTTTTTAAAAAACACGTCTAGGGCTGTTTCTATATGCAAAAACTGCATAGCCAATTTTCCATATAAACGTTTCTAATTAAAATTTTAAAAAAATATAAGCACTTCATAACGGAGGAAATTATGAAAAAATTTTATAAAAAAATAAATTTAATTTTATTATCATTTATCGCTATGATCAGTTTTACAACAGTGGTGAATGCTGAGACCACTATTTCACCAGAAGGTCAATATATTTTCAATACACTTGGATTTTATATAGGTGGTGTTTTGGTAGCTTTTATGGCGGCTGGATTTTGCATGTTAGAGAGCGGACTTGTAACAACAAAAAGTGTTTCGACGATCGCAGCAAAAAATATAGGTAAATTTGCCATTTGTTCACTTGTGTTTTTCTTTTTTGGATACAATATGGCTTACGGAATACCCGAAGGTGGATATATTGGATCTTTTTTAATGTGGGGTGATTCTATAAGTCTGGATACTGGATATTCAGATCATTCTGATTGGTTTTTCCAAACAATGTTTGTATGTGCAACTGTTTCTATAGTATCAGGTGCTGTAGCAGAAAGAATTAAGATTTGGCCATTTTTTATTTTTGCATTTTTAATGTCTGGTTTCATTTATCCAATTTCTATGGGATGGCAATGGGGTGGAGGTTGGCTATCAACCTCTGGTTTCTCTGACTTTGCTGGGTCTACTTTAGTTCACGCTTGTGGTGGAGCAGCAGCTTTAGCCGGTGTTATGGTTTTAGGTGCTAGAGATGGAAGATTTACTAAATCAGGAGAACCTAAAACTTTAGAACCGTTTGCTGCTTCAAGTATACCTTTAGTAACTCTTGGTACATTTTTACTTTGGTTTGGTTGGTTTGGTTTTAATGGTTTTAGTCAATTAGCAATGGGTACTTTTGACGACGTAAATGCAATTAGTAAAATTGCAGTTAATACTCACTTAGCTGGCGCGGCTGGCACCGTATCTGCAGCTGTAGTGTCAAGATTGTTAGGTGGAAAAACTGATATTATAATGATGTTGAATGGAGCGCTTGCAGGTCTAGTTGCTATTACTGCAGAGCCTTTGACTCCATCACCATTACTTGCAATAGTTATAGGTGCAATTGGAGCTATTATTATGTATTTTGGTACAAAGTTTTTAGAAGCAAGACATCTAGACGATGTTGTTGGTGCTATTCCAGTACATATGTTTGCTGGAATTTTTGGAACACTTATAGTTCCAATAAGTAACCCAGATACAAATTTTGGAACTCAATTTACTGGAGTAATTTCAGTTTGTTTATTTAGTTTTGTACTATCTTATATAATTTTTAGAGTTATGAAGGCTACCATAGGTTTAAGAATAAGTTCTGGTGCAGAAAAACTTGGAACAGATGTTGCTGAAATAGGTGTAAGAGCCTACGCAATAAGAGACTAAAAATAATTCTCTCTCATTAGTTTAAAGCCCCTTAGAAATAAGGGGCTTTTTTATTTTATTATTAAATTACTGAGTGTTTTCAATACCTCTTTAGCGTGATCTTTTGCTTTAACATTTTCCCAAACTTTTATTATTTTGCCCTTTTTATCTATTAGAAAAGTTGTTCTTTTTATTCCCATAAATTCGCGTCCCATAAACTTTTTTTTCCCCCATACCTTGTACTTTTTTAGAACTTTCAACTCTTCATCAGCTAATAAATCAAATTTGATTTTATATTTTTCTCTAAATTTATCGTGACTTTTTAAAGTATCTTTGGAAATACCTAAAATTTCACAATTTAATTTCTTAAATTGTGGCAATAATTTATTAAAATCTACTGTTTCAATAGTACATCCGGGCGTATCATCTTTCGGATAAAAATATAAAACTACAAAACTTCCTAGAGAGTCTTTTAATGAAAAATCTTTTTTGTTTGTTGAAGATAGTTTAAAGGTAGGTGCTAAATCATTTTCTTTAATCATTATAAATACCCTATTTTGTTGATTTTGTTTATGAAGTATCTATTTTTACGATATACATATTTTAAAATCAATAAATATGAAAACAGTAATTTTAGCTGGTGGATTTGGGACAAGATTAGCTGAGTATACAGATAAAATTCCCAAACCAATGGTTCAAATTGGAGACAAGCCTATACTTAGTCACATAATGAATTTTTATCAGTCTTATGGGTATGATGAATTTATAGTTGCCGCAGGTTATAAAAAAGATGTGATAACTGAATATTATAAAAATTCTAAAGAATTTAAGAACTTGACTGTTATAGATACTGGGGAAAATACAATGACAGGTGGGAGAATTTTAAGATTAAGATCATACTTTGATAAAAATGAAAATTTTTTTATGACTTATGGAGATGGTTTATGTTCTATTAATTTAGATAGTTTAATTCAATTTCATTTAAAACATAAAAAGATTGCATCAGTTACAGCTGTACACCCTCCAGTAAGGTTTGGCGAATTGGAAATTAAAGGAGACGATGTAACTAAATTTGAGGAAAAACCACAAGCTAGTGCTGGATGGATCAACGGAGGATATTTTGTATTGAACTCAAAAGTTTTTGATTATATCGATAATGATCAAACTTTATTTGAAAAAGAACCAATGACAAATCTATGCAATGACAATCATCTTAAAGCTTTTAAGCATGAGAATTTTTGGAAATGCATGGATACAATTAGAGACAAAATAGATTTAGAAAAAATTTTAAGTACGCAGGGTTCAATATGGAAAAAATGAATAATTTTTATAAAAATAAAAAAGTTCTTATTACAGGAGCAACAGGTTTTAAAGGTTCGTGGTTATGTTGTTGGCTTTTACATATGGGAGCAAAAGTTTACGGAACGGGTTATAGTCCTAATCAAAATAAAAATTTATTTTATCAATTAAAACTTAACAAAAAAATAAAGTTAGGAATATTTGATATCAGAGATAAAAAGAGATTAGATAAATTTATACTAAAATCTAAACCTTCAATTATTTTTCATTTAGCTGCGCAACCTTTGATTATTGAGTCCTATCTTAAGCCACATAAAACAATTGATGTAAATGTTGGAGGTACGCTTAACATTTTAGAGGCATCAAAAAACTATGCATTTGTTAAATCAGTTGTAATGATTACATCAGACAAATGTTATGAAAACGTTGGTAAACTTACAAGATATAAAGAAGACGATGTGTTAGGTGGTATTGATCCTTATAGTGCATCTAAATCCTCATCTGAATTAATTATTAGAGCATATCGAGAAAGTTTTTTTAAAGACAAAAGAAAGTGTGGTATTTCTAGTGCTAGAGCAGGAAATGTTATAGGTGGAGGCGATTGGTCAGCTAATAGGTTGATACCTGATGGCATCAGATCCCTCTTAAACGGTAAGTCAATATATTTAAGAAATCCAAACTTTAATAGACCTTGGCAACATGTACTAGAACCCTTGAGAGGATATTTAATATTAGCTAAGAAACAATTTATAAATCCAAAAAAATTCTCTGATGCTTGGAATTTTGGAACAAAAAATAATTCAATAAAAAGCGTTAAAGAAATAGTAGAATATATGATTTCTTTTTGGGGAAATGGAAAGATTAAATACAATAAAAAAGTCAAATATTATGAGCAAAAAAATTTGCAGTTAGATATTAAAAAAGCTAAAAAATATTTAGACTGG